>NZ_BCUZ01000003.1 GCF_001591485.1 Neobacillus fumarioli NBRC 102428 | reverse complement strand
CCCCTTTTTTTTATTAAAAAAAATCAAATAATAGCACGACAATGTATCTAGTTATAACCTAAGATTTTGCTATAATAATACAAAAGCAATAAAAATTTGGCATTTTAAGATAATCAGAAAGAACTAGAAGGGAGTGAGGGAAGGGATGAAGAAAATTGTAACAATCTTTGTTGTGATATTGCTTCTATTTAGCTTAGTCATCCAAATAACAAATGATAAAGCAAAAGCAGATACCACCACGACCCCTAAATTGAAGGTTTTAGAGATCGTGGATACAGGTTCTTCAAAATTGGCCAATGTTTTAGACAGTAATAAATATTCGGTTACGACGATTACCATGAAACAATTCGTTGCCTCAAGGGATGAACTGGACGGAGAATACGATATCATTGCCATTCCGGATGGTGGAATATATTCAACCAAAACAGTTACAGACTATATCAATGATTTAAAGAAGCAATATCCATATAAGGCTGATCTAGATATTCGGGCCTTGGCACATAATACAACGAATATTTTAAATGATATTACCAATTTACGGCAGCAGGAAATCATCAATGATTTTATTAATAAAGGGCAGCCTGTTTTACTTGGAGAGAATAGCGTAAAGAATAATGGAAAGTTGCAGAATTTCATTAATTACTTTAATAAAGCAAATGTTCTTCATTATAACGGCAATCAACAGAAAGCAGCCAATTTACTGTCAAATTTCCTTAATAGTTCAAATTATATTTCCAGACCAAGATTTGAATTGACATCCGGTCCATCCGAACTAAATCAAAAATATAAACCCGGTGATAAGCTGGAGTTCAATTTAAATATCCTAAAACCGTCAAATATTCAGTCAAAAGATTTAAGGGTAAGACTCTACATAGATTCCGACTTCAATGATCAATATGACCCGTCAGAAATTGTGCTAGAACAGCCAATTACAAGCGCAAGTACATCCATCAGCTATGTACTGCCTAGAGGATACAGCGGAATTCGCAATTGGAAGCTTGAAGTCATTGATATGGGGACAAATCTTAAAGACTACCAAAAAGGAACCATTTATTTTGTGGATAAAAGAGTAGATATAAATGTACTCCAGGTTAAACGGTATCCTAGCGACGGCTCCAGTTTATTAAGCCCTGTTAATATGAATCAATCTTACTTAAATCCATCTTCGGGAGAATATAAGATTAATATAGATGTAACGAGTTTTGATGAATTTAACAAAAGTGCCGGACCTACAGCACCGTATTCGCATGAAACGGTAAATGGGAAGTATGATATGCTGATTTTTGGATTTTCCGATATATATAATGAGGGAGCCATTCTTAACCAAAATTCAGCCAATTCCATTGAAAATTTTATTAAAACGAATCAAAGTGTGATGTTCACCCACGATACGATTTACAGAAAAAGCGCTACAGATAATAACCTGTGGGTAAGTAACTTTATGGATGATACGGGACAAATTGCTCCGCAAACAAATTTGGGATTTCAAGCGCCCAACACGTCAACTCAAACGAATAAAGTAAATGATGGAATGATGACGAAGTATCCTTTTAAACTAGGGAATAATATTCAAATTGCGTTAACCCATAATCAGTATTACACGTTAAATCTAGAAGATTCTAATATTACGCCTTGGTACAATATCATTGGCAGCAATCGTGATCCAACTGACAGCTGGAACCATTATTATACGTATTCTAAGGGGAATGTGACTTATTCAGGAACTGGTCACACTTCTTCAAGGTTTCCAGATGATGAGCAAAGGCTATTTGTCAATACGATGTATCGAGCTTTCCTTGGTTCGAATCACGCACCGGTCCTTACTGTGATGACCCCGTCTGATGGAGATGTGATACCAGCACATCAAAAAATTGAGCTAGCTTATAATATCCAGGATTTTGATCTGAAAGATAAAAGTGTTTCAACGCAAGTGTATTTAAATGACAAATTAGTTTATTCCGAAGATAATATGGCAAATGGTTCCACGATCGTAAAATCCATTGACCATGGAATGCCAAATGGCGGAACTGCCGTTTTAAGAATTGATGCAATGGACAAGAGTGGAGCGAAATCCGAGAAGGTCTTAAATCTGACGATTCAAAAAGTAAATGCTCCGCTGCAAGTTAGCCGGACAGCATCAACAAGCGATATTGTGCCTGTAAATAAAGAAATTACGTTAAATTATTTAATAAATCCTCAAGATCTTACAGGGGCAGTCACACAGAAACTGGGCGATAGTGCCGTTATATCCGGAATTCAATATTCGGAAAGCTTTCCAGCGAATATGGATGTTGTTGTTCCTGCTGGGTTCACGAAAACAGGAAGTTTATCGACAGGATATACTGTTCAGGGAACTCTTCCATCGATTACTTACAAGAAAACAGGTGATAAGTATTCTGCCTCACCGGTTAACTTTACTATTACGGTAATTCCAAGAACGAAGAATCAATTCACCTTAAATAATGCGAAAATTAGTTATCAGGACATTGATAACAGCACAAAATCCGCACAATTTAATGCCCTAACAGCAAGGTCGGATTATGCGCTCACCGATATTCAGTTACCAGACAGCATCGTCTTAAATAAAGGAATTCCGAAAAACTTTGCCTTAGAATTGAAAATCAAACCAGAAAATGCTGGAATTAAAGAAATTAAATGGTCGGAAACAACGAATAATTCAATTATGTCGATTGACCCGGATTCGGGCGTCGTAACAGCCAATGCTATCGGAGATGGTTATATTAAAGTAAAAGTAACAGATGTTTTTGGCAATGTAAAAGAGGCATCTACCTATGTGACGGTAAGGGTACCGGTACAGAAAATAGATGTATCCGATCTTACAATGAATGTTGGTGATACGAAAAATCTGCCAATCACCATAACACCACAGGATGCAAAATATGGAATCACTGTTTCGCTTGAAGATCCAGGCTTGGCTGCTATTGATAAGGACAAATTTACGATTACTGCACTCAAGGCAGGTACGACAAACTTGGTCGTTAGCGGGATAGATGCAAATGGAAATGTCATCACCCAAAAGGCGAAATTAATGATTAATAATGTGCTTGTAAATAGTATTTTAGTGCAGCCTGGCGATATTAAGTTAAATAAGTTGGACGAATTCAGTAACTTTATGGTAAAAATCCAGCCGGACAATGCCACGAATAAAAATTTAATTTGGAAATCATTAGATCCGTCCATTGTAAGTGTACTAGAAAATGGAAGGATTAAAGGAGAATCTACCGGAACAACCAAGGTCATCATCACTTCGGAAGATGGCAATGCGCAAACTTCTGTAAATGTTACAGTTGGATCACCATTAAAAGGCATTAGTACAAACCCTCCGGAAATCAATATTCAAAAAGGCGACAACAGTAAAAATGCCGGAAACTTCATTGTCTATATTCCCGGTGATGCAACGAATATTAAAGATGGTGTTACGTACCAATCCTCTAATAATTATATTTTATCCGTCATGCCAAACGGTCAAATCTTAGCGAATCGTTTAGGAAGTGCAAATATTTTCATTACAGTCCAAGATGAGGCCGGCAAAGCATACACTGCGATCTTAAAAGTCAATGTCGTTGATCAAACTTCCGGAAATGACGATAACGACAAATATTAAAATAACAAATAAGAAGCCATGACAATTGTTATGGCTTCTCATTATGCAGAAGACTATAGGAAGGACTATAAGGATGAACAAGACAAAAACAATAAGTCTTATCATTTCCATCATAACGATTTCAATAATGGTATCCATACTCATCTTTGTTTTTTCGGGAAAATCGCAAGAAGACAAGCAAAAAGAACTGGTAAATGCCATTCAGCAAAATAATATAACTCAAATCAAAAAAATGGTTGAACAAAACTACCCGCTTAATTTTCTTACCAAGGATGGGCTGACACCGCTAGAAACAGCTTTAAATGATCACTCGTTGGAAACTGCAGCTATTCTATTAAAAAATGGTGCAAAAACAAATAAGAAAGTGCCTATGCCATTATTCGTTCAAATTGTATCGGTATTAGAGGATTACCGTGAGTCAATTGGAGATCCCAAATATCCTAAACAAATTAAAGAAATAAAAAACTTGTTAAAGCTGGCCAGTCAAGATAAGGCAAACAACATTAATGCCAAAAATGATATGGGGAATACGGCCTTGCAAATTGCCGCAATGTCGGGACATCCGGACATCATTCGCTACTTGCTTCAACTTGGAAGTGATCCGAACGTGACAAATAGATATCAGGAAACACCATTATTAATTGCAGTGAAGGCTGGTCAATTAGAGGCAGTCAAACTATTATATCCCTATCATAACCGTAAATTAGATAGAGATTATAATGGAAATGGTTTGATCTCTAGTGCTGCAATGGATCACCAAAGCGAGGTCCTCCAATATCTTCTTCAGCAAGACAAATCGGGAATAAATGATCAGAATCGTGATGGAAAGACGGCTTTAATGATCTCGGCAGAATATGGCTTTACGGATATTGTCATGATTCTTCTTCAAAATGGGGCCAATCCGGCGCTGAAAAGCAAAGAAGGAAAAACGGCATTGGATTATGCCTTGCATTGGAAACACGAAGATATCATTAAACTATTGCAAAGAGGCTGAACACTTTTTGTCAGCCTCTAATTTTGTTTCATCAAATCAGTTACAATCTCAAGTTGATCAACCTTTGGCAAGCCTTCTGCGTGATCGAGGAACAGTTTTTTGTTGTTTTGAATGATGAAACGTGAAGCTTGTTTATCTGGATTCGGTTCAAAACGTAAATCTGTTTGTTGATCATAGGTTTTTCCGCGAAACGCATTTACTTCCAGGTTGCCGTTGGCAAATAGTCCGCCATCGATATTAATATAGGAGCCAATTGCATAGACAACCGCATCCGAATTGGTGTACAAGAAGGCTTTGATCGAGTTTACTTGATTCAAGTCTGAATTATCAGGATTAACAAATTTATTCAACTTCGCAATTTCAAGTGTACCTTCTGACATTAGGATCAATTCTCCGTTGTCCAGTCCGGAAATATTGACATTATCGATCGATGTCCTGCCTAACACATACATCGTGGAATTAAAAGCCACCTTGCCCTTAATGGAAACATCTCCTGTTACAAGAATATTGCCAGAAACATTCATCGTATCATTTCCACTGTTTTCGAAATAGGCATTTCCATTAATGACAAGCCATTGGGTGTGATCTATGGACAGATTATTCGTATCAATATTAGCATCTCCATTATAGACGAAGCTTTTCTTGGCCTGATCGATGTTATTCAAATGATTAAAAGTCGAAATAACCTGTACATTGGAGTTAGTTGTCGCAGCATTGATCGAACTTTTAGCTTGTTGAATTAGACGATCGCTTGATAAATTCGAAATATCGAAAGCGGGATCGATAATACCGCAATCCTTTAATTTATCAATGAATGTTTTGACGATATCTACATCAATGAAATCCGTATCATCTTTGGCGATAGTTGGTGCATTTGGGTCAAAGACACTGTCCAATTGATCAGACTTTAGCGGGAGAAAGGTTTGCTTTATTCCATTCACATAGCATTTCCCGTTTCTGTCATCACAAAAGGTGACATTCTGATCATTAAGATATAGATAATTTTCCGAATGACTAAGCACGGATGGAAATGTTGTTGCCACTTCCCTTTGGGAATTATTATAAATATATTTTGCTTGATTGCTGATTTCCAAGCCGTTTTTCGCATAGATATTCCCTTCTTTTAAATAAAGAGAGCCATTAATCGTTAAGGTATCTCTTGAACCGATTGCATATTTAAGAAAGCTTGGCATTGGTGTAATGTAAACAGTTTGCTGGTAGACGGCGCTTTTTCTAACTTTACTTGTTACGGTTAGAACTCTTGTAAATTCTTTTAAATCCGGTCTGGCATCCGTTATTTGATAACCATATGCGTTATTTAACAAATTGTTCGAAACGAATTGGCTGAAATCATTAACTGTCATTCCCGGATTGTATGTATTTCTGACGGATGCTTTTATATAGGCGACGGCTTCATTTAGATTACGAATCGCGTCTAAATTATCCTCAATATTTTCTTGCCGGATCTGTGTCCGGCGCGCCCCGTTAATGCTGACGGAAAGAATGGCCAGCCCGAGGACAGTAAAGACAAGCAGGACGAGCATAACAGTTAGAAGTGTATAGCCTTTTTCCTCTTTTAGCATCGTATCACCTCAGGTTAGAAGCCGAATGAACTTTTTAAGATTAATGGCTTCGTATTTAGTAAACGATTACCTCCTGATTGGCGGCTTTGGAGAACCAGATTGAGTGAAATCCGGCCATGTTCGCATTTGCCGCTTGTGTCTTCTCTTGTGCAAGAACCAAGAGAGAGGTTAGAAGTTTCAGTATTTGTTCCATCTTCGATAACTGTATGAATGGAGTTGGGCGGATCAATTTTTTCCTTCGAGATCGTCTTGTTTTGAGCATCTAATTTTTCGATATAGAAGCTTTCGTTTTCTTTATAAATCAAGGTATGATCCTCAATTTCAGTTGAATCCTCGACCAAAAATCCATCTACATTCTTCGGTTTATATCGAATCATTTCAATTCCTTTTGCACCTGTAGCGGGATTTGCATAATCCGATACCGTATTCGGTGGACTGTTATACATTTCGTTCAAGATCATGGTCGCAACATAATCGGCATCATCCCTAAGCTGGCTTTCAATCCCGATCTTCTGATAAAGTTTAATCCCGGTAAGAAAGACACTATAAATGACACCTGAAAGAATGGTCGCAATCACTAAAGTGGCAAGTACTTCAATTAACGTA
Source organism: Neobacillus fumarioli NBRC 102428 (assembly GCF_001591485.1). Taxonomy (GTDB): domain Bacteria; phylum Bacillota; class Bacilli; order Bacillales; family Cytobacillaceae; genus Neobacillus; species Neobacillus fumarioli. The sequence goes on along the minus strand of NZ_BCUZ01000003.1, from coordinate 82,441 downwards.
AGGCCACCTTCATTTGCAAGCTGTTTCTTCATTTTTGTATTAAACCCCTTACTGTTCTCGATTGATTCCCCCAAGTAACTTGCACTTCAACACCGATCAGATAATTGCTTAAATTAGGACTTGCTGTTTGGCTGCCATTAGTGACATCTCTTGATAACGTAACGGTTGTTGAATAGTCAACATTGTTGATTTCTGTGGAGAAAAAATCTCTGCAGACGGGTGTATCAAATACAGAATCCTTACAATTGTCAATCGTTAATTTGACCTCTTTAGGGTTAGTGTCCGAAGGGAAATATTGATTTTTAATGGATTGATAGTTTTGCTGTTCCATATAATACAAAACATTGCGGGCAATGTTGATCCCTACAGTTTGATCTTGATTTTTTTTCGTATAGGAATACGCTTGGGTAAAATAGGAAAGGAAAGCAGTTGTAATAATCCCTAAAATGGTAATAGAGACTAATACTTCAATGAGGGTTAAGCCTCGGCTATTTTGTAAGCGATGGGACATTCGATGTACCGCACCTCCAAAAATGAAGAATTAAGAATGGTAAATTTCGAGTATTTTTGACAAGTTCAATAGGAAAAAATCAAAATTATACCATTGTTATCTTTCAAAATACCTAATTTTATTATACAATAATTTAAGATGAAAAGGTTTTATAAGTCCGTTAAATAAGAAAATTGTTGCTTTTAATACGATAAAACTTTTTGATTAGAGATGCCATTTTGAAAGGGAGGGGTGAAATGGAGCATTTTCTTTGGGCTATTGGATCTCTTGTGATCCTTGTTCCGGTAATATATTTTTTGCCGATCGGCATATCTAAAATCGGAAAATGGATGATCATTTCTCTTTCTTTTTTATTTGGTGTTATAGGTCTTTTTGCTCAAACTGTTTTGCCACTTTGGGAGTTCGTTATTTTACTATTCGTTCTTATTGGTCTTATTGCGTATATTCTCGACCGAAAAGTAGGCAAGGTTTTATATGTGCCGATACAGTCCATTGAAGAAGAGCCATTATTCTTCGATCAAATGAATGATGACGTTCCTGGAAGAATAGATTCTGAAGAACGAACAATGACAGACATCGAAATGCACAGCCGAGATCATCATCTAAAGGAAATTCCGATTATTGAAAATACAACAGTTCAGGCGCAAACATCTGATGCTAATGATATCATTTCTAAAGAAAAATCATTAGAGATGAAAACTATGCTTGAAGATTGGGAAATACATAAACCCTTTGACATGGAAAATGAATTTCAGCCGATCGCTGATCAGATAAATAAAGATCAGCTGGAAGTTGCTGTTACAGAGGATTATTTAGCTGAATTAGAAGATATGGTAAACGAAGCTATACCTGCAGAACCTGAGGAACCATTGCATAATATGTTAACCGAAGAATTAGAACATAACCAAACAGTGGAAAATTCTTTCTTTAACCATGAAGCAAGTCTAGTTTTGGCTGAATTGGATCCATTAGAAGCGGTCAATGAACAGGAGAAACCTGTGGAAGATCATGAGGAAATGGATGGTCTTCATTTAGGCACTTTGGAACAGCTTGAGGATGACCTGAGTAACGGTCAGCTTCTTTCCTTTGAAGAATCTGCAACAATTGCTAGTGAAGAATTAAAGAATGATGGGCAGTCTTTAAGTGAATTGGATCAGTTAGTGGATGAGCAGAATATCGACCTGTTTCCAGGCTATGAAGAATCCGCTGCAAACACTAATGAGGAAATTGAAAGTATGGATGAGGCTGGTCTCGTTTCCGAGCATATTCCATCCTATGAAGAAGTTATTCCAACGGTCACAGCCAGCCAGCCAGATGTTCTGAAGCTGGTAAGTGAACAGGATGCTGAAGATGAAACAAATAAACAATCTATGCCGAATCCTCCATCAGGGACACCAATTTTACAAAGAAAGATCATACATACCATTGTTACGCAACTGAAAATTGTCCGTAAGACAATGAATCCTGAGGATTATGAACAGCTGATTCTGAAACAGATGAATGTTCAATTGTCTGTCCATGAACATTTCACATTTGCCAGTATGTTAATGGAACATTATATTGCTATAAAAGATTTCGGGAAGCTTGAATCGCTGATCGACCGTATCAAGGAGAAAATAGCGGGATATCCGATTCTTGAACAGCAAGTGGAATTTATTCATGGACATTATTGCCGAAAGAACCATTAATATTTCAATGAAATGCATAATAAAAAGATTCGTTACAAATCGAACTAGGTGTGGTGAACAGAATGAAGAAAAGTACGCAAATAATAGGGTTGCCGATTATCAATATTTCTGAAGGAAGTCAGTTGGGGAAAGTAAAATCACTCGTAATCAACCCGGAAAAAGGTTCTGTTGATTTTTTAACAATAGAACATGATGATTGGCAGGTCAGCATGAAAGCAATTCCATTTAAAAAAATAGTCGGAATCGGTGAATATGCCGTTACCATTGAAGCGGCAAGTGCCGTCATTGATTTAAACGAAATACCTGTAGCCAATCAATTAGTGAATAAAAAGATCAAAATAACCAATACAAAAGTATTGACCAGAAAAGGAGAACTTCTTGGAGATGTTCAAGAATTCTTTGTTGATCAAGATACTGGTCATATCCTTGGCATCCTGCTGAATGTAGCAAACAACGAAGTCGTGTTAGCGGCGGATCAGGTTGTTACTTTTGGAAAGGACATTATCGTCGTCAAGGAGGATGCTTCTTCGCAATTTCTTGACTCTGCTGAATTACTTGTAGAAAATACAGCAGAACCACATACAAACGAAGAAATGGATTTAGCAAATCAAGATTTACAGGAATTGAAATTAAAACAAATTGAGTTGCTTAAAGGAAAAAGACTGGTAAGTGACATTGTGGATGGGGACGGCATTCTTCTGTTTTCTAAGGGGACCATTCTTACAGAGCAAGATATCATAAAAGCTCAGCAAAAAGGTCCTGAAGTGCTAGTGGAATTATCCATGAATGTTGAAGAATAGGAAACAAGGAGCCGGTTCGTGTGAAAGAAAAAACTCAAAGCTTAAAGCTGTTTTTTGTCCTAATTCTTTGCACGGCCTACGTGTTTGGGTTCTCCCAAATAGGGGCGCAGGCATATAGCTTTTTCCGCGGAGATCATTCTGTTTTTCCGGCAGGTACTTCAGTGGCATCAGTTAATATTGCTGGAGAAACAGAAGATGAAGCCATAAAACAAATCGATGCGAAAATAGCTGATTGGATGAAGAATACGAAAATCGTTCTACAATATAAGAACAAATCAGTTCCATTAGATACTGGAGCTTTTCAATTTCATACAAAAACGGCGATACTGAACGTAAAACCCGGCAAAAAAAATTTAGTAAGCCCAAATATTCGTGAAGATGCATTGGCAAATGCATTAAATGCATTCTCGCCTGATTTGGCAAAAAATCAAGTAGATATGCAAAAACTTAAAAATCAGATTGCCAGTTTTGCTGCCCTCCTGCATCCCGGAAATTTTGTCATAAAGTTAGATGAATATGCTGCGTTAAAACCGGTAGTCATTAATGAAATCAAAATGAATCCACCTGATATCCCTAATGATTTACTATTTGCAATCGGAAAACTTAAATCATTTGAGGTGAAAGGGCAATCTACCTTTTCACTCTTGGCATATATGAATCAGATGAACATGAATGAAGTATCATCTGATGCTATGAGTATGATCGCATCAGGAATTTATCAGGTAATATTGCCATCTAACTTCTCCATTCTAGAGAAACATACAAGCCAAACAGTGCCGAAATACACATTACCAGGGTTTGAGGCGAAGGTAGATTACCAGAAAAATAATGATTTTGTGTTTGCCAATCCAAATCCAAATTCATATCGAATTGAATTAGAATGGCTATCCGACGGCATGCATGTCACATTATTCGGGCCAAAGTTTACACATACTTACAAGATTGATAATAGTACTATACAATATTTCCCGCCAAGAACAATCGTTCAATATAGCCCCATTGTGAATCCCGGGCAAATAAAGGTCCAAAATAGCGGAGCGAAAGGATTTTTAATCAAGATTTATCGTAAAGAGTATCAAAATGGGCTGCTCGTACATAATGATCTAATTTCCGAAGACTTCTATCCGCCCGTTCCAAAAGTAGAAATTCATCCGCTGGTGGAAAATGGCAGTTCTGCTGACTTGAACCAGCCTAATCAGGCAAGTAACGGGGAATCTGTCAATACAAACAGTAACGCCGTAAATGAAACGAATGCAGGGGATCCTGCCAATACAAATGGTGATCCTGTGAATGAAACCAGTAACGGAGAGTCTGCCAATCAACCAAACTCTAAAAACTCGACCTCACAAGCTCAAACAAAAAACACGAACACCAATTCATCATCTGTATCAAATACAAAACGATAGTTGTTAATTGAAGGTGTGATGACAATGATCCAAACCCGTAAGCGCCTTGGAGATTTATTAGTGGAAGCTGGTCTTATAACAGAAGATCAGCTTCAATCTACATTAAAAGAGAAAACCAAAAATCAAAAGCTTGGGGAAGCATTATTGGAAAGAGGCTATATAACGGAACAGCAGCTAATCGAAGTGCTTGAATTTCAGCTTGGTATTCCGCATATTAGTTTGTTTCAGTATCCGTTTGATACAACGTTGTTTTCCCTTATTCCAAAAGAAACGGCGCGAAGAAAATTAATTGTTCCGCTGAAACGGGAAGCCAACAAGCTGTATCTAGCGATGTGGGATCCAATGGATTTCATTGTAATCGATGATCTGCGCCTTTTGACAGGATTTCGAATTGAGCCTGCCATTGCCACAAGGGCCGATATTTTACGGACCATTCATAAATATTATAATGTCGATGACGGCCTGGATGAGTTACTCGGAGAATTACCGCAAAATGAACGGGGCAGACTCGATGATGTGAATGACCAAGATTCACCGATTGTGAAACTAGTCAACCAGATCCTTACGAATGCGGTGATTCAGCGGGCAAGTGATATTCATATCGACCCTCAAGAAACAAAGATAGTCGTCCGCTATCGAATTGATGGTGTATTAAGAGTGGAGCGAATCTTACCGCAAAGTATGCAAAATATGTTAACGGCAAGAATTAAAATTATGGCCAATCTTGATATAACAGAACATCGAATTCCGCAAGATGGACGGATTAAGTTAAATCTTGAATTTCATCCGATTGATCTTCGGATTTCTACCCTTCCGACCATTTACGGTGAGAAAATTGTCATGAGACTTCTCGACATGAGCTCCGTGTTAAGTGATATTCAAAAGCTAGGTTTTAACGCCCATAATTTAAAGCGGTTTACGGAATTGATTGAGAAACCGACAGGGATTGTCCTCATTACGGGCCCGACTGGTTCCGGGAAATCTTCCACCCTTTATGCGGCTCTTAATAAAATAAATAGTGATGAGGTCAATATCATTACCATCGAAGACCCGGTAGAATTCCAGTTGGAAGGAATCAGTCAAGTTCGAGTCAACCAAAATATCGGGATGACGTTCGCTGCCGGCCTGCGCTCCATTCTCCGCCAAGATCCCGATATTATCATGGTCGGAGAAATTCGCGATACAGAAACGGCAGAAGTCGCGATTCGTGCATCATTAACAGGACATTTAGTTTTAAGTACATTACATACAAATGATTCCATTGGCACTGTTACCCGACTGCTTGACATGGGAATTGAGCCATTCATGCTGGCCTCCTCATTAACCGGGATTGTCGCCCAGCGCCTTGTCCGGAGAGTATGCCGCGACTGTATGGAAGTGCAGGAACCATCGAAAAGGGAAATAGAAATTTTCGCTAAACGAGGTTTGAAGATTGAGAGAATACATCGGGGGAAAGGCTGTTCCTCCTGCAATATGAGCGGATATAAAGGAAGAATTGCTTTACACGAAGTACTAGTCATCAATGAAGAGATCCGGCGTTCCATCATGAATGGCGAATCGTTTCAACGGCTGAAAGAACTTGCTATCAAGAATAAGACTGTTTTTTTGCTTGATGACGGACTGTTAAAGGTCAAGCAGGGATTAACCACGACAGAAGAAGTATTACGTGTAAGCATGTTGGAGTAGGAGAGTCATATGATGAAGGAAAAAATCAATGCAATCTTAAATGCAGCTGTGGAGTATAAAGCTTCTGATGTGCATATAACGGTTGGAGTCCCGCCGATCATGCGTATTAATGGCGAGTTAAAACGATACGGTACAGAGAAATTGCTGCCAGCAGATACAGAGAAAATCGCAAAGGCGGTGATCCCGGAAGAGAAGTGGCATGTGTTTAAAGAGAAAGGGGAATTAGATTTTTCTTACGGGGCACCGGGCATATCCAGATTCAGGGTTAACGCCTTTCATCAGCGAAAAAGCATCTCACTCGCTTTTCGTACGGTATCGGCCAAAACTCCAACAATTGAAGAGTTGGATCTGCCGGAAATTATCAAGAAACTGGTGGAGTCACCCCATGGCCTTATATTAGTTACCGGTCCGACCGGAAGCGGTAAATCGACCACCTTGGCATCGATGATTGATTACATGAACCGGACCATGCGCAAACATATTATCACCCTTGAGGATCCAATTGAGTACCTTCACAAACATGGAAATTCGATTATTGACCAGCGTGAAGTCGGTTATGATACGATGACCTTTGCCAGCGGGCTCAAGGCAGCACTCAGGCAGGACCCCGATGTCATTCTGTTAGGAGAAATGCGGGATTTAGAAACCATTTCTACCGCGATTACGGCTGCGGAAACAGGCCATCTTGTCTTGGGAACATTACATACCTCGAGTGCTCCGACGACTATTAACCGAATTATTGACGTCTTTCCATCAGGACAGCAGCCGCAAGTCCGAACCCAGCTCGCTTCTGTATTAGTCGGCATCATTTCACAAAGGCTTTTCCCGACAGCAGATCAAAAGGGAAGAAGAGCGGCAACGGAAATTTTGGTGAATAATCCTGCTATAGCCAATTTGATTAGAAATGAAAAGGTTCCTCAAATTCAAAGTACATTGCAAACCTCTAAAGCTCAAGGAATGCACACCCTTGAGATGAGTATTCGTGAATTGATCGAACGCGGCGTAATTGAAAAAGAAGCAGCCATTCAATATTTACATGAAAAGATGATGCAAAATGGCTAGATTTAAATATCAAGGCCGCGACCGGAAAGGAAAAAAGCAAGGAAAAATCCAGGCTGCATCCAAAAGAGAAGCCCTTTTGAAGCTAAGAGAAGATGGAATAAGAGTCATAGAAATGACGGAAATACCCGAAACCTTTTTGACAAAAGATATTTCCTTTGGAAGTCCTGTGAAACTACAGCACTTTGTTATTTATTTAAGGCAGTTTGCCACTTTGTTAAAGGCAGGAGTTACGGTTGTAGAATCCACATCCATTCTGGCAGAACAAACGGAAAGTAAAGGTTTAAAGAGGGCATTGCTAGATGTTGAGGTAGAATTAAGAAAAGGAAAAGCGTTATCAGATGCTGTTTCTAAACATAGAAAAATCTTTAACTCGATGTTTATCAATATGGTGAAATCCGGAGAAGTAAGCGGGAATTTAGATGTAACACTTGAACGATTAGCAGATCACTTTGAGAAGCAGCATTATACGAGACAAAAAATCATTTCGGCCCTCTCCTATCCGGCTGTTGTTGGGGTTGTAGCCATTGCCGTTGTCATTTTCTTGCTTGTTACGGTTGTTCCCACCTTCGTATCGATGTTTAATGATTTGCATGGAAAACTACCGATCATTACGAAATTTGTTTTATCGTCAAGTGCTTTTGCGCAATCATATTGGTGGCTGATTGCTCTGATCGTGGTGCTGTTCGGGGGAATATTCTTCTATTTGAAGAAAAATACGCAAACAAAATATTATTTAGATTATGCGGCATTACGAATGCCGATATTTGGAACATTAGTGCAAAAAGCAGCCTTGGCAAGAATGATGCGAACGCTGAGTTCGTTGTTTTCAAGTTCTGTTCCGATTCTGCAAGCAATGGGAATTGTTGAAAAGGTTGTCGAGAATGAAGTCATTGCCCAAGTGGTGCGAAGTTCACGTGATTCCCTTGAAAAAGGGCAGTCGATGGCAGAGCCAATGAAAACGCATTGGGCCTTCCCACCACTTGTGACGCAAATGATTAAAATTGGCGAGGAGACCGGTGCGCTCGATGCCATGCTATCAAAAATTGCCGAGTTTTATGAAAAGGAAGTTGAGATTGGAACGGACCGGCTAAAATCCTTAATTGAGCCGCTGATGATTGTCGTACTGGCCGGCATTGTCGGGATTATTGTAGCTGCCATTATGATTCCAATGTTCGATATCTTCAACCAATTCCAGCAAGTCAATAAATAACCAATTAAGATTAATGGTTCATGAGGGAGGTGTCAATGTGTTACATAAGCTTAGGGACCAATCAGGGATGACCTTGATTGAATTGCTGGCAGTCGTCGTCATTCTTGGGATCATCTCTGCCATTGCCATCCCATCGATATTAGGATTAATCGATAACTCGAAAAAAGATGCCCATATTGCCAATGCCAGGCAGATGATTGATGGCGGGAAAAGAGTCCTTTCATCTGAAAGTTCAGCCATGCCATCTTCAGGCAACAGTAAAATCATCCCTCTTGGATATTTGGAAAATGGCGGCTATTTAAACACGGTTAAAGATCCTGATGGTAACAGCAGTTATAAAACTACAAATACGGCGATATCTGATTTGTCGGGAACTGATATTTCGAAAGCACCTTCAGATGATTCCTATGTGTTAATTGTCAATCCAACAAATGGGGAATTAACCTATTATGTACGGCTCGTAAATGCCACAAGAGGGATTCAGACAGCAAACCATCTACCTGTTGCAGAATCCGCTTTATCCCGTGAAAGCATTCATTAAACATGATTGTGTTAAGTCATTAGAATTTTATGGTTTTATAGATATAAATGGATAAAATTAGTTAAAATCATCAAAATTCTATTTCCTGAACAAAAAGTTTCCAGTATAATAAAATAAACTATTTTACTAGGTTAAAAGAACTAAAAGGAGATGAACAAATTGTTACAATTAGTAAAGAAAAGGCTGAAAGAGCAAAAGGGGATGACCTTAATCGAATTGCTGGCAGTTATTGTGATTTTAGGGATTATTTCTGCCATTGCTATTCCAAGTATTTTAGGATTGATTGACAACAGTAAAAAGGATGCACACGTTGCTAATGCACGGCAAATGATCAACTCGGCAAAATTGGCGGTGACAGGGGATTCATCATTACAACCGCCTGATGACAAAACTCCAGTATATGTAACATTAAAGTATTTACAAGATAAAGGCTATATAGAAACGGTCAAAGATCCCGATGGAAAAGGATATTCTGCTGGGGATGGATCTGCGGGGACATCGAAACCTGAAAGTGGATCATATGTTATGATCAGTTCAACAAGTGGAAAACTTTCCTACTCTGTATATCTTACTAATGGTACAAGATCTATAAAGGATGCTAGTGGAAATCCAGTTCCTGAAGATCAATTATCTAGAGATAATGTAAGATAAGTATAATAGAGTTATGTATAGCGTATTTTTATGTCTATTTTTTCTTTACGGCATCACCCTAGGCTCCTTCTTCAACGTCGTCGGCCTTCGGGTTCCAGTGAAGAAATCTATTGTAAAACCACGGTCTGCATGCCCAACCTGCGGGCATCAGTTAAAAGCATATGAATTAATACCAGTAGTTTCATATCTTATTCAAGGGGGGAAATGCCGCGGGTGTCAGTCGCGGATTTCTCCTATTTATCCGATTATGGAATTGCTGACTGGATGTTTGTTTGCTGTTACTCCTATTTTCATTGGATGGTCAGGGGAGTTATTTGTTACTTTAACACTTATTTCCATGTTCATAATGATCATGGTCTCCGATATTCAATATATGATCATCCCTGATAAAATTCTTATTTGGTTTGCAGGGATTTTTTTATTGGAGCGGATGATTTGGCCGCTTACTCCTTGGTGGGATTCCCCTTTAGGGGCTGCTGTCGGCTTTGTTCTGCTGCTATCGATCGCTGTTGTTACGAAAGGCGGTATGGGAGGCGGCGATATTAAACTTTATGGATTGCTTGGGTTTGTGTTAGGATGTAAACTGGTCCTTCTCTCCTTTTTTCTTTCCACCTTATATGGTGCTATATTTGGGGGATTGGCACTCTTATTTAGAATCGTCAAGCGGCGTCAGCCCATCCCCTTCGGACCGTTTATTGCTGCGGGAACACTCACAGGATACTTTTGGGGAACAGACCTCATTCAACTGTATATAAGAACTTTTATCATGTATTAACTAAGGGGTTTTCTAACATGGCCTTTTCCCTGCTTACACCGAAAAAACGAATCATCAACATTATTTTAAATGACCATTCGATTCGCTATGTAGAATTGAAGCAACCGCAGCCCCTTACTGTACTAAAGTGGGGCGAACATCCATTGCCGCCGGGGATTATCCATGATGGAAAAATCGCTGATCAGGAAAACTTGGTGAATATCCTTGAAGAATGTATGGATGAGTGGAAAATATCTCGCCGCTCGATTCGATTTGTCGTTCCCGATCCGCTCGTGATCATTCGTAAAGTATCGATTCCAGCTGAAATCGAGGACGATGAAATAAAAGGATATTTATATTTGGAATTAGGCTCGACCATTCACTTGCCATATGAGGAACCGGTGTTTGACATTCATTTGATGGGAACAAACGATAACACAAAGGATATTCTGTTGTTTGCAGCACCAGAAGAGCAAGTATTAGAATATGTTCAATTATTTCATCGTGTTAAGCTTCATCCTGTTGCAGCCGATATTTCACCGCTTGCCTTATATCGGATCTATCACCAGCTTGGCGTGACAGAACAGGACGAAGCACTCTTTACTGTTCAGTTTGATGTATCCAGTGTTAATCTTTGCATTTTCGAAGGAACCGTTCCACTTGTCATGCGGCAATTTTCATTACCCTTTATGTTAGAAGATTGGGAGATGAGAACCAATTCTTTAGGCGTAATAGAATATAACTTTGTTGGCGGAGAAGAAGAATTGTTCTTATCGTTAGAAGAAATCTACCGAGAAATCAGTAAATTGCTAGATTTTTATAAATACTCACTGAAAGAGAAACAGAAGGAGATCACGAAGTTTCTTCTTTACGGTGACCATCCAATGCTGAAAATTATTGAGGAGCAAGTAGGAGAACGTTTTGAAATTCCTGTGTCGAATCTTTATAAAGAGGCCCATTCAAAAGGGAAGACAGGGGGCATTTCTAACAATCTATTATTAGTGCTGGGACTCGCTTTAAAAGGGGTGTCATCATGTTAGTAGAAATTAACCTGCTCCCGGAGAAGGAACCGAAAAAGGTTCGCTTATGGCTCCTTGCTTCTGGATTTGCTGCCCTTTTCCTGCTTTTCGGTGTGTACTTTTACATTCAAGCCCATTCTGTCCAGACAAGCATTGAGTCTGTTGAAAAACAGATTTCAATCATTAAAAAATTGGAAGCAACTGCGGGCAGCCAATCAGCCAATTCTGCTGATCATACTGCTGCCAGTCAATTGAAGGCTGCTGTTGATTGGGCGAAGAATTATCCGATCCAAACAATCCCTGTGATGAACCATCTTACAGCACTCTTGCCTGAACGTGGTTTTATTCGGTCTTTCACTTATTCAGATTCCGGGGATATTAAGATCAGTGTGCAATTTGATACACCTAATGATGCCGCTTATTTTTTGGACAATCTTAATTCAGCAAAATGGGTTAAGGAAGCAGCTCTTTCTTCCCTGACGGCCAGTGATTCGAATACGGCAAATGGCGGCACCGCTTCTGGCAGTACATCTTCATCTGCTGCCGCGATAAATAGTAAGACAAATACTTCCAGTACGCCTCAGAACAGTCAGACTGCATCTGGTACACAAGCATCAAACCAGTCAAATAGTACTTCTGCTGGAAAAACTTCATCAGGCAGAGGTTCGACTGTTTCGCAACCAAGCAGTCCAAACAGAAAGCCTATAGCGGGGAGCAGCAGACCTGCTTCTGCTATTACAGGGACAAACGCTGATACTAATCAATATATGCCGCGATATACGGGGCAATTTACAATTACTTTAAATAAAGATGAGGCTAAAAAGCTGATGAATGCAGGACAAAACGTTGGTGACGCCGGGCAGGGAGCGAAAGGGTCATGAAGTTTCATTATTCTAAATTGCTGACCATATCCGTATGCTTTGTCTTTTTCATATTATTCATCATTTATGCTGAGTTTTTTTACTTAGTTCCATTAAAAAATGATTTGAACCAAAAACAACAGACCTTACAATCGGAACAGAAAGTTTTCGATGCATTAACGCGAAACAATTCGGTTAAGACAGTCACTATTGCCAATACGACTGAATTGCAGCAGAAGGTTCCCGTTAAACCGATGCAAGATCAGTTTATCTTGGACTTAGAAAAAGCCGAAATCATTTCGAATAGTACGATCAAGTCCATGAGTTTCTCAAATGATAATCTAGCAGCGGGCAATTCGCAAAATCAAGCTAATAATGTTAATGGTGCAACGAGTCAAAATACAACTAAAGCTATATCCATTCAGCAGTCGGCTATTCCGGCTTCTATCAAAAAGCTGACGGTCCAGTTATCAGTAGAATCACCTTCCTATGAACAGTTTGAAACTTTTGTTTCAACACTAGAATCTTTACAACGGATTGTCGTGGTAGAGGCGATCAATTATACAGGAGAAGAGGAAATGACCAATCTTGAGCAAACAAGTCAGCCTTTTTTCTACAACTTGACAGTTTCTGCCTATTATATGCCGAATCTCGAAGCATTGAAGGCACAGCTGCCAAAAATCGATGCTCCCCCGCCGGCAGGCAAGAACAATCCGCTAGCTCAGTTCCCTAATGTGAAGAAACCGTAACTGGCATTTTGAAGAAACGAAAATTTTGACGAAAGACAAAGATAACAAGACGACAAAAGTCTTGTTATTTTTTTTTTCGATTATGATAGGATGGAAGAAATTATCCAACCTAAGAGAAAGGAGATCAAACTGTGGACAAGCCTAACAAAGGCAGTACGATCACGATTAAAATAAATGGAGAGCAAAAGACATTTCAGGAAGAACTCCCAAAAGACCATCCGGAAGATGCCGTCTATAAAGAAGCTGACATCCATCAGATTCCATCAAATTCAGCGAAAGTATTCTCTGAGACTGCTGCAGCCCAGGAATCGACCGATGAAAGCTTCGATTGGATCATCCCTGAATCAGCTGATGATGAAATAGAAGAATTCCAATTTAAAAATGAACATGCCCCAAAAAAAAGTGGAAATATAAAGATTGCCTCATTTTCGACAAAAAACAATAAAAAGAAAAATGGATCGCAACCTTTCGTACGAATATTTATTTCCGCTGTCTTTGCGATTGTAATTGGCAGTGCGATCGGAGTTTTCATGCTTAAACTAGTGATCAGTAATCCTGAGAAGAAGGCTGAGGCAGAGCCAAATACAATGGAAACAGCAGGAAGTGCCCATGGAGATTCTGGCAGAACCAAGACAACATCTGCGTCGATCGAACAAATGGCTACATATATTATTCAAGGGGGGATTTATTCTACGGAGGGTGGTGCCAAGGAAACGGTGAAGGAGCTTTTGGCGAAAGGAATTCCCTCGCAGATTGTTACGATGAATGATAAGACGTTTATATTCCTTGGAGTTGCCGATTCGATTGAAACAGCGAAAGCGATCAGTCAGCATTTGAAACAAAACGGAGCCCAAGACGCATTCGCCAAGCCGTTGTTAGTAGATGGCAAGAAGTTTTCCGGACTTTCTGATCAAGAAAAAGCGTTCATCGGAGTAATGCCTGCTGTCTTTAAAACCTTTGTGAATACAGCAGGAGATGCCCTAGTATCAAACGAAATATCGCAAGATGCTAGAAAAGCACTATCATCGGCGGAAAAACAGTTAGCAGCCAAAAGTATCAAAAACAGCAATATACAGAAACTCCAAAAAGAATTAATCGGTGCGGCCGATCGAATCAAAGACTTTCAAAAAACAAAAGACTCTAAGAATTTGCTGGATGCCGAGCAGCATCTATTAAATTATTTATCTATATATTATTCCCTGAAATAACTTGACAAATTAGCCGAACAAGCTATTTTCCGGGAAATGAAGCCTGTCCGTCCGAGACAGGCTTTTTTGTCCAGTTCCAGGAGCCAGCGGCTCGAGGTCACAAGCCGCTAGGCGGGCTAACTTGCGCTTTTCTTAATTAGTATTAAATAATAGAAAAATTCCGCATAATTTTACATTATTCTTCAAAAATTAATCATATAAAAATTGTTTGCACAAAGCATTTCTGATACGATAAAAGTGTATCTCCCTTTTAGATTATGAAGGTAAGGTGATGACATGCAAAACCTCATATTAGCCTCTTCATCTCCACGGCGAAAGGAACTTCTAGAAAATCTCCGCTTATCATTCGCGATTTCAAGCAGCAATGTTGATGAAAGTTTTCATACGGAGCTGGCACCGGAGGAAGTTGTAATGGAATTAGCCGAGCGCAAAGCACAGGCTGTTTTCAAACAAAACAGTGATGCTTTTGTGATTGGTGCAGACACGATTGTTGCTCTTCAATCTCGCATCTTGGGAAAGCCGGCTGATGAGGCCGAAGCAGTTCAAATGTTAAAAGTACTTTCAGGCAATAAGCACGAAGTGTATACGGGGGTCTGTATCATCTCTCCAATGGGTTCTGTAAAGTTTTATGAAAAAACGGAAGTATGGTTTTGGGAGTTAACGGATGACGAGATACGGTTTTACGTCAAAAGCGGTGAACCGTTTGATAAAGCAGGGGCATACGGCATTCAGGAGCTCGGAAGCATGCTTGTCAAGAAAATAAATGGGGATTATTTTACGGTTGTCGGCCTGCCGGTTGCAAGGACCCTCAGGGAATTGCGGCGTTTAGGCTATCAGTTCCCCATTTGACGTTCACTCCCAAACGTAAGGGAGGAAAAAAGTTGTCGACCAATTCATTAATGATCCGCGACTTCCCTCTGGATGAACGTCCGAGGGAACGCTTTATCCATCATGGTCCGCAAAGTCTGTCCAATCATGAATTAATCGCCATTTTACTAAGGACGGGGACGAAGGATGAGTCCGTTTTACAATTAGCAAACCGCCTTTTGAGCCATTTTGAGGGACTGCGGCAGTTAAAAAACGCTACATTAGAAGAGATAACGGAAATTAAAGGAATTGGTTCTGCTAAGGCGATTCAAATATTAGCAGCTGTGGAAATTGGCAGAAGAATTGCCAATTCAACGTTTAATGACCGATATGTAATCCGTTCCCCGGAAGACGGGGCCAAGTATGTAATGAATGACATGCGCTTTTTACCACAGGAACATTTTGTTTGCCTGTATTTAAATACGAAGAATCAGGTGATCCATAAGCAAGCGGTATTTATTGGCAGCTTAAACGCTTCCATTGTCCATCCAAGGGAAGTCTATCGTGAAGCATTAAAACGATCAGCCGCCTCGATCATCGCGGTTCATAACCACCCAAGCGGCGACCCCACACCAAGCAGGGAGGACATTGAGGTAACAAAGAGGCTCGCAGAGTGCGGCAAAATTATCGGAATTGACCTTCTTGATCATTTAATCATCGGGGACAATAAGTTTGTCAGTCTTAAGGAAAAAGGATACTTTTAAGACTATGTTTTTATTTGACGATCAGCTATAATATTGTTTATGATTTTTTAGGACTGCTTTAACGGACTGGAAAAATAGTCAAAATAGACAGAGAACAGTCTGATGAACCTTTACCAGAAATTTGCATTTCGATCTGAAAGGGAGATACTAGATTATGTTTGGATTTGGAACAAAAGATCTTGGAATAGACTTAGGGACTGCCAATACGCTTGTATATGTAAAAGGAAAAGGAATTGTTCTTAGAGAGCCATCAGTTGTATCCATGCAGACTGATACAAAACAAATTGTCGCTGTCGGCAATGATGCCAAGAATATGATTGGACGGACACCGGGGAATGTTGTCGCTTTAAGGCCGATGAAGGATGGAGTCATTGCTGATTTCGAAACCACTGCGGCGATGATGAAACATTATATCCGACAAGCCCAAAAGAACAAAGGTTTCTTTTCAAAAGCCCATGTGATGGTGTGCGTCCCATCTGGAATTACGGCTGTTGAAGAAAGAGCGGTGATTGATGCTACTAGGCAGGCAGGGGCAAAGGATGCTTATACGATTGAAGAGCCGTTTGCTGCAGCAATTGGCGCCAATCTTCCTGTTTGGGAACCTACTGGCAGTATGGTCGTTGATATTGGCGGTGGAACAACGGAAGTCGCGATCATTTCCTTGGGCGGAATTGTGACAAGCCAGTCCATTCGCATTGCCGGTGATGAAATGGATGATGCGATAATTGCTTACATCCGCAAACATTACAATCTCATGATCGGTGACCGGACGGCAGAAACGATCAAGGTGGAAATCGGTTCAGCGGGAACACCTGAAGGCATTGACAATATGGAAATCCGCGGCCGTGATTTGTTAACAGGCTTGCCAAAAACGATTGAAATTACCCCAAAAGAAATCGCAGCTGCCCTTAGCGATACAGTGTCAGCGATCGTAGAAGCAGTTAAAAATACATTGGAAAAGACACCGCCCGAGCTTGCAGCTGATATCATGGACCGCGGAATTGTTCTGACAGGCGGTGGAGCACTGCTTCGCAACCTTGATCGAGTGATCAGCGAAGAAACGAAAATGCCGGTTCTTATTGCCGAAAATCCGCTTGACTGCGTTGCCATCGGTACAGGAAAGGCGTTAGAGCATATTCATTTATTTAAAACGAAAGCAAAAGATAAATAGAGGTGTATAATCATGCCACAGTTCTTCTCGAATAAACGACTGATTATCTTGCTTGTCAGCATGATTGTGCTCGTGGCATTGATTGGATTTTCTTTAAGGGAGAGGAATAGGCCATCATGGCCGGAGCAATTTGTCAAAGACACAACCGGCTGGGTGCAATCACTGGTGGCAAAACCTACCCATTACTTTGCAGGCTTATTTTCGAGTCTTCATGAGTTAGAAAATACCTATCAAGAGAATAAAGAGTTAAAGTCACGGATTGATAAGCTTGCCAGCTTGGAAGCAGAAGTACAAACTTTGAAGAAGGATAATCAAAGCCTTCGTGATACACTAGGGGAAAAACAGACCTTAAGTGATAATGATCCATTACCGGCTACTGTCATTGGCAGAAATCCGGACCGCTGGACTGAAATGCTGATTATTGACAAAGGCAATGTAAATGGCATTAAGAAGAATATGGCAGTTGTAACAGCGACCGGTTTGATTGGGAAGGTAAAAAGTGTCAATCAATTCAGTTCAACGGTTGAACTTTTAAGTGCCATGGATCCGAAAAACCGCATCTCAGCTCTTATTCAAGGAAAGTCAGATGTCTATGGATTTGTGCAAGGCTTCGATGAAAAACAAAAATTACTCCTGATAAAATCCATTCCGGCAGGAACAACCATTACAAAAGGACAAAATGTGATTACCTCCGGTTTAGGCGGCATATTTCCTAAGGGACTGGAGATCGGCAAAGTCGTAGATGTGAAACCGGACCAATACGGGTTAAATCAAACGGCCTACGTTAAGCCGGGAGCTGATTTTTACGATATTCAAAATGTGATTGTGATAAAAAGATTAATGACACAGCCACAAGTTTCACAAATGTCAAGCGGGAAGGAGGAGGACTTATGAAAAAAATCCTTCTTCCTCTTTTGTTTATGTGTCTATTTCTTGTAGAAAGTTTATTCGTTGAATATTTGCCTGACCAAGTTTTCGGCCAAAATTGGATCCTTGTCCCCCGCTTTCTATTCTCGACGTTAATTTTTCTAACAATTTACACCGGAAAGAAGCAAGGCATTCTATATGCTGCTATATTTGGTCTTGTTTTTGATGTTGTCTATGTCGAAGTTATCGGCATCTATTTGTTTCTGTTCCCACTGATCTGTTACCTCGTTTCGAAAATCATGCATTTATGGCACGATAATTTCATGATTGCATTCTTTGTAACCATTTGTGCAACAACGCTTCTTGAACTCGGATCATTTGGGATTCAGCATATCATCCATATTGCAAATCTTGATTTTATTGATTTTCTTAATCTGCGTCTCTTTCCTACCCTAATATTAAATGCGATCTTTTTGCTCATCTTCGGATATCCGTTAAAGCGATATTTTGAAAAATATGCCGCCCGATTGAGTGGAGAATGATAAAAAAGAGGAGAATGGACGCTTCGTGTCGAATTTTATTATGATGAGTGTGTTCGATTCGGAATAGGAAAAAATCCATTCTAAACTGAAAGATCGCCCATTCCGAAATTGTTTTCATATTTTGAGGTGAAATATTCTCCATGAAAAAACGGCAAAATGTTACGATAAAAGGTACAAAGGATGGACTTGTCCTTCATCTTGATGATGCATGTTCCTATCAGGAACTGAAGCGGGAATTGGATGATAAACTCTCCCAAACGCTAAGGGCGCAAGAAGAAGGCCGTATAATCGCTGTTAAAGTTGAAATAGGCAATAGATATTTAACAGAGGATCAGCGGGAAGAGTTAAAAACGTTAATCCGCCAAAAAAAGAATCTCGTTGTTGATGATATTGAATCAAATGTCATAACCAAGGAAGAAGCTAAAGCATTAAGGGCTGAAACGGAGGTTGTGACAGTTTCCAGAATTATTCGGTCGGGGCAGGTTCTGAAAGTCCCGGGAGATTTGCTGATAATTGGCGATGTAAATCCTGGCGGAGAAGTCATTGCCGGCGGCAATATTTTTATTATGGGAACTTTAAGGGGCCTTGCCCATGCCGGATGTTATGGGAATCATGATGCAGTGATTGCCGCCTCCCAGTTAAGGGCATCGCAGCTTCGCATCAGCGATTGCCTAAACCGGGGGCCGGATCACATAACAAGCAATGAAAAGCATGAAATGGAATGTGCTTACATAAATGAAAACCATCAGATTATCATTGATAGATTACAAGCTTTGATTCATTTAAGGCCTAATTTAACGAGATTAGAAGGGGGACATTAAAGTGGGAGAAGCAATTGTAATTACATCAGGCAAGGGTGGTGTAGGCAAAACAACAACTTCTGCGAATATCGGTACAGCACTGGCCCTTCAAGGCAAAAAAGTATGCTTAGTAGATACGGACATCGGCCTTCGAAACTTGGATGTCGTAATGGGACTTGAAAATAGAATTATTTATGATCTTGTTGATGTCGTGGAAAAGCGTTGCAAAATTCATCAAGCTCTGGTGAAAGATAAACGTTTTGATGGACTATTATATTTGCTCCCTGCAGCACAGACTGTTGATAAGTCAGCCGTTACTGCGGAGCAGATGCAGGAATTGATTGAGGAATTAAAACAAGATTATGAGTTTATTATTATTGACTGCCCTGCTGGCATTGAACAGGGCTTTAAAAATGCCATCGCCGGTGCAGACCAGGCCATTGTCGTGGTAACCCCAGAGGTTTCTGCGGTTCGTGATGCCGACAGGATCATTGGTTTGCTGGAGAAAGAAAAACATATGGAGCCGCCAAGGTTGATTGTTAACCGCATCCGAAATCATATGATGAAAAGCGGGGATATGCTGGGTCTGGATGAAATTACTCAACATTTGTCGATTGAATTAGTAGGCATTGTGGCGGACGATGAAGAAGTCATTAAAGCATCCAACCACGGCGAGCCTATTGCCTTGAACCCAAACAGTAAGGCTTCGATTGCCTACAGAAATATTGCAAGACGTATTTTAGGAGAATCGATCCCGCTTCAGCCGCTTGAGGAGACCAACAAGGGCATGTTTAGCAAATTGAAAAAATTCTTTGGTGTGCGCTAATAAAAGTCTGTTCACAGAATTTGTGGACAGATTTTTTTTCCAAGTCATACTCTTGAACAAGCCTTCATAGATTTGTACAAAATAGCGGGAAAAGGGTGGATAGGTATGGCGCGCTCATCAGCAGACGAAATTCGGCGAAGAATCGCCAAGCGAAAGAAAAGCAAAGAATCATCCGTTAACGGCCATGATCAGCATATTATTTGGCCGGGGGATAGTGAGTATGAATTTCCAACGTATACTTCAGATAATGGCACAAATGATGAAAATCACCCTTTATTTAGAAAAGAAGTGTTCTTTTTTAAATTTTTAGCTTCTGTTTTATTATTTTTAGCGGTGGCTATTCTGTTCCGTAATCACTCGGCTACGCTCGCCCCAGTAAGGGATTTTGTCACTAGATCCATGGATACTGATTTCAAGTTTGCGGTGGTTTCAGATTGGTATGAAAAGAAATTCGGCAAACCCCTTGCCTTATTGCCGTTTTCACAGGATGATCAGAAAGGGAAAACAGAAGTCGTCCAAACAGAATATGCTGTCCCTGCAATGGGAAAAATTCTTGAAAACTTTCAAAAAAATGGTCAAGGAATTATGATTGAAACTCAAAAGGGGGCAGCCGTGCAAGTCATAAAGGATGGCTTTGTCAATTTTGCCGGTGTAAAAGACGGCCTAGGAAAGACAGTCATTGTTCAGCATTCTGATGGTTCCGAAACATGGTACGGAAATTTAGCTGATATTAAGGTTAATTTATATCAAAAAATTAAAAACCGAACTGTGGTAGGAACAGTCTCTACTTCCCCGGATGAGGATCCAACAAAAGGCAAGTATTATTTTGCCATCAAAAAAGACGATCATTTTGTTGATCCAAGTAAGGTGATTCGTTTTGAGTAAAGTCATCCAATTGTTTCGGCTGATCCGTATCCATCCCTTACTATGGATTGTCATCGCTCTATCCATTGTGACAGCTCATTTTCAAGAAATCTGCTTACTGTTTGCGATTATATTTATTCATGAAATGGGGCATGCGGCGGCAGCTTCTTTTTTTTCATGGAGAATACAAAAAATCACCCTTCTCCCATTTGGCGGTGTAGCAGAAATGGACGAACACGGGAACCGTCCATTAATAGAAGAAGCAATTGTTGTGCTGGCGGGGCCGCTGCAGCACGTGTGGATGTTGGCAGCAGCTTACGGTTGCTTTATTCTTCATCTTGTACCGGAAGATTTATTTCAGCTGTTTATTGATTACAACTTCATGATCTTGCTGTTTAATTTGTTTCCTATTTGGCCGCTGGATGGCGGTAAGTTGATTTTTCTGCTGCTATCACTCAGGATTTCTTTTTCCGAAGCTCACAGGCTGACCCTCACGATTTCCGGTATTAGTTTATGCCTGTTTGCTTTTGTCATCATTATTTTTGCTCCAACCCATATTAATGTTTGGATTATCATCGCCTTTTTGATCTTCTCGCTCTATCACGAATGGAAACATCGCCGCTTTATCTTTATGCGCTTTTTAATGGAACGCTATTACGGCAATAAATCCAGCTTAAGGTTATTAAGGCCAATTCAGGCAAATGAACAAGAGTTAGTCATTGATGTGTTGGAGAAATTTCAGCGAGGCTGCAAGCACCCGATCATTGTAAAAGATGGCGGCAGGGAAAAAGGAACATTGGATGAAAATGAATTATTGCACGCGTATTTCAAGGAGAATCGATTAAACGACAAACTCAGCGATCTTCTCTTTTCTTATTAAAAAGGTATAATAGGACTATTAAAGTAAAAGTGAGGAATAGCTAGTTTGGAACGGTTAATTATAAATTATGCAGCACGTGAAAAACGATTTGCCTATTTGCGCGATCATCGAGTGGAACGGCTCGTTTTCGATCGGCCGGAACATCAATCACTGGTCGGCAATATTTATTTTGGGATCGTAACGAAGGTTCTGCCAGGGATGAATGCAGCTTTTGTTAATATTGGGGAAGAGAAAAATGCTTATCTGCATCGAGATCTGATTCCGGCATTTGTTTCATCAGGTGAAAAATCGAAAAACATCACTGCCTTTGTCCATCAGGGAGAAAAATTACTTGTTCAGGTGGTCAAGGATGCGTCCGGAACAAAGGGACCTAAAGTGTCCGGGATTATTGAAATAGAAGGAAACCATCTGATTTATATGCCATTCGGCCGGTATGTTGGTGTGTCAAAGAAAATCCCGGATGAACGAAAGACTTTCCTAAGACAGCTAGGCAGCCGCTTGAAAACAATGGAAGAGGGATTAATTTTCCGCACATCGAACATAAATACCGAAGAGCATGAAATCAAGGAAGAACTTGATGAACTGCGCGGGCAATATCAGGAACTTCTCCGCAAAGCGAAAAGTTATAAAAAACCGGGAATGATGTTGCGAAAAAGTCCGTTTATCGGACAGGTAGAGGAACTTGCAGCCAAAATGGCCAGTGGAGAAATAGTGGTAGATGATGTAATCCTCAAAAAACTTCTGGAAGAGAACCATCCTAACATTAAGGTTACTTACTATAATGGCAAGGAAAATATTTTTTCTGCCTATAAAATGGAAACAGAAATCGATAAAGCCCTAAAACGCATCGTTTGGCTTGAAAATGGTTCGTATTTAGTTTTCGATGAGACAGAGGCTTTGACGATCATTGATGTAAATACCGGAAAATTTTCTGGGAAGGCCGATTACGAAGATACAGTATTTAAAACGAATCAGCTGGCTGTCAAAGAAATCTTCCGTCAGCTCCGCCTTCGCGATATTGGCGGCATTGTCTTAATTGATTTCATTGATATACACCGTGAACGGGATCGTCAGCTCCTTTTACAAACGATCGAAGCAGAAGTGGTGAAAGATGAGAAACGGACAAATATTGTCGGCTTTACACCGCTTGGAATTTTACAGCTGACAAGAAAGCGGACGAAGGCGGCACTTTCGCAAACTTTAGAAGTGAAATGTCCAGTCTGTGAAGGAACAGGACGGATTTTGAGCGCAGAAACAGTAGCCTTTCGTCTTGAACGCGAGCTGCTTGAACACCGTCATACGGATGCTGAAGCTGTCCTTGTTGAAACAACGAATGAGGTGAAGGAAGCCCTGTTCGGTCCGGATGAAGCCTTCCGCGCCGAATTGGAGGGGATGCTACATTTTACGATTTACTTTTCGATCAAGCCATCGCTTGAACCTTATTATCTTATTAAACAATTTGGCAAAGAGAGCGAGATTGCTTCAAAAGTATTTGACACTTGAAATAGATTTATGTTACTATTTTAACGTTATGTTTGTAGCACCTGTGCTACAACCGCACTGAACAGGTTTTAAGTTTTTTGTGAGCATCACGAAAAACACCTGATGAAGGCGAGTCTGAGTTTATAAGGAGGTGCAGTTCATGTACGCAATTATCGAAACTGGCGGTAAACAATTGAAAGTAGAAGAAGGCCAAGCAATCTACATTGAGAAATTAAATGCAGAAGCTGGCGACACAGTTACTTTTGACAAAGTTCTTTTCGTTGGCGGTGAAACTGTAAAGGTTGGCAGCCCATTAGTTGCAGGCGCTACTGTTACAGCAAAAGTTGAAAAACAAGGCCGTGCGAAGAAAATCGTTGTCTTCAAGTACAAAGCAAAGAAAAACCAACGGAAGAAACAAGGTCATCGTCAACCTTACACTAAAGTAGTCATCGAAAAAATCAACGCGTAAGGCTGCACTAAGATGATTTATGTAACGATTAATCGTACAGAATCCGGAAACATTCAATCTTTTACAATGATGGGGCATGCCGATTTTGCTGAGCATGGCGAGGATATTGTCTGTGCTGGTGCATCTGCGGTAACACTCGGCATGGTTAATTCCATTGAAGTGCTGACGGGTGTTGCCGCAAAAGCGGAGCAGGGAGAATCGGGTTATCTTCATTGTGCATTTCCCGAAAACCTTCCGGTTGATACTTCAGCGAAGGTACAGCTGCTTCTTGAAGCCATGGTCCTGTCATTGCAGGAGATTGAAAAAGCTTACGGTAAGCACATAAAAATTTCTTTCAAACCGTAGGAGGTGGAACAAATGTTAAGATTTGATCTTCAGTTTTTCGCTTCTAAAAAAGGGGTAGGTTCGACAAAGAACGGCCGTGATTCCATCGCAAAGCGTCTTGGTGCCAAGCGTGCGGACGGTCAATTCGTAACTGGCGGTTCGATCCTTTACCGTCAGCGCGGAACAAAGATTTATCCAGGTGAAAACGTTGGCCGCGGCGGAGATGACACTCTATTTGCAAAAATCGACGGTGTCGTGAAATTCGAACGCATGGGTCGTGACCGTAAAAAAGTAAGCGTCTATCCAGTAGCTCAAGAAGCTTAATGGATTTTTAGAAAGCTCTAACCTAAAACGGGTTAGGGCTTTCTTTTTCTTCCAAATTTTTTCTTCATTTGTGTGATGCTCTGTTTTCTTCACGCAAAAATGCTTACTCCCTAGTATTTTTTTGATATACTATCAGCAAACAGTTTAGTGATACTGATTTGGGAGCGTAAGTATGAAGAAAGAGTGGGATATGATCGAGGTACTAAGGCATTCACGCCATGATTGGTTAAATAGGCTGCAGCTTATAAAGGGGAATTTGGATTTAGACCGCATTGACCGGGCCAAGTCAGTCATTGATGAAATTGTGATTGAAGCACTGCAAGAAACAAAGCTGTCAAATCTCCCCATGCCCCAATTCGCTTCATTACTGTTAAAAGCGAATTGGAATGAAAATGCTTTTAGACTAGAATATGAAGTATTAGAGGACCAAGAAGCGTTTAACATTCAAGATGAAGTCTTGGCTGATTGGACAAAAAATTTTTTTATCAGCTTAAATCAAGCGATTGAAATTTTTCATGAAAATCATTTATTTATTACGATTGCACCTCAGGCAGAGGGAATCCGATTCTTTTTTGATTTTAACGGGATAATAATAAATAAAAAACCAATTGAGAAATTCCTGGCTGAACAAAAAGACATGGTTATTGTTACCGTTAGGGGATTTTTTGAAAACGAACTCGCACTGGAGGTTTTCATGCCTTTTTTGTAGAATGTGCTAAGGCAGGAGGAATAGGATGTTTGTCGATCAAGTCAAAATTTATGTCAAAGGCGGTGACGGCGGTAACGGAATGGTGGCGTTCCGCCGTGAGAAATATGTACCAAAAGGCGGTCCTGCCGGCGGAGACGGTGGGAAAGGCGCAGATGTGGTATTTAAAGTAGACGAGGGACTAAGAACGTTAATGGACTTCCGTTATCAGCGCCATTTTAAAGCACCAAGAGGCGAGCACGGCATGTCTAAGAATCAGCATGGGAAAAACGCCAAAGACATGATTGTCAAGGTGCCGCCTGGAACCGTTGTGATGGATGCCGAAACGAAAGAGGTTATTGCTGACTTAACGGAACATGGACAAACGGCAGTAATCGCCAAAGGAGGCCGCGGCGGACGAGGAAATACCCGCTTTGCAACTCCGGCCAATCCGGCGCCGGAAATTGCTGAAAATGGCGAACCGGGTGAGGAACGGGATGTCATATTGGAATTAAAACTTCTGGCAGATGTTGGTCTTGTCGGGTTTCCAAGTGTTGGCAAGTCAACGCTGCTGTCGGTTGTTTCTTCGGCAAAGCCGAAGATTGCCGAATATCATTTCACCACCATTGTTCCGAATCTTGGCATGGTGGAAACAGAAGATGGGCGCAGCTTTGTCATGGCTGATCTTCCAGGGCTGATTGAAGGGGCACATGCCGGCGTCGGCCTAGGGCATCAATTTTTGCGTCACATAGAACGGACAAGGGTAATTGTTCATGTCATAGATATGGCGGCGGTGGAAGGCAGAGATCCTTTTGAGGATTACCTGACGATTAATCGAGAATTAAAAGAGTATAATCTACGACTGACAGAGCGGCCGCAAATCATTGTTGCCAATAAAATGGACATGCCGGAAGCGGAAGAAAATTTAAGGAAATTCAAGGAAAAGCTCGAGGAGGATTATCCGATCTTTCCAATATCGGCAGTTACCCGAAAAGGATTGCGGGACCTGCTTTATGCGGTGGCCGATAAACTTGAGGAAACTCCTGAATTCCCGCTTGAACATGAAGAAGAGGTAACAGGTGTCCATCGTGTCATTTATAAACACGAGCCTGAACAAGAAAGCTTTAAAATTACAAGAGATCCGGATGGCTCATTTGTCCTTTCAGGAGCCAAAATAGAAAAGTTGTTTAAAATGACCGACTTTTCCCATGACGAGTCTGTCCGCCGTTTCGCACGCCAGCTTCGCGGACTTGGTGTGGATGATGCCTTAAGACAAAGGGGCGCAAAAGACGGGGATATCGTCAGATTATTAGACTTTGAATTCGAATTTATCGAATAAGAAGAATGGGCTCCTCTGTGGTTAAGGGAGAGGTGAAAATGGCTGATTTCAGTAAAAAATTTTATTTAGTCCGTGAAGATATACTACCGGAAGCAATGAAAAAAACAATCGAAGCAAAGGATATGCTTGAACGGGGCATAGTGGAATCTATCGGTGAAGCGGTTCAAAAGGTGGATTTAAGCAGAAGTGCTTTTTATAAATATAGAGATACTGTATTTCCTTTTTCAACGATTTCAAAAGAAAAAATTGTTTCGCTTTTCTTCCATTTAGAGGACCGGCGGGGTACCCTGTCAAAGCTGTTAGGGGTTGTGGCTGCTTCTGGCTGCAATGTGTTAACCATCCATCAAACCATTCCGCTTCAGGGAAGAGCAAATGTCACACTGTCAATAAACACAGCCAATATGACGACCGAGATGGATGGACTGCTTTCTGAATTAAGAAAGCTGGAATTTGTACAAAAAGTTGAAGTGCTGGGAACAGGTGCATAACCGCTGCCCAGCTTTCTTTGGAAAGGGAGACGAGAGTCGTGAAAGTGGGTTATTTAGGACCAAAGGCAACATTCAGCGAATTGCCGGTAAAGATGGTTTTTTCGGAATTTGCAGCTGTTCCGTATCGTACGATTGCGGAATGTATCGATGCTGCAGCCGATCAAGAAGTGGATTTGGTGGTAGTTCCGCTGGAAAACGCCCTAGAGGGTACTGTAAATATTACACTGGATTATTTAACACATGTCGTTCAGCTGCCGATTGTCGGGGAAATTACGATCCCGGTTAAACAGCATTTAATGGTTCATCCGGCAAATGCGGAAAAATGGCAGGAAGTTAGCAAGATATACAGCCATTCTCACGCTATTGCCCAGTGTTATCAATTTTTACATAAGCATTTTAAAGGGGTCCCATTGGAAAGTGTTTCTTCTACAGCTCAAGCAGCGCTGATGGTGATGAATACACCGGAAATCAATGCGGCAGCGATTGCGAATGAATATGCCGCGAAAGAATATGGACTGGCGCTCGTCGCGCGAAACATTCATGATTTTGACTATAACCATACCCGGTTTGTTATTTTATCGGACAAAGAAATCGATTTTGAAACAATCAGCGGTTCATCGCATTATAAAACGACACTGATGGTGACCCTTCCTTCAGATCAGGCTGGGGCATTGCATCAAGTATTATCTGCTTTTGCCTGGAGAAAACTAAATCTTTCAAAAATTGAATCAAGGCCAATGAAAACAGGGATTGGCAATTATTTCTTCATTATTGATGTCCAAATGAAGCTTGACGAAGTACTGATACCTGGTGCCATTGCTGAAATGGAGGCCCTCGGCTGCAGTGTCAGAATACTGGGAAGCTATCCTGCTCTAATGGTGGAATCTGATTAAAGTAAAGAAAGGACCCGCTTAAGTAAACTGGGTCCTTTTGTTATTCCATTAACAATCCTGCTTTTTTTAACGCAGCTTCCACTTGATCCAGTGCGGCTGTGTTTTCGGCTGAAATCGTGTGAAGGTGTATGCCACCGGTTAATTCCGACAGCAGAGACGCTTTTGTCGAGCGGATTTTTTCCATAAACTGCTTTACGTCCTGCCGGTTTGACACCATAATCGAAGCGGTTAAATCTCCATAAACAGCATGTTCAATTTTTACATCTTTCACCGTCACTCCATGGTCCACGATGAGATTGAGTTCTTTTTCTGTTTCTTCAGGAGAGTGGCGGCAGGCAATTGTTCTTTCGTAAGATGGAATGGCGTTATCTTGTTTTAAATATATATAGCCCTGGCTCGTGGCTAATATCGGCTCATTCTTAGCTTTAAGCAGCGTAATGTCACCGACAATCACCTGTCTGCTAACATTTGTCCTCGAAGCAAGGTCGCTCCCGGTCAGCGGCTCCGCACTGTTTTTCAATAACTGTAATATAAACGCCCTCCTTTCTTCTCCCAAGATCTTTTTTGTTTCGGTCATAGCAATCCTCCTAAACCATATTATTACTTCATTTTAACATAATTTTAGTAGATCGGTTTTTCAAGTGAAGGATTGGCAGTGCTATCTGAATAGTCTTAATGGAAAATTTTCCAAAATAAAAGGGCCATCCAATAGCTCAAAAGCCGATTTATTGGACAGCCCCTCTATTTTAAGGAATCCGCTGCGGGATCTCGTTATTGATATTGCGATCTCGGCCGATAGTTCCTTCATCAATGTCAACATTTACTGTCTTACCGTGGACATACGGTTTCACAGCATCTCGAATAGCCTGTTTAGTTTGCGCAGCCCTTCGGTTGTCATTTAACACAACAGAAACTGTCACAATGTTCCCGTAAGTGACAGAGCGAATGCTGCGAACATTCTCCATGCCAGACACTCTTGCTCTGATTCGATTAGTGATGGTTTCTTGAAAATCCGGATGAGTGACGGTTCCGGCATTTCCAATTTTTCTATTTAGATGCCCATGGTAATTAGAATCACTTGTACTGAAGCGGTTATCCCGCTGGAAAAAATTTTTATCTGTTTCAGCTAAAGGAGTGGTGGGATTTTTCGGATTGCCATTTTCGTCTCGAATCTTCAGCATTCTTTGTTTTTGCTCACGCTGAAGACGACCTTCATCTCCAAAAGTATGATCCATAAACTCCGTAATGGGACCGTCATTGTCACGTAACATTTCATATTCAGTGACCGGGTGATTTTCATTCGTATAATACCCAACCCGTGTATCGTTGACAGCTGTACGGTTATTCGAACAGCCTGAAATGCCTAATATCATTAGGGCCGAAAGAGGAATGATCATCCACTGTCTTTTATTCAAGCGAAAAACCCCCTCAAAATAAGCCTTGAGCATTTATACATGCTCATTATTAGAGTGTTGCTTGAAGGGGTTTTTCATTCTTCCACTAATGACCATAAGATTCGTTCAACCGGTCCTTTAACCTCTCAACAAATTTTTTTCTTGCGTAAAACTGGCCAATGGACAGATCCATTACTTGTTTAAAAATTTTTTGGTTTGAATAAGATTTTTCTCTAATAATCCGGTTCCATTCGCGAAAAACATCAGCCGGATAGGCTAAGGCGTATAAAAAGGCAGGATCATGCATATATGAATGAAACTGTTTATGGCTGAATAATTTTTCAAATGACCAATCGATATATGGCAGGATCCGATTGGCGTATTGTAAATAGTCAAAACTCGGTGGACCGATATTCATCAAGTCAAAATCAATAAGCCTTAAGTCACCGGCTTGGTCGCGTATAAAATTATGATGGGCAACATCGCCATGAAGAATAACTTGCGGTTCTTTTAAACTTCCCTGATGTCGGTCAAACCCTGAAAGTGACCAACTGGCCCAGTCCGTCATTTCTGAAATAAATGGTTCTTTTATAAAATATTCGAGAAGGGGAAGATTATTTAAGAACATTTGCAGTCTTTCCAGCCATTTCCCCCTCAGGTCTCCATATGGAAGCAGTGTTCGATAACGCTGTACAAATGCCCTAGTTGCTTGGTGAAATTGGGCAAGTAAATCTAATCCTTCCTGGCGATTCTTTTGCGTATGAAAAGAGAAGGCTGTTTTATGTGGAGAAATATACTCCATGCAGCCGAAATACGTTCCTTCGAAAAAAAGAGGTTCTTTCACAGGCGGGGTTAAAAATAAATACGTATTCAAAAACCCTTCTTTTCTTAATGTAGCCGTAAACGCTTCTTGGAGCTTAAGCCGCTTTACAGATGAGAATCCTTTCACAATATAGGTATGTTTTTTTGTTTCCAGTAAAATAACGGAACTTTTGATTGGAACAAACCGGGTAATTTTTTCAGTAAACTGTGAACGAAAATAAGAGAAGAGACGATCAAAATAAGCATCGTCTCCATTATGATTTGACTTTGAATTAGCTACTTTCATCAGGGTAACCCGGCATACCGTAAGCTGTTCCAACCGGTCCCATACCATATGGATTCATAAACGGCGGTTGGGCTGCAGAACCCGTATATGGTGCACTGTAAATCGGCGGTGTCGGCGGCACAAAGTTTGGCTGTGTTCCTGCTGGTACTGCTCCTGGTGCAGGATCGCCGCAGCCGCAGTCTGCCATGGAACCAGTGCCAACCGGCAATCCTTGTTCTTGATGATAATGTTGTGTGATTTGAATTGGCGTGTTGGCTTCGGCAGCTGCTGTTTCCCGCATATCAAATTCTCCATTTTCCCTTAATGGCGGATAACCATATGGAATCTGGGCATAACCTTGGGCTGTATATTGCCCTGCTGGAGTTCCGGGAACATATCCTCCGTGATAACCTGCCGGATAACTTTGTGTCATTGGTTCATACCCTGCAGGATATCCTTGTGGCATCGGCGCATATCCTGCCGGATAACCTGTTTGGTAACTTGGAGGCAGCTGTTCATATCCCCCCGGATAGGATGCAGGAATTTGACTGTATCCCGGCGGAGCTGAATAAGCTGATGTTTGGCCTGGTGCTCCCATTACTCCTCCTGGTACCCCTCCTCCCGGATATCCTGGGTTATATGCCGGATTTACAACTGGTACCTGTGGCATGAATGATGATGATTCCATATCGTAGTGCCCAGGTACATACGCTGGCCCAACAGCACCTGGAGGTACGCCGTATACAGGGTCAGTGCTCATAGGCACCCCCGGGTCCAAATAGCCCGAGTGAGGCATATATGGCATTGTCGGCGCTGGCGTCGGTGCGAAACCTCCATATGGCGGACAAAATCCGGGACCAGGCAAAATGGGTGTCACCGGAACACAATATTCCTGCGGCTGGCACGGAATTTCTTGCACCGGTGGCGGTGCCGGGATAGGTATTTCTTTCTTCGGAACTTCTTTAACTTCTGGAAGAATATTGGCAGGTTTAGGTGGCAGCTGTGGTTGTTCAATTTTCATATTTTGCATATTCATCATGTAGTAATTATTAATATCTATTTCAGGGACTACTTGCAGGGGCATTTTCGGAGTATAGGGCGCTTTTGGTGTTTCTTTAAGAATTGGCAGTTCTTTTTTTGGAACTTCCTTAATAGGTACTTCTTTAATCGGTATTTCTTTTTTAGGTATTTCTTTCACCGGTATTTCTTTAACAGGCACTTCTTTTACAGGTACTTCTTTGATCGGCTTTTCTTTGGCAAACGGGTGCTCAAGCGGAATCTCTTTCTTAACCCCCGGCCCTGGATTATGTGAAGTTTCTTTCTTGATCGTTCCACCAGAAGTAGGAACTTTTATTTTCATTCCGGGCATAATCATATCAGGGTTACTGAGCTGTGAATTAAGTTTCTTCAGCTCTTCAAAATTCACGCCGTACTTCTTGGCGATCTTCCAAAGAGTATCCCCTTTCTGTACGATATGGATCTTCACTCTGATTTCCCTCCTATGGCATAAGTCCATATAGTGTATGTGGAAATAGGCAAATTGCTAATATTCTTCATAAAAACTTATGCCTTTTCAAACAAATTTATGAGTATGACGTAAAAGGATCTGATTGGAACCCGAAAGTTGAGTTTTAATGCCGAATTGAAGAGCCAATCCAATAGATTGGAACATGAATCTTGTAATTTCTCTCGGCTTCGAGAGCCAATACCGGCACCAGCTTTCCTCAGGATAAAAAGACAAAATAAGGTTAAACTAGAACAGTAATGTGTTCAATTCCAACCTAAAGAGGTGATTTGCATGAGGTTCAATTGGATGACAGTGCCTTGGGTTCGTGCAGCCACATTTTCTGTCATATGCTTCATTTCTATTGGAAGTTTCATTGGATTCCCATGGGTAGGTATTGCCGCGAGATTAGATGATCAGCTGGAAAAGGAACCTCTGCACATAACCGTGATATTAGAGCGGAGTTATCTTGATGGTGAAGTAAGTCAGGAAGTAGTGAAAGAAACCTGCTGGTCGATGGAGGATTTTTGGGCGAAATACGAAGAGTGGCGACTCGTAAGCAGGGATAAGACCAAGATGGTTTTTAGAAAACAGGTTGATGATATTTCTCCTTTATTAAAAGCGAACGGTTTCTTTGGAATAACGAAAGACGGAGTTTTAACCATTTTTAACGGAAGACCGGATCATTCACGGATCATTCAATCTTTTTTCCAAATCGATATGAAAAGGCTTGAGAGCAAGAAGCAGGAGGAACTAATGCAGGGAATTCCGATTCTTACAAAAGATCGGTATGTTCAAGTATTAGAAACTTTTAAGCCTTACTCTATAAAAAAAGAATAAAAAGCTTTGTGCAAAATCAGCTTGATATCTTTTTCAGGCTGATTTTTTTCATACATTTATATTGTGTGATAAAATAAAATTTAGTGCGCTCTAGAAAACAGGGGAGAGAATAGGCTTGTTTGACTATATAAAAGGAACTGTTATATTTGTCGGACCCGAGTATTTGGTGATTGAAAATAATGGGATCGGCTATCAAATAACGACTCCAAACCCGTTTATTTATGCAAGTAAAATGGAAACAATGGTAACAGTTTATACATATCATTATGTCCGCGAGGACCTTATGGCTTTGTACGGTTTTGAAACAAGGGAAGAGAAGAAACTGTTTACGAAATTATTAAATGTTTCCGGAATCGGTCCGAAAGGGGCATTGGCGGTTCTTGCTTCCGGTGAAGTGGAACAGGTGGTTCAGGCAATCGAAGATGAGGATGAATCCTTCCTTGTTAAATTCCCGGGGGTTGGCAAGAAAACGGCAAGGCAAATGATTCTTGATTTAAAAGGAAAACTTCAGGACGTTGTTCCCGACTATTTTCCGAATTTATTTAATGCTAATGAGATTACTTTGAAAATAGAGACAAAAAATACGGATTTTGAAGAGGCGGTTCTTGCATTAAAAGCGCTTGGCTATTCGGAAAAAGAAATTAAGAAAATTTCGCCGGAACTTAAGAAAGAAAAGCTTACGACCGATCAATATATTAAAATGGCCTTAAAGATGCTTTTAAAATAGGTGATGACGCATGGAAGACCGAATTATATCAAGTGAGGTTAATGAAGGGGAGCAAAGCTTTGAGCAAAGTCTTAGACCACAGACGTTAAAGCAATATATCGGCCAGCATCAAGTAAAGGAAAATTTACAAATATTCATTAAAGCAGCGAAACTCCGCAACGAAACACTGGACCACGTCCTGCTTTACGGCCCCCCTGGTTTGGGTAAAACAACACTTGCGATGATCATTGCGAACGAAATGGGCGTCAATATTCGCACAACTTCGGGACCGGCCATTGAGCGGCCAGGTGATTTAGCAGCCGTTCTTACGGCCCTTGAGCCAGGGGATGTCCTGTTTATTGACGAAATACACAGGCTAGCAAGGACGATCGAAGAAGTACTGTATCCCGCGATGGAGGATTTTTGCCTTGATATCGTCATCGGTAAAGGGCCGACGGCAAGATCAGTGCGCCTTGATTTGCCGCCATTTACATTAGTCGGTGCCACAACCAGAGCAGGCTCATTATCAGCTCCGCTTCGGGATCGATTTGGAGTTTTGAGCCGTCTCGAGTATTATAAAGAAGTAGAATTGAAAAGCATTGTCGAGCGAACAGCTGAATTGTTCAACACAGAGATTGATGATGCATCTGCCGCAGAAATTGCCAGGCGTGCAAGAGGGACTCCAAGAATTGCCAACCGACTGTTGCGAAGGGTGAGAGATTTTGCTCAAGTAAAGGGAGATGGGACAATTCATCTTGCATTGGCACAAGAAGCACTGGAACTGCTGCAAGTGGACCGGCTGGGTCTTGATCATATTGACCATAAACTATTGAAAGGTATCATGGAGAAATTTCGCGGGGGCCCTGTCGGATTGGATACAATTGCTGCCTCGATCGGAGAGGAAGCGGAGACAATTGAGGATGTTTACGAGCCATATTTGCTGCAAATTGGCTTTTTGCAGCGGACACCTAGAGGAAGAATCGTAACAGCTAGCGCGTATCATCATTTCGGTATGGAGGTGCCGGCACCTTGACAACCTTTTCGAAAACGCTCATGATTATTGGTGCTATTATTTTTTTCATCGGTTTGTTGATGCCGATTTTCCATCTTGGAAAACTTCCTGGTGATATATTAGTTAAAAAAGGAAATACAACCTTTTACTTTCCGATTGTCACTTGTATAATCATCAGCATTGTACTGTCGCTTATTTTTCACTTTATTGGAAGATTTCGTTAAAGATAGGATGTAGGAAGATGAAACTAGATATTTTTGATTTTGACTTACCGGAAGAATTAATTGCCCAAGTTCCGTTAAAGAACCGCTCTGACAGCAGATTGATGATTTTAAATAAGGAAACGGGCGAAATTAAAC
Source organism: Neobacillus fumarioli NBRC 102428 (assembly GCF_001591485.1). Taxonomy (GTDB): domain Bacteria; phylum Bacillota; class Bacilli; order Bacillales; family Cytobacillaceae; genus Neobacillus; species Neobacillus fumarioli. The sequence continues at coordinate 47,869 of NZ_BCUZ01000003.1, read as the reverse complement.
ATGAAGTATTTAAACATATTACGGAATATTTGCGTGAAGGGGATTGCCTTGTTCTAAATGACACGAAGGTTCTCCCTGCACGCCTTTTTGGTGTCAAAAAAGATACGGGTGCGAAAATTGAAGTTCTGCTCTTGAAACAACTCGAAGGTGACGAATGGGAAACATTAGTAAAACCTGCAAAAAGAGTTCAGGAAGGAACTGAACTTGATTTTGGAAATGGCCTTTTGAAAGCAGTTTGTACAGGCACTGCCGATCATGGAGGAAGAACATTCAAATTTATTTATGATGGTATCTTTTATGAAGTGCTTGACCAGCTCGGGGAAATGCCTCTGCCTCCTTATATTAAAGAACAGCTCGAAGACCGGGATCGTTATCAGACTGTTTACGCCCGCGAACTTGGTTCCGCAGCGGCGCCGACAGCCGGCCTTCATTTTACGGAAGAGCTTTTGGAAGAGATCAAAGCAAAGGGTGTTCACATTGCCTTTATTACCTTACATGTCGGGCTCGGTACATTCAGGCCTGTAAATGTAGAGGATATTGAAGGCCACGAGATGCATGCCGAGTTTTATCAAATGACGGCGGAAACGGCTAAATTGCTGAATAATGTTAGGGAAAAGGGCGGAAGGATTATTGCTGTTGGAACGACTTCGACAAGAACACTGGAAACCATTGCCGCAAAACACAGCATGTTTACTGAGGCAAGCGGCTGGACCGATATTTTTATTTATCCAGGCTATGAATATAAAGCAATAGACGGCTTGATTACCAATTTCCATCTGCCAAAATCAACGTTAATTATGCTTGTTAGTGCATTAGCTGGCAGAGAGAATATCTTGCATGCCTACAATACGGCAGTAAAAGAGCGATATCGTTTCTTTAGCTTTGGCGATGCGATGTTCATTATATAGGTGTTTTTCATATTAATAAAGGTCAAGGAAGGAGAGGCAAATTTGACTGCAATTCGATATGAATTAATTAAAACATGCAGGCAGACAGGTGCACGGCTTGGCCGTGTCCATACGCCGCATGGTTCTTTTGATACCCCGGCCTTTATGCCGGTTGGCACGCTTGCCACGGTAAAAACGATGTCCCCGGAAGAATTAAAAGAAATGGGAGCCGGGATTATTTTAAGCAATACATACCATTTATGGCTTCGCCCCGGCTCTGACATCATCAAGGAAGCAGGCGGGCTTCATGCATTTATGAATTGGGATCGGGCCATTCTAACCGATTCTGGAGGCTTTCAGGTATTCAGTTTAAGTGAATTCCGGAAAATTGAAGAAGAGGGAGTTCATTTCCGCCATCATTTAAGCGGGGAAAAATTGTTTTTATCTCCTGAAAAAGCAATGGAGGTGCAAAATGCCCTCGGTTCTGATATTATGATGGCATTTGATGAATGCCCGCCATATCCGGCAACTTTTGAATATATGAGGAAATCGGTGGAGCGGACGTCAAGATGGGCAGAACGCTGCTTAAAGGCCCATAAGCGCCCTGAGGATCAAGGGTTATTCGGAATCGTTCAGGGGGGAGAATTTGAGGAACTGCGCCGGCAAAGTGCTGCAGACCTTGTATCCCTAGATTTCCCGGGATATGCGATTGGCGGACTGTCAGTAGGAGAACCGAAAGATGTCATGAACCGCACACTTGAATTTACGACACCTCTCTTGCCGTCTAATAAGCCGCGTTATTTAATGGGAGTTGGCTCTCCTGACTCTCTTATTGATGGCTCAATCCGCGGCATTGATATGTTTGACTGTGTATTGCCGACACGGATTGCCAGAAATGGGACGTTGATGACCAGCACAGGCCGGCTTGTTGTCAAAAATGCCCAATATGCCCGGGATTTCCGCCCAATTGATGAAGAATGTGACTGCTATACATGCCGAAATTACTCGAGGGCTTATATTCGTCATTTAATTCATTGCAATGAAACATTTGGTATTCGCTTAACGACTTACCATAATCTCTATTTTCTGTTAAGATTAATGGAGAAGGTCAGACAAGCTATTCGAGAAGATCGGCTTGGTGATTTCCGTGAAGAATTTTTCGAGCGTTATGGATTTAATAAACCAAACGCGAAGAATTTCTAATAGAGACATTTGAAAGGAGGGAACAAAATGCAAGGAATTGGTACACTCATTCCATTAATTTTAATGTTTGTATTGTTTTATTTCTTACTACTTCGCCCGCAGCAAAAGCGTCAAAAGTCAGTGCAGCAAATGCAAAGCTCATTGAAAAAAGGTGATAAAATCGTCACCATTGGCGGATTGCATGGCATCATCGACTCTCTTGATGACAAAAAGGTTGTGATCAGATGCGGAGATGGCAGCCGTCTGACTTATGATCGAAGTGCAATTCGTGAAGTAACCGAATCAAAAGAAGTCAAAGAAGTAAAAGATACAAAAGAAGTTAAATTAGAAAAAGAGTAATGAAAGAGGGAAGCCGGTTTTGTTAAATTCGGCTTCCTTTTTTCTATTAAGCTGACCGTGAATTGGATGAAAGATTAACCCCTAGAATTCCTCCCATCATAGCGATCAAAATATAACAAATGTGATAGATGATCTGTTCGGCATCAAACAGCTTATCATAGCCCAGGTATTGAAATAAAAAGACGATAAGTGAATAAATCAGCCCAGTTGCCCCCCCGATCAGCCAGCCCTTCTCTTTTCGCTTCCCACCGGATAGGAAACCGCCTCCGAATAAAGCTATAAATGAAATGACGGTAATAATGTATTGCAGCGATGATTCCCTTGTTGAAGTAAATTTAAGGATTAGGGAAATAATCAGACTACAAATGGCTGCGAAGGCAAAAATAAAAATTAACCCGTATAAAACCGATGTACCAAAACTTCTCGATTCGATGTTTCTCTCCCCCTTTTTAACTCCCTGACAGTACGAGCCTTGACGGCAGTTTTTTTCCTAGTACAAGCGTATTCGGTTATCTATAAAAGTAGAAGCAAACTTTTTAAATTTTTTTCTTTCCAATTGCGAATAATAAAGGTGATTGAACTAAAGGAGCGGTTGAGTGTGGAAGAATATATAACAATTGCATTACGTACACTTATTTTTTATATTCTGATTTTGGGAATTTTCCGCCTGATGGGAAAACGGGAAATAGGGGAATTAAGCATCCTTGATCTTGTCGTATTTGTGATGATTGGCGAATTGGCAGTTGTCGCGATTGAGCGGCCAAAAGTGAAAGTTTTTCACGCAATTTTGCCGATGGTCTTATTAATGTTTATTCAAATTTTAATGGCGCTTGTTTCACTTAAAAGCAAAAAATTCCGTGATTTTGTTGACGGAAAACCGAGCATTATTATCAACAAGGGGAAAATAGATGAAGAAGTGATGCGCAAACAGCGTTATAACTTTGATGATTTAATGACCCAATTAAGAGAGAAAGATGTTCGCAGCATTACAGACGTCGAGTTTGCCATATTAGAATCATCCGGCAGCTTATCTGTCCTGAAGAAACAGCAAAATGAGCAACATCCCTCGGGCGGTGATATTACGATCCCTTTAATTATTGATGGGGTGATCGAAGAAGAAAATCTGAAGACGATTCATAAAACGAATTTCTGGCTGCGCCAGGAACTAAAGAAACGTGGATACCGCGACTTAAAGAAGATATCCTTCTGCAGTTATGAAAACGGTGAATTTTTTATCGATATGAAAGATGAATAGACGCGCTCCATTGGCGCGTCCTTTAAGCAGCAGAAAAAAATTTCCCGATCCATGGAATGCGTTTTAAATCATCTTTCTTAATCAGTCCCAAAATGAGTAATAACACTGTATAGGATAGCGTCATGCCGCACAGGGAAATGAATAATCTCGTGAGCAACGGCTCATCAAGCTGGATATTGTCAAGCAGCCACCAGCCTATATAACCTGAAGCTCCCATCGCAAGAAATCCCTTTACATAATCGCGGATGTAAAAGGTGAAAGAAACTTTTTTGATGACAGTGGCAAAATGCAGGGCAGTGACGACGACGAAGCCAATAACAATCCCCAATGCAGCACCGGTTATGCCAAACGCAGCCTGGGAGGCAAGTAAAAAGATGACGGCCGTTTTCACAACCGCACCAATTAAACTATTAATCATCGCAGCCCTTGCCAGATTTAATGCTTGCAGCACGGCTTGCAGCGGGCCTTGATAATAATAAAATAAAAAGAATGGCGCCATCACCCGGATAAAATAGGAACCATTTGTGGAACCATACATGATCTGCATCAAGGGGTCAGCCAAAACATATAGAACAATCACAGCCAGTCCGCCGGTTAAAAATACAAACCTTAACGCTTCCTGAAGGCGGTACTCAATCAATTTTTGATTATTGCGCGAATTGGCTTCGCTGATCGCAGGGACAAGCGAAGTTGCGAGTGAAAAGGTGACGAATGACGGCAGCATTAACAGCGGCAGTGCGTATCCAGTTAAGGCACCATATTGTTTCGTTGCCTCCGCGGCAATAACACCAGCAATCGCCAAACTATGGGCAACGACAATCGGTTCAAAAAACCAGGAAACAGAGCCGATCATCCTGCTGCCCATGGAAGGGATAGCAATTTCCATTAGATTATGGAATGTTTCCTTTCCTGACTGAACAAATTGAAAAAAGTTATTTCGAAGTTTAAAACGTTTTTTTAATTTAAAGGTTGTCATTAAATAAGCAAGTGAAACAAGTTCTCCAATGACCGAAGACACCATGGCAGCTGCCGCAGCATATTCAATGCCATATGGAATAAAGGCTTTTGTCATGACTGCAATTAATGTGATTCTCACTAATTGTTCCAGTATTTGCGAGTTCGCCGCCGGCCGCATATTTTGCCGTCCTTGGAAGTAGCCCCTTAAAACAGAAGAAACCGCAATAACCGGGATCACTGGTGCAATTGCCATTAAAGGATAATAAATTCTTTGGTCTGTAAAAAGGGTTGTAGAAAGGAAAGGGGCAAGTAAGAGTAATGCTGGTGTAAAAATAACCGATAAACCAATGGTCAAGGCCAGCGAAACGACCAAAATTTTTTTGATTTCCGCAAAATCTCCTTTTGCTTCAGCTTCAGCGACATTTTTTGAAATGGCAACCGGAAGTCCCATTTGTGTGATCGTTACCACTAGAATAAATGTCGGAAATGCCATCATGTAAAGGCCGACCCCTTCCTCGCCAATACAGCGCGCGATGACAATCCGATTAATAAATCCAAGAATTCTTGTAATAAAACCTGCAATTAATAGGATGAAAGTCCCTTTTAAAAACTTCGACATGCTCCTTCCCACCTTCTCAAATTAGGCGATATCATATACAATTAACTATATGCATGGAAATGGACAAAGCATGACAACCAGTAATTGCTTTTCGAGAAAAAAAGGGGGGAGCTAAAGTGGAACAAAGTGTGTATGAATCGTTTCGCTTACAAGTACAGCCAGTTTTATCCAGTAAACTGGAAGAGTTTCGTTTGCTTGGTTATGATTCGATAACAGAAACTGAACTTTGGGAATTTTTAATTAAGAAAAAGTGGAAAAAGGCAAAGGATGAGCCAAAACTTCATCAAATTATCCAAGATATTCTAACTATTAAGGTAAGCGATTTCATTAGCTATGCGGCGATCGAGTCATATAAATCGACAGAGTTTTCAATGGATGATGAAAATGAATGGAAAGAGCTATTGAAGTAAGATTCATTTACCTCGCAAATTGACAGGCTTTCACTCTTATTCCATAATGAAGGCAGTGACTTTTTTAATAAGGCTGGTATGCAAAATGCCGGCAGTGCGCACTAAGGAGGAATTTAGTACATAATGGTAAAGCGCAGCAGAATTATTGCGTTTGTCCTGATTGTCCTGCTTTTGGGAGGGGCAATAGGGGGAACGACTCAGAACATATTAAAACATATTAATCTTGGACTCGACCTTCAAGGTGGTTTTGAGGTTTTATACCAGGTCCAGCCTGCTAAGAAAGGGCAGAAAATTGACAAAACCGTTTTGGCCAGTACAGCTGAAGCGCTCGATAAGCGGATCAATGTTCTCGGGGTAAGCGAACCAAGTATTCAAATTGAAGGAAATAATCGGATTCGTGTTCAGCTTGCCGGTGTTAAAGACCAAAATCAAGCGCGGCAGATTTTATCGACCCAGGCGAATCTTACTTTCCGTGATGTCAATGATAAGCTTATGATGGATGGTTCGGATTTAAAGCAAGGGGGGGCAAAGCAAACATTTGACCAGGATGGCAAGCCAAGTGTAACCCTGACATTAAAGAGTGCCGCAAAGTTTGCAAAAGTTACGAAAGAGATCTCTAGCAAACCATATCCGAACAATCTTTTGGTTATTTGGCTTGACTTCCAGGAGGGAAAAGACTCCTTTAAGAAGGAAGCTGGCAAGAAGCATCCAAAATACTTGTCTGCTCCAACGGTAAACCAAGTATTTAATCAAAATACGGTATCGATTGTTGGGAATTTCACAACGAAAGAAGCACAAACTTTAGCTTCTCTTTTGAATGCTGGATCCTTGCCTGTGAAACTTAAGGAAATATACTCAACTTCTGTCGGTGCAAAGTTTGGACAACAGGCACTGCATGATACGATTTTTGCTGGCATTATCGGGATAGCAATTATTTATTTATTTATGCTTGTGTATTATCGCTTCCCGGGATTTATTGCCATTGTCACATTAAGCGTCTATATCTATTTAGTCTTGCTTGTCTTCCACTGGATGAATGCAGTGTTGACACTGCCGGGAATCGCGGCTCTGATCCTAGGTGTCGGTATGGCGGTGGATGCGAATATAATTACCTATGAGCGGATCAAGGAAGAGATAAAGCTAGGTAAATCGATTAAAGCTGCCTTCCAAGCCGGTGAAAAACATGCGTTTACGGCCATTCTTGATTCCAATTTGAATACGATTATCGCGGCTGCAGTATTATTCTATTTCGGGACAAGTTCTGTTAAAGGATTTGCGACCATGCTTATTTTAAGTGTATTCATGAGCTTTTTAACAGCCGTGTACGGTTCCCGCTTCCTGCTCGGGTTATGGGTAAAAAGCGGTTTCTTGAAAAACAAACCGGGATGGTTTGGAGTCCATAAATTCAGAATTCATAAGATGGAAGAAAATGTGGATACCCTAAGTCTTCCTACCCGATTTGACAGATTTGATTTTGTGAAAATGAGAAAGATGTTTTTCGCCTTCTCCGGAATCTTGTTGGCAATTGGATTAGCGGTTCTCGTTATTTTCCGTTTGAATCTTGCAATTGATTTTTCAAGTGGTACGCGAATTGAAGTCATGGCAAAATCACCGCTCACAACTGAACAAGTGAAACGCTCATTTGACAAACTTCATATTCAAACAGATGATATTACACTTGAAGGCAAGAACAATGAAATGGCAGCCGCCCGGTTAAAAGGGGTATTATCGAAAAATGAGATTGCCGACTTAAAAACCGCTCTTAAAAACGAATATGGCACAGAGCCAAACGTAAGTACAGTTTCCCCGACGATTGGAAGGGAGCTAGCGAAAAATGCCATTAAAGCTGTCTTAATTGCTTCTATTGGCATGATTCTTTACTTGACATTTCGGTTTGAACTCTTTATGGCGCTTGCCGCAGTGATTGCAATGTTGCATGACGCTTTCTTTATGGTTGCTGTTTTCAGTATCACAAGGCTGGAAGTTGATTTGAACTTTATTGCGGCTGTTTTAACAATTGTCGGATATTCGATCCATGATACGATTGTTACATTTGACCGGATCCGTGAAAATATGCGTTTGAAAAAACGGCTGAAAACATTCCAAGATATCGTCGATGTGGTGAATATCAGTATCCGCCAAACTTTAACAAGGTCATTGAACACGGTATTAATGGTCTTAATTACAGTTGTTTCCTTGTTAATCTTCGGCAGCCCGGCCATTCGCAATTTCTCCTTTGCCTTACTGATCGGTTTATTGGTGGGTGTCTATTCATCCGTCTTTATCGCTTCCGGTCTATGGGTAGTGTTTAAAGGAAGAGAATTGAAGAAAAAAGGTGTAATCAAAACGGTAAAAACAAAACGAAAAATTTCCGACCAGCCGCAAGTGTAGTAGCGAGAAAAACCGCACATTCTTGCGGTTTTTCTTATTCCTGTAATTGAAACCTTGTACAAGCTCCTGTATAATAAGAAAGTCAAAAGAGGTGAACGAAAAGGCATGTTAAAGTCAAAAACAAGATGGGTTGTTCGAAAGCCGGATCAACATCTGGTACAGATGCTGGCAAATGAACTGAAAATTACACCTCTAACTGCATCATTACTTGTCAATCGTGGATTAGATACCGTAGACGCTGCACGGTATTTTTTATTTGGAAAAGATGACTTTCACGATCCTTTTTTGCTAAAAGGGATGGATCTGGCGGTTAACCGGATTCGACAGGCGATCGAGCACCATGAGCGCATTCTTATTTATGGAGATTATGATGCTGACGGGATCAGCAGCACATCGCTATTAATGTTGACACTGCTTGACTTGGGAGCAATGGTTGATTTTTATATTCCAAACAGATTCACCGAAGGCTATGGACCAAATGAACAAGCCTTTCGGCAAGCAAAGGAAAATGGATTTTCATTGATTATTACCGTTGATAACGGTATTGCAGCAGTTCACGAAGCAGCTGTCGCCAAAGAACTGGGGCTTGACCTTATTATTACGGATCACCATGAACCGGGGCCGGTTCTACCGACAGCCTTGGCCATTATTCATCCAAAGCTCCCTGATAGCACATATCCATTCCGTGAACTGGCAGGGGTCGGGGTAGCGTTTAAATTAGCTCATGCCTTATATGGGAAAACTCCGGAACATTTGCTGGAAATTGCCGTTATTGGCACTGTGGCTGATTTAGTTTCTCTAAAAGGAGAGAACCGTTTAATTGTCAAAAAAGGGCTTGAACAATTGAGATCAACGAAAAATATTGGCCTTAAAGCCATTTTTAAATCGGCGGGAATTGATCCCTTAACCATCAATGAAGAGACGATAGGTTTTACATTGGGACCAAGGATTAACGCTGTAGGCCGTCTAAAAGATGCAGATTTGGCAGTTCGGCTTCTCTTGACAGATGACCCCGAAGAAGCCGAAATTTTCGCCACTGAAATAGAAGTCTTAAATAAAACAAGGCAGGAAATTGTGAATACGATTACCGCTGAGGCAATAGAAGAAGTTGAAACTCACTATTCGGGCCCAGAAAATAAAGTCCTTGTGATTGGAAGAGAAGGCTGGAATGCCGGTGTAATCGGAATCGTTGCGTCAAGACTTGTTGAAAAATTTTACCGGCCGGTCATTGTCTTAAGCTTTGATCGTGATAAAGGACTTGCGAAGGGATCGGCTCGAAGCATCCAAGGCTTTGACCTTTTTCATAACCTTTCAACATGCCGAGATATTCTCCCCCATTTTGGCGGACATCCGATGGCGGCAGGAATGACATTGAAGCTTGATGATGTCGATGAATTGCGCATTCGTCTAAATACGTTGGCAGCTGAAACCCTAAGTGAAGAAGATTTTATTCCGATTACAACCCTTGATGAGAAAGTAAATTTGGAAACGATCACGATAGCAGCACTTGAAGAAGTCAAACTTCTTTCCCCGTTTGGTGTAGATAATCCAAAGCCAAAGGTATTAGTAGATCAGGTTGAAATTTCCAGTATAAGAAAAATTGGTAGTGAACATAACCATCTAAAGATGATCGTTCAAGAAAATGGGGAAACTCTTGATGGAGTTGGCTTTGGTTTAGGCACTTTAGCGGACGAAATTTCACCGGCGGCGAAAATCTCCCTAATAGGTGAATTATCAATTAATGAATGGAATAATTTGCGTAAACCGCAAATCATGATTCAAGATCTAGCTGTTCATTCATGGCAGCTCTTCGATTTTCGCGGCCAGTGGCGGACGAAGAAGATTGAGCAGGCTGTTCCAAGTGAAAACCGTAAAGTCATTATCTTTCATAAGGATTATTTTGAAAAAATAAAGGCAAACCCGAGCCTTGAAGCCATTCTAATTCAGAATGAGACAGAGGCTCGGGCTTTCGACTGCAGGCTTGCAAATCTTGTGCTATTCGACCTTCCCCCTTCAAAAGACATGATTGTTCAGCTGTTGAAGGGGAAACAACCTGCAAGAATTTATGCTTATTTTTATAAAAACACCAGTGATTTTTTCAGCATGATTCCGACCCGAGATCACTTCAAGTGGTATTATGCCTTTCTCGCCAAATATGGCCCGATTGACTTGAAACGTTACGCAGATCATGTGGCGAAACAGCGCGGATGGTCGCGGGAAACAATTTATTTCATGACAAAGGTGTTTTCTGAACTGGAATTTGTTACAATAGACAATGGATTTATTTCATTAAACAAGATAGCGCAGAAGCGAGATTTAACTGATTCGCAAACTTTTCAAGCAAAGCAGCAGCAATCTGCATTAGAAAAGGACTTGTTATTCTCATCCTATCGAGAGTTAAAAGTATGGTTTGATGATGTAATAGAAGTGTCAGTTGAAATTTAAGGAGGCAGTAAATAAGTGGACTTAACTCAATTTGTAGCAATCGTACCGGACTACCCAAAGCCGGGAATTGTTTTCAAAGATATTACACCATTAATGAATGATGGTGCAGCATATAAATATGCTACTGATCAAATTGTACATTATGCAAAAGATAAACAGATTGATTTGATTGTAGGCCCGGAAGCGCGCGGGTTTATCATCGGCTGCCCTGTTGCCTATTCATTAGGTGTCGGCTTTGCGCCGGTGCGCAAAGAAGGAAAATTGCCGCGTGAAACCATTAAAGTCAGCTATGGGCTGGAATATGGAAAAGACGTATTAACGATTCACAAAGACGCCATTAAACCGGGACAACGCGTTCTTATTACAGATGATTTATTGGCAACCGGCGGAACCATTGAAGCCACTATTAAATTAGTAGAACAGCTTGGAGGCATCGTAGCTGGTATTGCTTTCATAATTGAGCTAACCTATTTAAATGGCAGAAGTAAACTTGACGGCTATGATATTTTAACATTAATGCAGTATTAAAGATGGAGAGCACTCGAAGAGAGAGTGCTCTCTTTATTTAAAAAAATAAAATAAGTATAAATTTTGACTTCGAGCATTGTCCAGCGCAAGCGGTCTAGCCTCTCGTTATGTGCTCCTGCGCTTTTCTTAAAAATTCGACAAAAATTTCATTATTTACGTGAAAATAGTTTCAATCTCTTTACATCTATGTTATTTTTAATTGATAAGAGTATCAATCATTCTATTTTAGAACGATTTATTTGTAGAGTGACTTTTGCCTTATGGACTAATAAACTGTGATGAAAATAAAGGTGATTTCATGGCGAATGATCAAGTGTTGACAGCCGACCAGGTCATCGACAAGACTAGGAAATATTTAAACGAGGAGCATGTTGCTTTAGTAAAAAAAGCATATGAATTTGCCAAATATGCTCATCGTGACCAATATCGCAAATCTGGTGAACCGTACATTATTCATCCGATTCAAGTTGCGGGAATCTTGGCAGATCTGCAGATGGATCCGGATACGGTCGCTGCCGGTTTTCTTCATGATGTTGTGGAAGATACGAATGTATCTTTACAAGATATAGAGGATGCTTTTAATCCGGAAATAGCTATGCTTGTCGACGGGGTTACCAAATTAGGGAAAATTAAATATAAATCGCACGAAGAGCAACAGGCAGAAAATCACAGGAAAATGTTTGTTGCTATGGCGCAGGATATCAGGGTGATTTTGATTAAGCTTGCCGACCGGCTTCACAATATGCGGACACTTAAACATCTTCCTGCTGAAAAACAGCGTAGGATTTCAAACGAAACATTGGAGATTTTTGCACCATTGGCCCATAGGCTTGGAATCTCAAAGATTAAGTGGGAGCTTGAGGATACGGCTTTGCGCTATTTAAATCCGCAGCAATACTATCGGATTGTGAATTTAATGAAGAAGAAGAGGGCGGAACGGGAGCAATACCTTGAAGATGTTATGAAAGAGGTTCAGGATCGGCTGAAAGAAGTTTCAATCAAAGCCGAGCTTTCCGGAAGGCCTAAGCATATTTACAGCATTTATCGCAAAATGGCCCTGCAAAATAAGCAGTTCAATGAAATTTATGATTTGCTGGCAGTGCGCATTGTCGTAAGTAGTATAAAAGATTGCTATGCGGTATTGGGAATTATTCATACATGTTGGAAACCGATGCCAGGACGCTTCAAAGACTATATTGCGATGCCAAAGCCGAATATGTATCAGTCTTTGCATACCACTGTGATTGGTCCTAAAGGTGATCCTTTGGAAGTGCAGATCCGCACATTTGAAATGCATCGGATCGCGGAATTCGGGATCGCGGCCCACTGGGCATATAAAGAGGGGAAGGCTGTAAACGAAAGCACATCCTTTGATCAAAAGCTGACATGGTTCAGAGAAATTCTTGAGTTTCAAAATGATATTGCCAATGCTGAAGAATTCATGGAATCATTAAAGATCGACCTGTTTTCCGACATGGTGTTTGTCTTTACACCAAAAGGGGATGTCATCGAATTGCCGTCCGGTTCTGTACCGATCGACTTTGCCTATCGAATTCACTCGGAAATCGGCAATAAGACGATTGGAGCCAAAGTTAATGGCAAGATGGTTACATTGGATTATAAGCTGAAAACAGGCGATATTGTTGAAATTTTGACTTCCAAGCATTCTTACGGACCAAGTCAGGATTGGCTTAAGCTTGCACAAACTTCACAGGCGAAAAATAAAATCCGCGCTTTCTTTAAAAAGCAGCGCCGCGAAGAAAATATCATAAAAGGCAAGGAATTGGTCGAAAAAGAAATCCGCAATATGGAATTTGATGTGAAGGAGATTTTAACTCCAGAAAATTTAAAAAAGGTTGCGGAGAAATTTAATTTTTCTAATGAAGAAGATATGTATGCAGCTGTTGGTTATAATGGGGTCACGGCCTTGCAGGTAGCCAACCGACTGACAGAAAAATGGAGGAAAAAACGCGATCAGGAACAATCCGCAGACCTCACGAAGGCGATTTCTGACCTAAAGACGTTTCCTTCCTCGAAAAAACGGGAATCCGGTGTCCGAGTTCAAGGAATTGATAACTTGTTAATCCGCCTGTCCCGGTGCTGTAATCCGATTCCAGGTGATGAAATTGTCGGTTATATTACGAAAGGCCGTGGAGTTTCCGTTCATCGGGCAGATTGTACCAATCTTGATAAAGAGGAAGCACAACCAAGATTAATCCCTGTCGAGTGGGAATCATCTTTAAACGATCGCAAAGAATACAATGTTGATATTGAAATTAGCGGTTTTGACCGCAGTGGTTTGTTAAATGAAGTTCTTCAAGCGGTGAATGAGACTAAAACGAATATTTCGGCTGTAACAGGTAAAACCGACCGTAATAAAATGGCTGCGATTAATATGTCGATTTCGATTCATAATGTCGCCCATTTACGAAAAGTTGTGGACCGGATCAAACAAATTCCTGATATTTACTCGGTCCGTCGAATGATGAATTAAGGAGTATTTAGCATGCGAATTGTTGTACAGCGCAGTAAAGCGGCCAGTGTTACTGTAAACGGTGAAGTGACCGGCCAAATCACCAAGGGTCTTGTTCTTCTTGTTGGCGTTACGCATGATGATGTAGAAGAGGATGCCCGCTTTCTGGCTGATAAAATAGCCAACCTTAGAATATTCGAAGACGAAAACGGGAAAATGAATTTATCGCTGCTGGATGTAGGCGGTGAAATTCTTTCTGTATCGCAATTCACTCTTTATGGAGATTGCCGTAAAGGCAGAAGGCCTAATTTTTTGGCGGCAGCAAGACCAGAACATGCCATTGAAATATATAGGACCTTTAACCAGCTGCTCCGGCAGAAAGGAATTCATGTTGAAACCGGTGTATTTGGAGCCATGATGGATGTTGCTTTAATCAATGATGGCCCTGTAACATTAATTGTAGACAGTAAAGAGTAAGACCTGGACTTTTGTGGTTCCAGGCCTTTTGTTTATTCTCAAAAAGGAAATTTCCCCTGATATTTTTATACATTGTTTGGAAATAATAATGTTTACGAATGAAAAATCAGGGGTGAATAGGCTTGAGATCAAGTGAAAAAGGAATAATGATTCAATCATTGGAAGGCCGTATGTTTGGTGCGGATTTCCATGATGTTTTTCAAAAAGAACAACATGACGCTCCGTTTGAGCTTGCATCGGAATTCGGATTAACATCACGGGATGTCAGAAAGTTAAAAAAATATTTAGAAAGAACCTAAATCGTACTTGACATAATCTGCAATGGTCCGTAAGATAAATAAATATAATTGAAATTTCGACATAACCGATGATGGAGAATAGTAATTAAGCCATTCCATGAACAGAGAGGAAATGCCCAGGGCTGAAAGCATTTCTGCATGAATCTTAATGAATGAACACTCCGTAGGTTTCGCTCTGAAAAAGCATGATGCTCTACTAGGAGATGAACGTTACAGGCGTTAACTGTTTGAGAGGAAGGCATGAATTTCATGCACTTCAACTAGGGTGGCACCGCGGATTAAACTTCCGTCCCTTGTTTTTATACAGGGGGTGGAAGTTTTTTTATTTGGAAATGGAAATCCATACATAATGATTAAGTCATTTTAAGAGGAGGTTTTCGCTATGTCAATCAGCATCCCAAGAGGGACTCAGGACATATTGCCTGAAGAAGTTGAACTGTGGCAGCAAATTGAAACAAAAGCAAGAGAGCTTTGCCGAAATTATCAATATCAAGAAATTCGCACGCCGATTTTTGAACATACCGAGCTTTTTTTAAGAGGTGTCGGCGATACTACCGATATCGTTCAAAAGGAAATGTATACATTCGAAGACCGCGGAGGGCGAAGTATTACACTAAGGCCGGAAGGAACGGCTCCGGTCGTGAGAGCATTTGTCGAGAAGAAAATGTTTGGGCAAGCTCAACAGCCTGTGAAGCTTTATTATATGGGGCCGATGTTCCGATATGAACGTCCGCAGGCAGGCCGTTTCCGCCAGTTTGTTCAATTTGGTATCGAGGCGCTTGGCTCAACCGATCCAGCTATTGACGCCGAAGTGATTTCTCTTGCCATGAATCTTTATAAAGAAATGGGCTTAAAAAAGCTGAAACTCATCATAAATAGTCTTGGGGATCAAGAAAGCCGCAAAGCCCATCGTGAGGCATTAGTGAATCACTTCAAGCCACGAATCGGGGAGTTTTGCCACGATTGCCAAACACGGCTTGAGAAGAATCCGCTGAGAATTCTGGATTGCAAACAAGACCGTGACCACGAATTAATGAAAACAGCTCCATCCATCCTGGATTATCTTAATGATGAATCGAAAGCCTATTTTGAGAAGGTCAAACAGTATTTAACACAGCTTGATATCCCATTTGAAGTGGATGCCAAATTAGTAAGAGGTTTAGATTACTATAATCATACAACGTTTGAAATCATGAGTGATGTTGAGGGCTTTGGCGCGATTTCTACCCTTTGCGGCGGCGGCCGCTATAACGGCTTAGTAGAGGAAATCGGCGGGCCGAATACAGCCGGAATAGGTTTTGCACTCAGTATCGAGCGGTTTATCGCTGCATTGAAAGCAGAAGGAATTGAGCCAAATGTTGGGGAAGGCATTGACTGTTATCTGGCAGCAATTGGCCAAGAGGCAAAAGATTATACGGTTGGACTGCTGCAGCAGCTTCGTCTGGCTGGTTTTTCTGCAGAACGAGATTACTTAGACCGCAAAATAAAAGCACAATTTAAGGCAGCTGACCGCTTGAAAGCGAAGTATGTTGCCACTTTAGGTGAAGAAGAGTTAAAAAACAACAAAATTAGTGTGAAAAATATGGCGACAGGAGAACAAACAGAACTGGCTTTGGATGCTTTTGTTGAGCAATTCCTTAAGCTTCATGGTTAAAGGAGGATAAACATGTTTGGCAGATCATATTTTTGTGGAGATGTACCAGAAAGGGCAATAGGGGAAAAGGTGACATTAAAAGGCTGGGTACAGCGGCGGCGTGACTTGGGAGGATTAATTTTTATCGATCTCCGCGACCGCTCCGGAATTATTCAAGTTGTTTTTAATCCGGAAGTATCGCAGGAAGCATTACAAACGGCGGAGAAAATCCGCAATGAATATGTATTAGATGTTGTCGGGACCGTTGTTGCCCGTGATCCGGAAACCATTAATCAGAACATAAAAACTGGAAAAATAGAAGTCCAAGCTGAAACCGTAACGATCATTAATGAGGCGAAAACACCACCGTTTACAATTTCCGATAAAACAGATGCATCGGAGGATGTAAGGTTAAAATACCGTTATTTAGATTTTCGCCGCCCGGTTATGTTTGAAACATTAAAAATGCGCCATCAAGTGACGCAAACCATTCGAAATTTCCTTGATTCAGAAGGATTTATCGATATCGAGACACCAATTTTAACGAAAAGTACCCCAGAAGGTGCCCGTGACTATTTAGTCCCAAGCCGTGTACATCCGGGTGAATTTTATGCACTGCCGCAATCACCGCAGCTGTTCAAGCAGCTTTTAATGGTGGGAGGTATTGAACGCTACTATCAAATTGCCCGCTGCTTCCGCGATGAAGACTTACGGGCTGACCGGCAGCCGGAATTTACACAAGTTGATATTGAAACTAGTTTCCTAAGTCAAGAGGACATCATGGACATGCTCGAAAGAATGATGTCCAAATTGATGAAGGATGTAAAAGGATTAGAAATTACCACTCCGTTCCCGCGGATGAGCTATGATGAAGCTATAAGCCGCTTCGGTTCAGATAAGCCGGATACCCGCTTCGGACTGGAACTCGTCGATGTTTCCGAAATTGTAAAAGATTCAGGCTTTAAGGTTTTTTCAAGTGCAGTTGCAAACGGAGGCCAAGTAAAAGCCATTAATGTGAAAGGCAGTGCGGATAAGTACTCCCGCAAGGATATTGATGCTCTGGGTGAGTTTGCTGCACGATACGGCGCTAAAGGTCTTGCATGGTTAAAAGTGGAGACAGACGGCTTAAAAGGCCCGATCGCGAAATTCTTCTCAGAAGAGGAAGGCGCAGCAATAAAAGCAACCCTTGAAGCGACAGAAGGGGACTTGTTGCTGTTTGTCGCTGACAAGAAGAGTGTTGTTGCCGATTCCTTAGGAGCTCTTAGGCTTAAACTTGGTAAAGAATTGAATTTGATTGACCAAAGCTTATTCCATTTCTTATGGATTACAGACTGGCCGCTCCTTGAATACGATGAAGAAGAAGGTCGTTATTATGCTGCCCATCATCCATTTACAATGCCGGTTCGGGAAGATTTACCGCTGCTCGATTCGGATCCGTCAAAAGTACGGGCCCAAGCCTATGACATCGTGTTGAATGGGTATGAGCTTGGCGGCGGCTCCTTAAGGATATTCGAACGTAATATTCAAGAGAAAATGTTCAACGTTCTTGGATTCACACCAGAACAGGCTAGGGAGCAATTTGGATTTCTGATGAATGCATTTGAATATGGCACACCGCCACATGGCGGTATCGCCATCGGCCTTGACCGTTTAGTCATGCTTTTAGCCGGAAGTTCTAACCTGAGAGATACGATTGCTTTTCCAAAAACAGCAAGTGCTAGCTGTCTGTTAACGGATGCACCAGGTGAAGTTTCGGATGCTCAATTGGAAGAATTGCATTTGTCATTAAAGGTTACGAAATAATAGAAAATAGTCCTTTCACCTTGAAGCCGTTTTCCAAATATGCTATGATGAACGTAAGTTAAAGAGAGTCCTGAGATGTACGTTGAATCACCTTAAGTTTTGACCGAACATTATTTACTCGGGAGTCCGGAGTTTTCTGATTGCGTAAATGCCCTGCTCTTTGACGAGCCCGGGGACTTACAACATCCGAAATAGGACACCCACCTGCTGAATGCGGGATCAAAACAAGGGATTAAAAAGCGACGGC
Source organism: Neobacillus fumarioli NBRC 102428 (assembly GCF_001591485.1). GTDB lineage: Bacteria > Bacillota > Bacilli > Bacillales > Cytobacillaceae > Neobacillus > Neobacillus fumarioli. The sequence goes on along the minus strand of NZ_BCUZ01000003.1, from coordinate 29,903 downwards.
ATCATTGGGACTCTCTATATTTTTGCATTCATTGCCCCCTGGTTGGGGGTTTTTCTTATATATTAAAGGTCAAAGTATGATATATTTTTTAACGTGATATGATAGTACTATGTGAAATTTAAATTTGGAGGAACATCAATGCTGCATCAATTTTCTCGTAATGAGCTTGCAATAGGGAAAGAAGGTCTTGATATCATGAAAAACAGCACGGTCGCTGTTTTAGGGATTGGCGGTGTCGGCTCATTTGCTGCGGAAGCTCTTGCCCGCTCTGGAGTCGGACGGTTGATCTTGATTGATAAAGACGATGTTGATATTACCAATGTGAATCGGCAACTTGTTGCACTGCTCTCAACTATTGGCCAGCCAAAAGTCGATATTATGGCAGCGCGGATTAAAGATATTAATCCCGATTGTGAAGTAATTCCGCTTAAAATGTTTTACACGGAAGAAACCTATGAAGAAATTTTCAGCCACAAAATCGATTTCTTTGTTGACGCCTCTGATACGATTATTTATAAAGTTCATTTGATGAAAGAATGTTTGAAAAGAAATATCCCGATTATTTCAAGTATGGGAGCGGCCAATAAAATGGACCCGACCCGCTTCCAAATCGCCGATATTTCAAAAACACATACAGACCCGATTGCAAAGGTCATCCGAGCTAAACTTCGAAAAGATGGAATTAGAAAAGGTATTCCGGTCGTCTTTTCTGATGAAAGCCCGATTGTGATTCGCGAGGATGTCCGCAAAGTAGTTGGTAATGAACAGGCTGAGATTCGAAAAGCAAAAATGCCGCCTTCATCCAATGCATTCGTCCCATCAACATGCGGCCTAATCATGGCAAGCTATGTTGTTCGGGAATTGTTGAAGGATATTAAGATTACTCGTGTGAAGGATGAAAACTAGTTAGGATAAGACCTCATCTATACTTGGATGGGGTTTTATTACATTAGGAGAGATAAAATCACTCTGGTAATTAAGATTTTATTGCCCGTAAGATGAAAGGGGAATGAAAACCTTTTTTTGCATCAATGGCGAAAGTTGTAGCACTTAAATTATATCATTATGTCTGAATATTCAAAGGGGGGCAGCACATGGTTAACTTAATCAAAAATGAATGGATAAAAATTTTCAAACGCCCGGGAACGTATGTAATGATTACCATCCTAGTTATAGGGGTGACGGTGCTTGGCATTTTTACAAAATATCAGACAAGCGGAACGATAACGGTTGAGAAAAATTGGACAGAAACACTGAAGGAAGAAAATGACGCGTTAAATAGGCAATTGCAGCAAAGTCATTCCAAAGTAGAAAAACAATTTTTTAAAAAAGAAATGGCCATTAATAACTATCGAATTCAACACAATTTACCACCTAAAGAAACGAAATACCATGTTTGGTCATTTGTAAAAGATGCATCGGAATTAATTATATTAACAGGATTATTCACGATCATTATTGCGGCTGGAATTGTTGCCAGTGAATTTAATTGGGGGACCGTTAAGCTGCTTTTGATTCGGCCGATCAGCCGGACAAAGATCCTGACATCAAAATATTTAACAGTTTTATTATGTGCCTTCTTTATGCTGGCGGTGCTGTTTGTTTGTTCAACTGTCTTGGGAATGATCCTTTTTGGACCGCCGGAAAGGACTGTTCCATACTTAGATTATTATAATGGCAAGGTTACCGAGCAAAATATTGTCGTTCATCTCCTTATCTATTATGGGTTGAACTCGATTAAAATGATTATGTTGGTAACAATGGCGTTCATGATTTCAACCGTTTTCCGGAATAGCTCACTGGCGATTGGACTCTCGCTGTTCTTACTATTCACCGGAGATCAGTTCACAGCGTTGCTCGCTTTAAAATATTCCTGGGCAAAATATAGTTTGTTTGCCAATACGGATTTAAAGCAGTATATCGAAGGAACACCACTTGTTGATGGAATGACACTGCCGTTTTCTATTGCCATGCTTGTCATATATTTTGTTACTTTTCAAACTCTTTCTTACATTGTTTTCAAGAAACGGGATGTTGCGGCATAAAACTTAACGGTGTCAGGCACCATGTGAATTTTTCACATGGTGCCTGACACCGTTTTTTAATGTTTCCGTGTTAGTTTCTCATATACGGCTGCGAGTGCCTGCTCGAATTTCCCGGTTTTTTTCGGCTGGTAGTATTGTTTGTGTTTCAGTTTGTTTGGCAAATAGTCTTGCGGTACCCAGCCGTTTTCGTAATTGTGGGGATACAAATATCCGATTCCCCTCCCAAGCTCTTTGGCTCCTTTATAATGGGCGTCTTTCAAGTGATCCGGCACTTCTCCAATGATTCCTTTTTGGATGTCGGCGAGAGCCGCGTCGATGGCAGTAATGGCGGAATTCGATTTAGGCGAGAGACATAATTCAATCACGGCATTTGCGAGTGGGATACGTCCTTCCGGAAAGCCAAGCCGTTCCGCTGTTTCGATCGCCGCCAATGTTCGTGGTCCTGCCTGAGGGTTGGCTAGTCCGATGTCTTCATAGGCAATGACAATCAGGCGGCGGCTAATACTTGGCAAATCTCCTGCTTCGATGAGCCTCGCCAAATAGTGCAGGGCTGCATTTACATCGCTACCCCGGATTGATTTTTGGAAGGCTGATATCACATCATAATGAGCATCGCCATCCTTGTCAGCAGGTATACTTTTCTTTTGCATGCATTCTTCCGCCGCTGCTAAAGTAATATGAATAACTCCTTCTTTATCGGGATCGGTTGACAATACCGCCAGCTCCAGGGCGTTTAAAGAACTCCTCACATCACCACCTGCCCCTCGTGCAAAGTGAAGTAAAGCCTCTTGGGAAATCTCAATTTTTAACTTTCCTAAACCCCGTTCCTCATCCTTCAAAGCGCGTTTTAGAGCTTGCGTAACCTCCTCAGGCGTTAATGGTTTTAGTTCGAAAATTTGACAGCGGCTGCGGATAGCGGGATTGATAGCGTGATAAGGGTTGCTCGTTGTCGCTCCGATTAACACGATCATTCCATTTTCGAGATATGGTAATAAAAAATCCTGCTTGGCTTTATCTAATCGGTGGACCTCATCCAGGAGAAGAATCACTTTTCCTGACATTTTCGCTTCAGCGGCGACAATTTCCATATCCTTCTTATTATGGGTGACGGCATTAAGGGTTCTAAATGCATATTTGGTGCTTCCGGCAATCGCACTGGCGATGGATGTTTTGCCAATGCCGGGAGGGCCATAGAGAATCATGGAAGTCAGTTGACACGCCTTGACCATTCTGGAAATAATTTTTCCTTCACCGACAAGATGCTCTTGACCGACGATCTCTTCTATTGTACGCGGACGCATCCGATAGGCCAATGGTTTTTGCTGCATAAACAATCCTCCAAAGAAATATCTGTTTTCTATCATATCATTTATGCCAGCAAAAACACACTTAAGAACAATAGGTCTCATTTCTACCATTCTATTATTTTGAATATTTTATTAGAAATTTAGACTATAAAATGTCTTGGCAACATAAGTAACGGACGACTTATACGAAAGCTAAGCGTGAGGTTCCAATGGCACAAGAGTTTTCCAATTAGTAGCATGTCTTATTCCATAGCCTTTAGGCAAGGTTCATTGGTATGCGGCGTAATACAGCGAAACGAAATGGGGGATGATAAAACAATGGACGTATTGACATTCCCGTATGGTGTCAGTCGATCAATCAGGCTGCTTAAATGATCCATACCGGCAACGGCAGCTTTTAGCAAGTAACTGACAGGCCCAGTTAACCGATGACACTCCACTATATCCGGGTCTTTTTTAATCCACTCCTCAAAATCCGTATAAGAACACATTTTGATTTCACTTAATTGGATATAAACGACCACATCCCGGCCAATTTTCTTCGGGCAAATCCGTGCACTAAACCCATCAATAATTCCTTTTTCCTGCAGTCTGTTTAATCGCTCCGTAACACTTGGACGGCTAAGCGATAATCTCTTAGACAATTCGCTGATGGTCATACGGGCATTCTCTTGAAGGAGTTTCAGAAGACAAATATCAATTTGATCCATTGAATGACCTCCTATAAAAAATGAAGTTTTTTCATTTGAAACTTATTCAAAATGTATAATTGGAACTTAAAAATTATGCAATATGGTATATAAATCGCTTTCATTTTTTACTATCATACTATTATAAACATAATTTTCACGCTAGTTCAATAAGTGTTATAGTTATTATTTTTTTGTATTCAAGAAATCATCTGGCTATGCATATGAACGGCTGATGATCGTGAAAGCGCTATCTAAAATAATGAAGCGGAGGCTTAGTGATGAACACATTAAAGGAAAAAGCTACTTCTATACAAACAACTATTTTGGAAAAAATACATGAACATGAACAAATCGTTTTTTGTAATGATCCCAATACAGGACTTAAATCAATTATTGCTATTCATAATACTACCCTTGGTCCTGCGTTGGGCGGTTGCAGAATGTATCCATATGCTTCATTCGATGAGGCGTTGGAAGATGTATTAAGACTTTCGAAGGGCATGACATACAAATGTGCCGCAGCCGATGTCGACTTTGGCGGTGGAAAAGCGGTCATCATCGGCAATCCTTTAACAGACAAAACTCAAGCTATGTTCAGAGCTTTTGGTCAATTTGTTGATTCTCTAAATGGCCGTTTTTATACTGGCACAGATATGGGGACTTCAACTGAAGACTTTGTCCATGCGTCAAGGGAAACAAAATGTATCGTAGGAATTCCAGAAGCTTACGGCGGCAGCGGAGATTCATCGATTCCAACTGCACTTGGCGTCATTTATGGATTAAAAGCAACCAATAAAACAATTTTCGGAAGTGAAGAGTTGGCAGGTAAAACGTATATCATCCAAGGGTTAGGGAAAGTAGGTTTTAAAGTAGCCGAACAATTACTTGAATCAGGTGCTGATCTTTTTGTAAACGATATCAATCCGCAATCTATTGCCTTCATTCAAGAACGAGCCAAACAATTAGGAAGAAATGTAAAGGTTGTATCCGGGGATGATGTATATACCGTAAAAGCTGATGTCTTTGTTCCATGTGCTTTAGGCGGAATCATCAATGATGTAACGATCGAACAATTAAAGGTAAAAGCAATCGTTGGTTCAGCTAATAATCAGTTGCTTACAGAAAAGCACGGGGAAATGTTGAAGCAAAAAGGAATTTTATACGCCCCTGACTATATTGTAAATGCCGGCGGGTTAATCCAAGTAGCGGATGAACTTTACGGCTATAACAAAGAGCGGGTGTTGAAGAAGACTGAATCTATTTATTTCTCCTTATTAGAGGTTTATAGACAGGCAGAGTTAGATGATATTACAACTGTTCAGGCTGCTAATCGTTTATGTGAAAAACGGATAGAGGATGGTAAAAGGTTAAATAGTTTTTTCTCCCATGCGAAACGTCCTAAATGGGATATTGGTCATTAAAATGAATCCGACTTCCAATAGATGAGGTGAATGGTATGAAACTTGAATTTCCAATTTTGCAAATTGTTGATGAGAACGGAAATCTAGTAAACGAGAATTATAGAAAGGCAATAACGGAGGAATTGGTTAAGAAATTTTATTATCACATGATTCGGATTCGGACGTTTGACCGTAAAGCAATTAGTTTACAGAGGCAGGGAAGACTCGGGACATATGCGCCATTTGAGGGACAGGAGGCGTCACAGGTAGGAAGTGCCCTAGCGCTTGAAAAGGATGATTGGCTCTTTCCCACCTATCGCGACCATGGTGCTGCTTTAACATTTGGAGCAGGCATGTCGAGAATATTTCTTTATTGGAATGGACGTCTAGAAGGATGTGTACCGGAGAAAGGGAAAAAGATTTTTCCACCTGCTGTTCCTATTGCCACGCAAATACCACATGCGGCAGGAGCGGCACTGGCAGAAAAGAGAAAAGGTACAAAAAATGCAGCCATTGCCTATTTTGGTGATGGTGCGACATCAGAGGGCGATTTCCACGAAGGTTTAAATTTTGCCAGTGTATTTAAAGCCCCGGTAGTCTACTTCAATCAAAATAATCGTTTTGCGATTTCTGTGCCGATTGAAAAACAAATGAATTCTGAAACAATAGCACAAAAGGCTCTTGCCTATAATATGCCAGGCTTTCGAATTGATGGAAATGATATATTTGCTGTTTATTTTCAAGTGTTGGAGGCGCTTAAATTCGCGCGTCACGGAGGAGGATCGACATTAATTGAGGCCGTGACATGGAGATATGGTGCACATACAACATCAGATGACCCCACTAAATACCGTGATCAATCGGAAAGTGAGGTAATTAGAGAAACAAGGGATCCTCTTCTTCGAGTTGAAAGGTATATGAAATCAAACGGAATTTGGAAGGAAGAATGGGTTCAGAAAATAACAAATGAAATTGCCGCTGAGGTAGAACAAGCAGTTAAGGAAATGGAAAATTACCCTAAACCAAATGTGAACGATTTATTTGATCATGTATTTGAAAAACCAACTTGGACAATTTCCCAGCAAAAGGAACAATACCTTCAATTAATTGGGAGGGAAGCCAGATGATGATAGAAAAAGCAATCGTTAACTCCACCAAAACAAATCAATTAACGCTTGTGCAGGCTGTAACGGATGGACTGCGGACAATGCTGGAAGAGGATGAGCGCGTTCTAGTGCTGGGTGAAGATGTTGGCAAAAACGGCGGTGTATTCCGAGCGACTGAAGGTCTACAGAAACAATTTGGGGAAGACCGGGTCATCGATACACCGTTAAGTGAGGCTGGGATTGTCGGCACATCAATTGGTCTGGCAGTAAATGGTTTCAAACCGGTGGTTGAAATTCAATTTTTAGGGTTTATCTATCCTGCATATGAACAAATTATGACCCATGTATCCCGGATCCGGATGAGAACGATGGGTAGTTTCACTGTTCCGATGGTGATCCGGGCACCATATGGCGCAGGCATTCGTGCGCCAGAAATACATTCAGACAGTGTAGAAGCATTGTTTACCCATATGCCGGGAATAAAAGTTGTTTGTCCGTCTTCTGCTTACGATGCCAAAGGTCTCTTGATTGCGGCTATTGAAGACCCGGATCCTGTTTTATTTATGGAGTCAATGAGAATTTACCGTGCAAGCCGGGAAGCGGTTCCGGAAGGAAAATACACAGTAGAAATCGGAAAAGGGAAGAAACTGCAAGATGGAAATGATGTGACCTTGATTGCATGGGGGGCAATGGTTTCAGTAGCATTGCGGGCAGCTGAGCAGGCCAAGAAACAGGGGATCACATGTGATGTGATTGATTTAAGGACATTGTATCCGATTGATAAAGATATAATTACCGAATCTGTTCAAAAAACAGGACGCGCCGTTATTGTCCATGAAGCTCATCAAACAGGTGGATTAGGAAATGACATTATTTCGATCATTAACGATACGTCATTTTTATATTTGAAATCTCCAATTGAACGTGTAACAGGTTTTGATGTTCCTGTCCCATTTTTCTCATTGGAGGAGCAATACCTTCCGACACCGGAGAGGGTCATGAAAGCAATTGAAAAAGTAGTCCATTTTTAGGGGGGATCCTAATGGTTGAGGTTAAATTGCATGATATTGGCGAAGGCATGACAGAAGGAGAAGTCATCCATTATTTTGTCAAGGAGGGGGATGTGGTTCAGGTCGATCAACCACTTGTTGAAATACAAACTGATAAAATGGTAGCAGAAATTCCTTCTCCTGTTTCTGGAAAAGTCAAGGATATTGTGGTTGATCACGGCAGCATGGTGTCTGTTGGTACCACATTGCTTGTATTGGAAACAAGTGATGACAAAGCGGAAGAGCCCGTATTTGAACCCGCCCAAGAAATCACTAGTCAAATAGGGAATAAAGAACCTGAACAAATGGCTGCTGAAATACAACCTAGAGAAAAACGCTTCATCATGGCGGCCCCTTATACCCGGAAAATTGCACGTGAATTTGCTGTGGACATCGAGAAAATTACCGGTACAGGTCCCCATGGAAGAATAACAGTAAAAGATGTATACGATTATGTGAAAAATCGAGACCAGACTGAGCTTCCAGCGGAACCGTCTGAATCCAAGAGTAGCAGTCCTAAAGAAACAGCAGAATTTGAACTGGAGCGCAGACCGAGAAAGGGACGAAATGAGTTAATACAGGAGCACCAAAAGCCGGAGGTCATTCCTTTCAGGGGAAGACGTAAGCAGATTGCTAAAAAGATGACACAGTCTCTTTATACCATTCCACATGTGACTCATTTTGAAGAAGCCGATTTAACAGAACTATTAGCCTATCGAAATGAGTTGAAAGAAATGGATATTCATATTTCGGCAGCAGCTTTCTTTATTAAGGCGATTACACTTGCATTAAAGCAGTTCCCTGTATTTAATGCAAAACTTGATGAAGAAAATGAAGTTATTTATTTAGAGAAGGAATACAATATTGGCATCGCTGTTGATACAGAAGAAGGATTAATAGTTCCCGTAATCCATCAAGCGGATCGATTATCTGTGCGCCAAATTCATGCAAAGCTCAAAATGCTGACGAAAAAGGCACAAGAAGGCAAATTGGAGCCGAATGAAATGAGACACGGAACATTTACGATTAGCAACGTCGGTCCATTGGGCAGCATCGGCGCAACTCCGATCATCAATTATCCGGAAACGGGGTTGATTGCCTTTCATAAAACGAAAAAAATACCTGTCGTAATGGAAAATGATGAGATTTGTATCCGCTCCATCATGACAATGTCAATGTCCTTTGATCATCGTGTAGCCGACGGAGCAACTGCTGTTGCCTTTACAAACTATTTCAAAAAGCTAATTGAAAACCCAAAATTATGGCCAATTGAACTTGCTTAATACCAGCAATCATCTAATTAGGAATCAAAATAGTATGATGTCAAAGTATGTTCCATAAATGATACGAATGCGGGTGGAATGGATGAATTCAAATAATACACGGCTGCAAAAGAGACTGCTCCCAAGGCATATCAGTTTGATGGCAATGGGGGGAGCGATTGGCACAGGAATTTTTAAAGGAAGTGCGGAAACGGTTTCAATAGCCGGACCAGGTGTCATTTTCTCGTATATATTGGCTGGATTATTCCTTCTAGTTGTGATGGGGGCAATTGCCGAGATGGCAAGTGTCTATCCGAACACAAATATAAAAGGCTTTGTGCAAAAGGCGTTCGGCAGACGGGCCTCATTTGTAATGGGTTGGATGTATTGCTTTATGTGGCTTTCTGTATGTGTTATAGAGGTGGTTGTCGCCGGGAGTTTTTTACAGTACTGGCTCCCGTCTGTTCCGCTGTGGGTGCTTAGTTTAGCGTGCGCGGCGTTTGTTATCGGTATTAACATCTTGAATGTCAAAAATTATGGGGAATTTGAGTTTTGGTTTGCAGGCGTGAAAATTTTGATGATTATCGTATTTATCGTATTGGGGGCGTGTATTCTGTTTGGGATCATCCCATCGGAAAAATCCGGATATCTGCAAAACTATATAAATCATGGTGGGATTTTTCCAAAAGGTTGGTTGTCAATCTTTCCAGCTTTATTAATTGTCATGTTTTCATATGGAGGCTCAGAATTAATTGGGATCACCGTGACTGAAACAGAAAATGCTGAGAGTATTTTGCCAAAAGTAATTAAAAGCTTCATTCTAAGGATCGTTCTTTTCTACACACTCCCAATCTTTATTATTTGTGGTTTAATTCCTTGGAACGAGATCAGCAATCAAGCAAGCCCATTTGTTCAGGTATTATCAACGGTCGGTCTGCATGGATCTGCCCATATCATGAATTTTATACTGATAACAGCGGTTTTATCAGCAGCAAACTCAGGTATTTATGGATGTACAAGAATGCTTCATTCTTTAGCCACAGAAGGGGAGGCACCAAAATCATTCGGGTATGTATCAAAAAAAGGTGTCCCAACAACAAGTTTATTATTAACCGCAGTTATACTTACTCTCGGATCAATGGTTGCCTTTATTGCACAAGATCAAGTGTTTCGAGTCCTAATGGCTGTACCTGGATTTGTTGTCTCATTAGTTTGGACTGGCATATGCTCTGCACAGTTAAAGCTCCGCCATTCCTATACAAAAAAACCTAGCTTTAAACTATGGGGATTCCCGTATGTGACCGGAGCTACGTTAGTATTTTTAATCATTATTTTAACTGCTTTTGTTCTTGACGGCCAAAACCGTGTAAGTATTTTAGCATGCCTGCTTGTTTTAGCATTATTAATAACGATTTCTGTTATAAAATTTAAAGATGTTGTGAAACTTGATACGAAGACCGATCACAAAAGTGCAATTTAAATAATATAATTTTTGCCAGGCTTTTTACCTGGCTTTTTTTCTTTGAATTATAAAAAAATTCAACCAACAATATTGACATAGAGAATAGGTGGTATTAATCTATAATTGTATTACTAAATTAAAACAATCGTTAAATTAATGTTATATATAAGGAGGTAGAAGAAAATGTACCATCCGGAAATAGAAACAATGAGCCGGCCCGAGCTTGAAAAACTACAATTGGCTCGATTGCAGCAGACGGTAAAAAGAGTGTATGAAAAGGTGCCGTTTTATAAAGAAAAATTTGCTGAACAAGGCATAACACCAGATGATATCCAATCATTAGATGATGTAAGAAAACTTCCTTTTACAAAGAAAAAGGATTTGCGTGACCAATATCCATTTGGCTTATTTGCGGTTCCAATGGATGAAGTAAACAGAGTTCATGGGTCATCGGGAACAAGCGGCAAACCAACAGTAGTCGGCTATACCAAAAACGATATAAAAAATTGGGCAAAGATCGTGGCACGCGGCATTGTCACAGCAGGTGGAAGGAAAGGGGATATATTCCACAATGCTTATGGTTATGGTTTATTTACCGGCGGGCTCGGTCTTCATTACGGGGCAGAGGAACTGGGGGTAGTGACTGTTCCAATTTCAGGAGGCAATACAGAAAGACAAATCACGATCATCAATGATTTTAAGCCAAGAGGCATATGCGGAACTCCATCCTATATTTTGAATATTATTGAACAGATGGAAAAGATGGGGATGGATCCAAGGGAAACAAGCCTTGAATACGGAATTTTTGGGGCTGAACCATGGACGGAGGAAATGAGGGCAACTTTAGAACGGAAACTGGATATAAAAGCAATTGACATTTATGGTTTAAGCGAAGTGATGGGACCAGGTGTTGCCATAGAGTGCCATGAAGCCCAAAACGGTTTGCATATTGCAGAGGATCACTTTTACGTAGAAGTTTTGAACCCTGATACCTTAGAGCCTGTTGAAGAAGGTCAGGATGGTGAACTGGTATTTACAAGCTTAACGAAGGAAGCGCTACCAATCATTCGTTACCGGACAGGAGATATAGCTTCTATTACTCGTGAAAAGTGCGTGTGTGGCAGGACACATACTAGAATGTCGCGCTTGAAAGGGCGCACAGATGATATGCTTATTATTCGTGGTGTAAACGTTTTCCCTTCAGAAATTGAACGGGTCCTATTACAAATTGAAGGACTAGTGCCAAATTATCAAATACACTTGACAAAAAAGGGAAGCCTGGACAATGTTGAACTTCATGTTGAAATTGACAATCTGCTTTATCGAGAAATTGCCCAAGATTTAGGGCATCCAATGATCCAGAAATTAAAACGAAACATCCAACACCAAATGAAATCAAACTGTTTGGTGACAATGGATACGATTATTAATCAACCAGGCAGCCTTCCCCGTTCTGAGGGAAAAGCCAAACGTATTGTTGATAGAAGAAATGCTGAAACAGTCGTTTAAAATGTAAGCGCTACGATTTTTGTTATACATTAATGAGTAATGCAAGACATAGGTAAAATTGCTTATAAAAGGAAATGAGAGAATATTCTTGCTATCAATATAACAATGAAATATAATAACGTTAAATAAACGTTATATTATGTAAAGGTGGTATCAATATGAGCATTCTTGAAAAAGAGTTAGAAGAACATGAACAGTTAGAACAATTTATGGCAAGAATCGAAGCCGGTGACAAGATTGAAGCAGATGATTGGATGCCAGAGGAATATCGTATAGCGTTGATCAAATTAATCTCTATGCATGGCATCAGTGAAATAATGGGTGCACTGCCTGAAAAAGAATGGGTGCCGAAAGCTCCATCATTAAGACGGAAACTCGGAATCATGGCAAAAGTTCAGGATGAAATGGGCCATGGTCAATTGCTCCTTCGCGTTGCAGAGGATTTGTTAAAGCCGTATGGGAAAGATCGTGATGATCTTATGCAAGACTTATTTACCGGAAAATTAAAGTTTCATAATGTATTCCATATGCCTGCCAAAACTTGGGCAGATGCTGGATTAATCGGCTGGCTTGTCGATGGTGCAGCAATTATCACACAGACAAATATGCTAAATAGCTCTTATGGACCATATTCAAGAGCACTACACCGGATATGTGCTGAAGAAGTTTTCCACGCGCATCACGGAGAATCGATTATTATGGCACTTGCAGAAGGTACAGAAGAACAAAGACAAATGCTTCAAGAATCCTTGAATGAATGGTGGGAAGCTCTTCTGATGTTTTTTGGTCCAGCAAACAGTGACACAACCGGTTCAAGTAAACAGGACATAACGATTAAGTACAAGATCCGGACCAGTACGAATGAAGAGTTAAGACAAAGCTTTTTTACTAAATATGTTCCGCGCATCTTGTCATTAGGTTTAACGATTCCTGACCCGACATTACGGTTTGACGAAGAACAAAAAGTATGGATTTATCAGCAGCCGGATTGGAGTAAATTCAAACAAATTATCATGAACAATGGGCCACGTTCACAAGCACGCTTAAACCTGCGCAGAGTATCATACGAAACGAATGCATGGGTACGTGAAGCCTTAAGTGCGGCAGCAATTTAACGAAAAGGAGAAGGTTTAAAATGGAACAGAAGAAAACTTTTTACCATGAATTTGAAGTTTTCAGTAAACGGACACCTTCTTCACCCTTTCAGCATCAATTTAGTTTGTTGGCACCAAATGCTGAGATGGCTATGATTATGGCACAAGAAAACTTCATGCGCCGAGAGCCGGTAGCAGATATTTGGGTAGTTCAGCGGGAGCACATTCAAGGGTTGACGAGAGAAGAGAAGGTAATGCTAAAGCGGTTGGATAATAAAGAATATCGGGAAACAAAAGGTTACGGTTATTTGAAGAAGAAATGGCGTTATTACCAGCAGAAAATGTTTGATGAAAAAGAAATCCTTTCATGGTCAGGAGGCACCAAACATGACTGAATTAAATCTAACAACCGCCCCTGAAAATAAAGAAGCGGTCGTAAGTTTATTATTTCAATTGGCTGACGATGACTTTCTTTATTCCTTTAGAGGGTCTGAATGGCTTGGGTTGGCACCACATATTGAAGAGGATGTTGCTTCATCATCCATTAGTCAGGACAGCATGGGTCATGCTGCGATGTTCTATCAATTGTTGGAGGAATTAGGATTAGGCAGTGCTGATTCATTAGCCCATTTACGTCCGGCAAAGGAACGAAAGAATTGTATTTTAGTAGAGAGGCCGAATGGTGAAGGCGATTATATGAATGTTCCGAAATTTGATTGGGCCTATGCCGTTGTTAGAAATTATTTTTACACAGCAGCAAAGAAAGTAAAAATTGAATCATTGAAAAACAGTTCGTATGACCCGCTTGCAAAAGTAGCTTTAAAAATAAATATCGAATTATATTACCATTTACTTCATTGGAAAACATGGTTTATCCAACTGTTTAATTCGACAGAAGAAGCAAGAGAAAGAATGCAGTCAGCTGTTGACCGAGTGATGAAAGATTTCGGTGATGTGTTCTCATTAGGCGCTGATGGGGAACAGATTGTCAGGTTGGGTTTAATCGAAGAAGAAAAAGTTCTTGTTCAAAGATGGAAAGCTCAGATGAAGCCGGTTTTTGAATCTATTCATCTGCCAATTCCAGAGATTCCCTCTAGAACAGAAGCAAATGGACGTAACTTTGAACATACGGAAGATTTAGAATCAGCCATCGCAACTCTTTCTGAAGTCTATCGTCTGGATCCGGCAGCTACTTGGTAATAACACGAAAGGGGTGACATCATGCAAATGACGATCCATTCACTAGAAGAGAAAGTGTTAGAGGTTTTAAAAGAAGTTCACGATCCCGAAATAAATACAGTGAGTATTATCGACCTTGGAATGGTTGAGGAAATCAACGTTCAAGGAAGGGTAGTGAATATTAAAATTCTTCCAACCTTTCTTGGCTGCCCTGCTCTTGACCTTATTAAGAAAAATATCGAAACAACAGTCGAGGCCATTAAAGAAGTAGAAGAGGTCAAGGTAGAATTCATCTATCATCCGTCATGGACATCAGATCGTATATCTGAAGCAGGCAGAAGCGGATTGAAGGCATTTGGTATTGCTCCGCCTCCCCGTTTAATGGACACAGATGGATCCTGGCATGTGGATTGCCCTTACTGCGGTTCAACATATGTGACAATGGAAAATATTTTTGGACCTACAGCATGCCGGAGTATTTTATATTGTAAAAACTGTAAAAATCCATTTGAAGCAATGAAACCTATTTCAACATTAATGTAAAAAAGTGAGGAGAGTAAACAATGGCTAAATTAATCGCATTATATAAACAACCGGAAGACAAGGCGGCATTTGACGAACACTATTATAACGTTCATGTACCGATTACGAAAAAAATCCCTGGATTGCGTGAAATAAAAGTTACAAAATTCACAGGAACACCAATGGGTACAGAACCTCCATACTATTTAATGTGTGAAATGCGTTATGACAGCCTTGAAGATTTACAAAAAGGGATGCGATCCGAAGAAGGAAAGGCTTCTGGAAAAGATTTAATGAAATTTGCCGGAAAGCTTGTAACCTTAATGATCGGGGAAGACGATGAATGAAATCGTATGAATTTATTGAAGTTTCCCATGATGACGGGGTTGCTTTAATTGAGTTAAACAGACCCGCCCAATACAATGCATTGAACCGCCAAATGGTAGGGGAAATCGTTGATGTAGCAGAATCTTTTGACCGGAATGAAGAGGTGCGGGTCATTGTCTTATCCGGTAAAGGGCGTGCCTTCTCGGCAGGAGCTGATATTGATGAAATGGCTGCAGATAACCCCATCAGACTAGAACTGTTAAATCAATTTGCCGATTGGGATCGTTTGTCACTGATTAAAAAGCCATTGATTGGTGCTGTGAAAGGATTCGTTTTTGGCGGCGGATTTGAATTGGCCCTAAATTGTGACTTGCTTATTGCAGCTAGCGGTACAGAATTTGCCTTTCCCGAGGTGAATCTTGGGGTAATGCCGGGAGCCGGCGGCACGCAGAGATTGACCAAAATTGTCGGCAGGACAAAAGCACTTGAATGGTTATGGAGCGGTAGCCGGATTCCAGCTGAAACAGCGATACAGCACGGCTTGATCAGCCGGATTGTTTCACCAGAACTTCTAATGGAAGAAACACTGAAGATGGCAAAACAAATTGCTCGTCAAGCACCGCTTGCGATTCGCTTAATTAAAGATGCAGTTAATAAAGCCGTTGATTATTCGCTTTATGAAGGAATGCAATATGAACGGAAAAACTTCTACTTATTGTTTGCATCTGAAGACCAAAAAGAAGGAATGACCGCATTTATCGAAAAACGCAAGCCGGAATTTAAAGGGAGATAACCATATGTATGAAACAATCATTTATTCGATAAAAAACGGTGCTGCCTGGATTACTCTAAACAGGCCCGATACCTTAAATGCCTTCATTTCCCAAATGAATCATGAAATAACTCATGCGATTAAAAATGCATCCTTATCTGAAGATGTAAGAGCAATTGTGATTACGGGGGCCGGGAGAGGATTCTGTTCCGGCCAGAACCTTTCTGAAGTAGATGAAAGTATGGATCATGGTGAAGTATTAAGAAAACAATATGCACCGATGATGAAGCAAATTTATCAGTGTGAGAAACCGATTATCGCTGCTGTCAATGGGGTAGCTGCCGGTGCCGGGTTTAGTCTTGCGCTAGCCTGTGATTTTCGTCTGTTATCAGACCGAGCAAGCTTTCTTAATGCTTTTGTCCACATCGGGTTAATTCCGGATTCGGGTAACAGTTATTTTCTTACTAGATTAGTAGGAGAAGCAAAAGCGCTGGAAATATCTGTATTAGGCGAAAAAATTCCTGCTGATCAAGCATTATCTCTTGGATTGGCAACCAAAGTGTATCCGGCCGATCACTTTGAGACGGAAGTTCAACAATTCGTTGATCGGATTGCCGCCATGCCAACAAAAGCTGTTGGGTTAATAAAACGGACGATGAAAGCAGCCAGAAACTTATCCTTCACCGATTATTTAGAAGAAGAAGCTCAGGGGCAAAGAATTGCCGGGCTCTCAAGAGATCACCGTGAAGGTGTTCAGGCATTTATAGAAAAAAGAAAACCTATATTTATCGGAAAATAATAGGAGGTTCATGGGATGACAGTACAAACGAGCAATCCAATTTCATTAAAAAGAGATTTCTATCATTTAATCATTAATGGCGAAAAAGTAGAAAGTTCAAATGGGCAAACCATTAAAACCTATAATCCCGCTACTGGAGAATTGGTGGCAGAAGTGGCTAAAGCATCTCAAGAAGATGCTGAAAAAGCTGTACTTGCTGCACGCGCATCATTTGATCATGGTAAATGGCGCAAATATCCTGTTGGCCGCCGTTCACAAGTATTAAATAAAATCGCGGCTATTATGCGCTCCCGTTTTAACGAACTTGTAGAACTTGAAATCTTGGATACTGGAAAAACATTAGCGGCAGCCCAAGGACAAGTGACACAAGCAATTGAGGATTTTGAATTTTATGCTGCTGCAATTGTCGGACACCGGGGTGTTGTAAACAATGTGCCTGGCCAGTTCCACAATTATACGGAAAAAGAAGCTGTCGGTGTCTGTGCACAAATCATACCATGGAACTATCCGCTTATGATGGCAGCCTGGAAAATTGCGCCTGCCATTGCTGCCGGCTGCTCGGTTGTTGTGAAACCTGCCAGTCTGACCCCTTTAACTGCTATCATTCTAGGGGAAATCTGCTTAGAAGCAGGTGTTCCTGCCGGGGTTGTCAATATTGTTCCAGGTTCCGGTTCTGAAGTTGGGAATTACCTCGTGGAGCATCCGAAGGTAGATAAAGTTGCCTTCACTGGTTCCACCCCGATCGGCAAAGATATTATGAGAAAAGCATCTGATACTTTGAAGCGGGTAACACTTGAACTTGGCGGTAAGTCACCTAACCTTGTATTTGAAGATGCAGATATTGATGCAGCAATTGATGGCTCGTTATTCGGCATTTTCTACAATAGCGGACAATCTTGTGAAGCACGTTCTCGTTTATATGTACACGAAGATATTTATGATGAATTCGTCAGCAAATTTGTTGAAAAGACGAAAAAGCTTGTTCTCGGCAATCCTTTTGATAAGGGTACCCATGTAGGGGCAATTATTGACCAAGCCCAGTTGGATGTCATCGACGGTTATGTAAAATCAGCCATCGAGGAAGGTGCTACCATTTTAACGGGAGGCAAGCCTGCTAAAGTAGATGGCTACGAAGGTGGATTCTGGTATGAGCCGACTGTTATTGCTGATGTTCATCATAACATGACCGTTGTAAAGGAAGAAATCTTTGGCCCAGTTGTAGTAGTCATGAAATTTAAGGATGAAAAAGAAGCGATTCAACTTGCAAATGATACTGAGTATGGCTTGGGGTCGGCTGTATGGACGAAGGACGGAGCCCGTGCCACTCGTATTGCCAACCAAATTCAAGCAGGGATTGTAATGGTGAACTGTCCGTTTTCAGCTTTCCCGGGTACACCATTCGGGGGCTATAAACAATCTGGTTTCGGCCGTGAACTTTGCATTGAAACCTTGGATCTTTATACGGAAACGAAGAGTATTATTTCTTACTATGGAAGTCGTCCATTAAATCCACTAGGAGTTTAAAATCCCATTTGTGCGAATGAGACAAAGCTTTCTCATTCGTACTTCTTTATACTGGAAAGGAATGGTATATAAATGAGAAATATCGTTGTTGTCGGTTCCGGGGTAATGGGACGTGGAATTGCGTATGTCGGGGTAATTGGCGGATTTTCAGTTACATTGGTAGATGTAAATGAAACAGCACTGGAGAGTGCAAGAAACGAACTGAATTCCCTTTTTGCCAAAGGGCTTGAGCGGGGGAAAATTTCGCCTGAGCAACTCCGGCAGGCAAAAGACAATTTATGCTATTTAACGGATCTACCGAAAGCTTGTGCAGATGCCGATTTGATTATTGAGGCCGTACCGGAAAAGGCTGAAATCAAAAAGCAAGTATTTGAAACAATGGAGAAGTATGCGCCGGCGCATTGCATTTTTGCAACGAATACATCGACGATGAGTCCTACAGAAATTGCCTCTTACGGTCATCGGGCTGATCGTACCATTGCGATGCACTTCTTTAATCCGGTTCATAAGATGCCGCTTGTGGAAATTGTTCGTGGTTTGGAAACGAGTGATGAAACCGCGGAAACCATTACAAATGTGGCCCGGAAAATGGGGAAAGAAACAGTGGTCATCAATGAATTTCCTGGTTTTGTAACAAGCCGGATTAGCTGCTTAATTGGTAATGAAGCTTTTTATATGTTGCAGGAAGGTCTTGGTACGCCTGAAGATATTGATAAGGCAATTAAACTTGGCTTAAATTTCCCAATGGGACCGTTTGAATTGGTTGATCTAGTTGGACTGGATGCCCGTTTAAACAATTTACGGTATTTACATGAAAAATTAGGAGAGAAATATCGGCCGGCACCGTTATTAGAGCAATATGTCCGAGCAGGAAGATTAGGCCGCAAAGTTGGCAAGGGAGTCTATGATTATAGCAAAAAAGAAGAGTTGGTGAAAAAATGAGAGAAGTAGTAATAGTTGATGCCGTTCGAACTCCTATTGGAAAGTATAAAGGGGCTTTAAAAAGCGTCCGTCCTGATGACCTGGGTGCGATTGTCATTAAAGCGTTGCTTGACCGCAATCCTCAATTGCCTCCGGAGCAAATTGAAGATGTGGTATTTGGCAATGCCAACCAGGCGGGAGAGGATAATCGAAATGTAGCCAGAATGTCGGCACTTCTTGCCGGCCTGCCTGTTACAGTGAGCGGAACAACGATTAACCGCCTGTGCGGTTCCGGTCTTGATGCGGTGATTTATGCCGCAAGAGCGATAGCAGTTGGTGAAGGTGATATTTATATCGCAGGCGGAACCGAGAGCATGACAAGGGCTCCTTACGTTATGGCCAAGCCTGAAGTTGATTTTCCCAGAGGTTCAATGGAACTTCATGATACAACAATCGGCTGGCGCTTTACCAATAAGAAATTGGAAGCCATGTTTGGGGCAGAATCGATGCCGCAAACGGCCGAGAATGTTGCTAAGCGTTATTCAATTACACGCGAAGAACAAGACTTGTTCGCGTTCCAGAGTCAAATGCGGGCAAAAAAAGCAATAGAGAATGAACGATTTGCCAATGAAATGGTTCCTGTCCGTTTTAATGACCGGAAAGGGAATGAGATTGTGGTAACAAAGGATGAGCACCCACGCCCGGATACTACTTTGGAAAAGCTGGCAAAACTAAAACCGATTTTTGAAGGCGGTACGGTTACGGCCGGAAATGCTTCGGGAGTTAATGACGGGGCTTCCGCATTGTTATTAATGAGTTCCGATAAAGCTAATGAGCTTGGATTAAAGCCGATGGCAAAATATGTTGTTGGTGCAGTTGCCGGCTTGGAACCTTCTGTTATGGGTCTTGGTCCGATTTACGCAACAAGAAAAGCGTTTACAAGAGCAAATCTCACGATTGAGAAAATCGGATTAGTTGAATTAAATGAAGCCTTTGCATCTCAGTCCATTGAATGTATCAAACAACTTGGGATGGACCAAGAAAAGGTAAACGTAAACGGCGGGGCAATTGCCTTTGGACATCCGCTCGGTGCCAGCGGAGCAAGAATTTTAACCACCCTTGTTCACGAAATGAAAAAACGAAATGTTCAATACGGGCTTGCGACCATGTGTATTGGTGTCGGGCAGGGAATAGCTGCAATCATCGAAAATATTGACAATTAGCATAAAAGCCCTAAATAGCTTGCTATTTAGGGGTTTTTTAAAAGTAAAGTAAATTTTGGCTTCGAGAATTGTCCAGCGCAAGCGGCCTAGCCTTACGTTATGTGCTCCTGCTCCAGCTCGTCGCATGCCTACAAGGATTATTCGGAGAAGCAAGCAGGCTGACCAAGGCACTTGAGCTTTTCTAAACAAATATGGGGGATGATGTTAGATGGCAAATGTGTTATTTCATATAGAAAATCATATCGGATATGTGACGGTCAACCGTCCGGAGGTCCTAAATTGTTTTAATTATGAAACACTGTGTGAACTTCAAGAGGTTGTAAACAACATTTCCTTACATTCTGATGTTCATGTCGTCATTTTTACCGGTGCCGGTGAAAAGGCATTCAGCGCAGGTGCGGATTTAAAAGAAAGAAGAACACTGAATGAAACAGAGGTTAGAAGAAATGTAAAAGCAATTCGCGAGGTGTTTAACAGTATTGCTTTGCTTCCGCAGCCGACGATTGCAGCTGTTAATGGTTACGCTCTTGGAGGAGGCTTTGAATGGCTTTTAGCGTGTGATTTTGCAATTGCCGCTGAGGGAGTCATGATGGGATTAACTGAAACAAGCTGGGCTATTATTCCAGGTGCTGGCGGAACACAGCGTCTGCCGCGATTAATTGGAGAAACAAAAGCAAAGGAGCTAATTTTTACAGCGGAAAAAATATCTGCTGAAGAAGCATGTAAGCTAGGAATCGTTCTTAAGGTTGTCCCTCGTGAACAATTGTTAATAGCTTGCCAAGAATTTGCAGCAAAGATGATGAAAAATGGGCCGGTAGCCATTAGGCAGGCTAAATATGCCATTACAAGAGGAATGAACACGGACC
The DNA here is from genome assembly GCF_001591485.1 of Neobacillus fumarioli NBRC 102428. GTDB lineage: Bacteria > Bacillota > Bacilli > Bacillales > Cytobacillaceae > Neobacillus > Neobacillus fumarioli. Next base: position 8,844 of record NZ_BCUZ01000003.1, on the reverse strand, counting down.
TGCAAACAGGACTTGAAATTGAAGCAAAAGCTTATGAACTAACGATTCCGACGGAGGATCGGTTAGAAGCATTAGAGGCGTTCAGTGAACGGAGAGCCCCGCAATTTAAAGGAAAATAACATTGCCTTTTTTAAAATAATCGATATAATAAAAAAGACGTTCGTACAAATTGTGTAATATGAAGGTGGAATGGAGGTGAATATCATGGCTGGAAATACGCGCTCCATGATTTTTACCATTTACGGAGATTATATCTATCATTATGGTAATAAAATTTGGATTGGCAGTTTAATTCGTCTGTTAAAGGAATTTGGACATAATGAGCAGGCTGTTCGGGTCGCTGTTTCCCGAATGGTAAAACAAGGATGGCTACAATCTGAAAAGAAAGAAAACCGCAGTTATTATTATCTTACGAAACTTGGAGTCAGCCGGATTGAAGAAGCGGGAAAACGTATTTTTAAATTAAATCCAAATGAATGGGACGGCAAATGGCGAATTTTAATGTATACCATTCCAGAAGAAAAAAGATCCATTCGGGATGAGCTGAGAAAGGAACTGTTGTGGAGTGGCTTCGGCAGCTTTTCAAATGCATGCTGGATTTCGCCAAATAATTTGGAGAAAGAAATGGAACTGCTGATTGAAAAATACAATATAAGCGATTATGTTGACTATTTTGTATCTGAATATATAGGTCCTAAAGATCATCAAACCTTGGTTAAGAAAAGCTGGCAGCTGGATGAAGTTGTGGAGAAATATGAGGAATTTATTATCAAATACTCTAAGCAGTTCATTGCGAACCAAGAAATTATCCGCCGCGGTGAAATGTCTGATGCAGAGTGTTTTGTTGAGCGCACAAAGCTTGTCCATGAATATCGGAAATTTCTGTTTATAGATCCTGGTCTTCCTAAAGATTTTCTGCCGGATAACTGGAACGGTACTCTGGCAGCCAGCTTATTTAACCAATACTACCGTGTTCTTGCTGAACCCGCCAGCCGATTCTTTGAAAGTATTTTTAAGGAAGACAATGATATTTGCAAAAAAGATGAAACATACGATGCCCAGTACCATCCGTTTATGGTTCAGTAAAATGAAGCAGCTTTTCTTCTGGTATGAGAAGAGCTGCTTTGTTGTAAATGGATGTTGTGCAGAATCCTTGAAAGGGGAAGCTAAGAATGAGCTTAGTAAATGAATTGCTTTCAATCAAATATCCGATCATCCAAGGGGGAATGGGAAATATCAGCAATGCCCAGCTGGCTGCTGCAGTATCAAATGCGGGCGGACTAGGAACCATTGGGTGCGGAACCATGAGCCCAAACCAGGTAGAAACTATTATAACAGAAACAAAAGAAATGACTGTATATCCTTTTGCGATTAATATACCTATTAATGTAAGCCCATACACTGAAGAATTGATTCAACTCGTGATTCGGCATAAGGTTCCGGTCGTATCACTGTCTGCAGGTAACCCAGCACCTTATATTGATTTGCTTCATGAACATAGCATAAAAGTAATCGCAATCGTCGCATCCGTCAAACATGCCAAAAAGGCAGAGGAGGCGGGGGCAGATATTTTAGTAGCGGAAGGATTTGAAGCAGCAGGTATTAACTCAAATTTAGAGTTGACTACATTTACGTTGATCCCGCAAATTTGTAAACATGTCTCAATTCCCGTTGTAGCCGCAGGGGGAATTGGGGACGGGCACGGTTTGGCAGCTGCCTTGATGCTTGGAGCATCAGGGGTACAATTGGGGACGCGATTAATTGCTACCAAGGAAGCTCCTTTTCATTCAGTGTATAAAAATAGATTGATAGAGGCAGGAGATAACGAGACCGTTATTTTGGGACGCTCTGTAGGTCAAGTACGGCGGGTATTAAAATCACCCTATGCTAAGCAAATTATCGATTTAGAACAACAAGGTTTATCTGCCGAGCAATATCGTCAGATGACATCGGAGGATTATCATATAAACGGGGCTTTGCTTGGAGATGAAAATAATGGTTTTATGAACAGCGGTCAAATTGCCGGTCTGATAGACGATTTGCCATCTGTGAAGGAATTACTGGATGGCATGATGAATGATGCCCTGACAGTTATGAAGGAGCGATTACATGTTTTTACATGGCCGTCTGAAAAGTCTTAATGAAGGGATTTTGTTAAATGGAGAATAAGAACAAGAAATTCGACTTAATGGAAGTTGTGACAAAAGGGGCCAATCCGCCAAATTGTGATCTAACGATGCAGATCAAAGTAATAGAAGCTTATGATGGGACAGCCAGGGGAATCTGGAAGGTTGACGATCAATTTATAAATGGGATTGGAGTTGCTATGGGCGGTTTTGTTTCGTCAGCTGCTGATATTATGATGGCTTATGCAATTGCTTCAAAAATAAGCAATAAACAATCCTTTACGACAATTGATTTACATATAACCTTTCATCGGCCTGTTATGCAAGGAGAAGTTATGGTTGAGGCAAGAGTAGAAAGAATGGGAAAACGGACTGCATATGTTACAGCGGAATTAATTCAAAATAATAAGAAGACCGCTGATGCTGTTTCATCTGTGATCATTATAAGCGAATAAGATTAGAAGGGAAGGACTGATTACCTTCCCTTTTTAATGGTTTATCATATCAGGTTCATGGCAATATGGTATAATAACAACGCCTATCAAATTACTGAGAATTTATAAAGAACAAAGCGGCCGTAAAAGGATTGTGGAACGACATTTCAATGTTTGGTATAATAAAAGGATTGAATGAATAGAGGTGCATCAGTTTGAAAATATCGACAAAAGGCCGTTATGGCCTGACGATTATGATTGAGCTTGCAAAAAATTATGGTGAAGGTCCAACTTCGCTAAAAGCAATTGCCCAAGCCAATGATTTATCAGAACATTATTTGGAGCAATTAATCTCACCTTTAAGAAATGCTGGATTAGTAAAAAGCATCAGGGGTGCATACGGCGGTTATATTTTATCAAATGACCCTTCAAAAATTACCGCCGGGGATGTAATTCGTGTGCTTGAAGGGCCGATTACTCCTGTTGAAGGGATAGAGGATGAAGAGCCGGCAAAACGGGAGCTGTGGATCCGTATCCGAGATGCTATTAAGGATGTGCTGGATAATACAACATTAGAGGATTTAGCAAGCCACAGTGAAGACACTAAGCCGGAAGGTTATATGTTTTATATTTAATGTTAAAGGTATTAATAGAGAATTTTTTGGACTAGAGGTGTCATGATGGAAAGAATCTATCTCGACCACGCTGCAACCTCTCCGATGCATCCAAAGGTTATTGAAAGGATGCTCGAAGTTATGCGTTCCGTCCCTGGAAATCCTTCCAGCATTCATTCCTTTGGCAGGGAAGCACGCCGCGAGCTTGATTTGGCCAGGGAAGTAATGGCGAAAAGCATTGGGGCGAAGGTTAACGAGATTATTTTTACCAGCGGCGGAACAGAAGCGGATAATATGGCGTTATTCGGCGTGGCCGAAAACTATCAGCAATTTGGAAAGCATGTGATCACAACGGCAGTCGAGCACCATGCTGTCCTTCATGCTTGTCAAAAATTAGAACAGCTCGGCTTTGAAGTGACGTATTTGCCGGTTGACGAAACGGGGAGAATTTCTGTCAGTGACCTTGAGGCAGCATTAAGAGACGACACCATTCTTGTATCGGTCATGTATGGCAATAATGAAGTTGGAACTTTGCAACCGATTAAAGAAATTGGCGAGCTCCTTAAAAATCATCAGGCGAAATTCCATACGGATGCAGTACAAGCATATGGGATTGAAAACATGGATGTGGATGAATGCTTCATTGATCTGTTATCCGTTTCAGCTCACAAAATTAACGGTCCAAAAGGGACAGGCTTTCTTTATGTACGATCCGACGTTAAACTTGCACCGCGTTTATTTGGCGGCGAGCAGGAGAGAAAGCGCCGGGCCGGAACTGAAAACGTTGCTTCCATTGCTGGATTTCACGAAGCAGTAGTAATTGCCAACAAAGAACGGGATGAAAAAAGAGAAAAATTCATCAACTTTAAAAAGATGATGGTACAAAGGCTGCAGGAGCTAAGCGTAGAGTTTGCGATAAACGGATCGCTTGAAAATTCCTTGCCGCATATATTAAACTTAAGTTTCCCAGGAACAAACGTAGAAGCAATGCTTGTGAATCTTGATTTGGGAGGAATTGCTGTATCAAGCGGATCGGCCTGTACAGCAGGTTCGATTGAGCCTTCCCATGTTCTTGTGGCAATGTTTGGCAAAGAATCAGAGCGGTTGACGAATTCCATTCGCTTAAGCTTTGGCTTCAGCACAACAGCTGAAGAAATTATAAAAACAGCAGAGGAGACAGCAAAAGTTGTCTCGCGTCTGAAAAAATAAATTCATGATCCTTGAAAAAAGAGAGGTGAAACAAATGGAACAAAAAGATCCTAAAAATACGCGCGTTGTTGTCGGCATGTCCGGCGGGGTGGATTCATCTGTTGCAGCGCTGTTGTTGAAGCAGCAAGGTTACGATGTCATCGGCATTTTCATGAAAAACTGGGATGATACAGATGACAATGGTGTTTGCACCGCGACGGAGGATTATAATGATGTCATTCGTGTCTGTAACCAAATCGGCATCCCTTATTATGCAGTGAATTTTGAAAAGCAATATTGGGACAAGGTGTTTACTTACTTTTTGGAAGAATATAAAGCAGGTAGGACGCCAAATCCGGATGTGATGTGTAACAAAGAAATCAAGTTCAAGGCTTTTTTGGAGCATGCGATGAGTTTGGGAGCAGATTACTTGGCGACTGGTCATTATGCCAGAGTTGTGTATCGTGACGGGGAATATAAAATGCTCCGCGGCATTGATGAAAACAAGGACCAAACCTATTTCTTAAACCAATTAACCCAGGAGCAGTTAAGTAAAGTCATGTTCCCGATCGGCCACTTGGAAAAAGCAAAGGTTAGGGAAATTGCCAAACAGGCAAACCTTGCAACGGCAGGAAAGAAAGACAGTACAGGAATTTGCTTTATCGGAGAGCGAAATTTCAAGGAATTCTTAAGTCAATACCTGCCGGCTCAGCCGGGCAATATGGAAACATTTGAAGGAGAGATAAAAGGCCGCCATGAAGGATTAATGTATCATACGATCGGCCAGCGCCATGGACTTGGAATCGGCGGAGCCGGTGAACCTTGGTTTGCCATCGGCAAGGATTTAAAACGAAACGTTCTATATGTCGGCCAAGGGTTCCATAATGAGAAACTCTATTCTGATGCAATTATTGCCACGAATGTCAGCTGGGTTTCCAACCGGCCGAAACCGACGGAATTTGATTGTACGGCAAAATTCCGCTACCGTCAGGAAGACCATAAAGTAACGGTTCGTCTTTTGGAAGGCGAACGATGCCAAGTGTTTTTCCACGAACCAATCCGCGCTGTCACGCCAGGCCAGTCCGCTGTTTTTTACAATGGCGAAGAATGCCTTGGCGGCGGCACGATTGATGAAGTGTATAAAAATGGCGAACGTTTGACATATGTCGGATGATTTTATCCCTGATTCCGCTTTCGGAGTCGGGGATTTTTGTACAAATATGGTATAATTTTTAGTAGATCGGAGTTGAAATGATGGATAAAAACCAAATAGGTATTCAATATATGCAGGAAGGGAATCTGGAAGAGGCGGCAAAGGCTTTTCATGATGCGATAAATGAAAATCCGAATGATTCGGTTGGCTTTATCAATTTTGGTAATGTGCTTGCCGCGCTTGGAGATCATGAGAAAGCATTAAAATTCTATAAGAAAGCAATGGAGCTAGATGAGAACGCAGCGGCAGCTTATTATAGCGCTGGGAACCTTTATTACAAAAGTGAGGATTACGAGAATGCTAAAACAATGTTTGAAACTGCGATGAAAAAAGGACTGGATACCAGCGACAATTATTTTATGCTGGCAATGACCTTCGTCAACCTTGGTCAGGGTAAATTGGCTCTTCCCTATTTACAGCGCAGTGTGGAACTGAACGAGAAGGATGCGGAAGCCCGGTTTCAATATGGCTTAGTTCTTGCCCAGCTTGACTTCATTGATGAAGCAATGGTCCAATTGGAAAAATGCCTGGAAATTGAGCCAAATCACGCAGATGCCTATTATAATTTGGGCGTTTCCTATGCGTTCAAAGAAAATGCAGAAAAAGCACTCGAAATGTTTCAAAAAGCATTGGATATTCAGCCGGATCATTTATTAGCCGGACATGCGAAACAATTAATCGAAACGAAACAATAGGATTTTCATTTTATTAGATGAAAGGAGGGGGCAAGATGGAAAAACAAGAATCACTTGATTTATTTTCCGAACAGGGCAAGTTTATCAAAGGTAGGCCGATTGTGACGATTTTCCATAATGAACAAAACCTTTATACCGTGTTAAAACTTCGGGTGGATGAAACGAATGATCAGTTTCAAGATAAAGAAGCGGTCATAACAGGTTATTTTCCGCGGATTCATGAACAAGAAACATACATATTTTATGGCCGCTTTACGGAACATCCAAAGTTCGGCATGCAATTTCAGGCAGATCATTTTCGCAAGGATATGCCGCAAACCAAGCAGGGGATCATTGCTTATTTATCTGGTGAAATGTTTAAAGGAATCGGCAAGAAAACAGCTGAAAGCATTGTGGAAACGCTGGGGGAAAATGCGATTTCCAAAATTCTCAATCAGCCGTCACTGCTTGATTCTGTTCCGAAGCTCCCTCCTGATAAAGCAAAGCTCCTTTATGATACATTAATGGAGCACCAGGGCCTTGAGCAGGTAATGATTGCCTTAAATCAATATGGTTTCGGCCCGCAGCTGTCAATGCGGATTTATCAAGTATATAAAGAAGAAACGTTGGATATTATTCAAAAAAATCCGTACCAGCTTGTTGAAGATATTGAAGGAATTGGCTTTGTCCGGGCGGATGAGCTTGGATATCAGCTTGGGATCACAGGAAATCATCCTGACCGGATTAAAGCAGCCTGCCTTTATACATTGGAGAATGAATGTTTGCAAACAGGGCATGTTTTTTTGCAGGCGAAAGATTTACTTGAACAGGTAAAAGCACTTCTTGAAGAAAATAAGCGGGATGTCATTGAGTATACAGATATATCGAATGAACTTATCAAGCTTGAAGAAGAGGGAAAAATAATCGGAGAGGAACAGCGGATTTATTTGCCGTCGTTATTTTTTGCTGAAAAAGGGCTTGTAACAAGTATCCAGCGGATCTTGAAACAGACGCAGTATCAGGAACAATTTCCTGAGTCGGAATTTCTTCTTGCCCTGGGAAGTCTTGAGGAACGGCTTGGCGTTCAATACGCCCCTACCCAAAGAGAAGCGATTCAGACGGCATTAATGTCGCCAATGCTGATTTTAACAGGAGGGCCTGGTACCGGAAAAACAACTGTTATCAAAGGGATTGTTGAGCTTTATGCTGAACTTCATGGCTGCTCTTTAAATCCGCAAGACTATCGAAAAAAAGATGAGCCTTTTCCAATTTTGCTGGCGGCTCCTACAGGAAGGGCAGCTAAACGAATGAGCGAATCTACCGGGCTGCCGGCTGTGACGATCCACCGCCTGCTTGGATTTAATGGCACAGAGGGCTTCGAGCGGGATGATGCCAGTCCATTAGAAGGGAAAATTTTAATTGTCGATGAAACATCAATGCTGGATATTTGGCTTGCCAATCAACTGTTTAAAGCTTTGCCGGAAGAGATACAAGTCATTCTGGTTGGAGATGAGGACCAGCTTCCATCTGTCGGTCCCGGACAGGTGCTGAAAGACTTGCTGAGGTCGGAACGGATACCAACTGTCCGACTGACCGATATTTACCGGCAGGCAGAAGGATCTTCTATCATTGATTTGGCACATGAAATTAAACACGGAAAGCTGCCGGCGGATGTTACAAAGAAGCAGGCTGATCGTTCTTTTATCCGATGTACGACGGCACAAGTTGCGGAAGTGGTGGAGAAAATTGCCTTAAACGCGAAGAACAAAGGTTATTCCGCCAAGGATTTTCAGGTACTGGCACCGATGTACAGGGGTCCTGCCGGAATTGACCGGTTAAATGTCTTGCTTCAGGAAATTTTTAATCCGAATCCAGACGGCAAGAGAAAAGAAATTACGTTTGGTGATGTAAAATACCGCATCGGTGATAAAGTGCTTCAGCTCGTAAATCAGCCGGAAAACAACGTATTTAACGGTGATATCGGTGAAATCATCTCCATCATCTATGCGAAGGAAAATACAGAAAAGCAAGATATGATTTATATTTCCTTTGAAGGTAATGAGGTCGAGTATACAAGACAGGATTTAAATCAAATTACCCATGCATATTGTTGTTCTGTTCATAAATCCCAGGGTAGCGAATTCCCGATCGTGCTCTTTCCCGTCACGAGAAGCTATTATCGGATGCTAAGGAGGAACTTAATTTATACGGCCATCACAAGAAGTAAACAATCCTTAATCCTATGCGGCGAAGAAGATGCCTTGAGGATGGGGGTTGAAAGAGCGGACGAGCTTTCAAGACAAACCACATTATGTGAAAAACTTCAAGCAGCCATTCCGCCACAAACAGCAGCCTTTAAAGCAGAAATAACCGAAAGCGGGCTTTCTTACGAGGAAGAACTGATGTTGGTTGATCCGATGATTGGGATGGAAAACGTTAGCCCGTATGATTTTATGTGACAGGACAAGCCGTAACCCTTAATAATTCTCAGCACAAAATTCAAAAAATAGGTGTTGCTAGGAGCGATTTTAACAAAATTAGATTTCGCTTTGTGTATCATGGGGTCAACTTAATTCAATAGGAAAACAAAAGGGG
>NZ_BCUZ01000002.1 GCF_001591485.1 Neobacillus fumarioli NBRC 102428 | reverse complement strand
TTTATCTGGATATTCGTTTAAACAATCCATATATTCAAGAGGGAATAGGGATTTTAGTGTTATATAAAGCTTTTCCATTCAAGGAAGGATTTTATTTTTTAAAGATTCAGAAACTTATTGACAAATAAAGATGAAAGTGATTACATAAAATTATATTTTTATATTTTCGAATAACATTCGATAATATCGAACATCGAAAGGAACCCAAAAATGACGGAGCGTTTCATTCAATCTATTGTACGAGCTGCAGATGTTTTAGAGTTATTTTTATCAGCGCATCAGGAACTAAGTGTGAAAGAGATCAGTGAAAAGCTAGGTTTGTCTAAAAGCACGGTTCATGGCATTATCAAGACCCTTGAGTTTCGAGGATATTTGCAGCAAAATCCGGATGATTTGAAGTATAGGCTGGGAATGAAGCTATTTGAACTGGGAAATCGGGTCAGCCAGCAATTTGATATTGGGAAAATTGCCCGCCCTGTTATAAAAGAACTGGTTGAGAAACTGAAGGAAACTGTACACCTAGTGATGTTTGAACGAGGGGAAGTCATCTACATTGAAAAACTAGATGGGCCGCATGCTTTAAGAATTTATTCACAGGTTGGTAAAAGGGCTCCGATTCATTGTACCGGGGTGGGAAAAGCGATTCTTGCCTTTCAAGCAGAGAAAGAACAAGAACAGCTTTTAGCAGGGGAAATGGAAACGTTTACGGAGTACACCATGACCAATAAAGAGGAAATTAAAAAACAGCTAGAGTCGATTCGAAAACAAGGATATGCCATAGATGATGAGGAAATTGAGCTCGGGCTAAAATGTGTGGCTGCGCCGATTTTTGATCACAAAGGCAAGGTAATTGGTGCAATTAGCTGCGCAGCGCCGAAAATGAGAATCAACGAGCAAAGACTTAAGACAGTAATTAAAGGGGTCAAACAGGCTGCTAATCAGATATCCCAAAGCATGGGCTATAAAGATGTGCTTGTCCATATATAGGAAACAAGGAGGAGGAGAACACTGTGTCAAAAGTAAAAGTAGCCATTCTTGGTTCAGGAAATATCGGCACCGATCTAATGATGAAATTGGAACGGTCGGAAACTTTGGAACTTACCGCTGTCATAGGGATCGATCCGGAATCGGATGGTCTGAGGCGTGCCAGAGAGTTAGGATATTTAGCCATTGATACAGGGCTTCAGGGATTTCTTGAACATCACGCAGACAAGGCAGATATTGTCTTTGATGCCACATCCGCTAAGGCGCATATCCGCCATGCCAAAATGCTGAAGGAAGCTGGAATCAAAGCCATCGATATGACTCCTGCCGCAAGAGGGCCGTTTGTGGTACCTTCTGTTAATATGGGGGCAAATATCGAAGCGGACAATATCAACCTTATTACTTGCGGCGGACAGGCGACCATTCCGATGGTTCATGCAGTGAATCGGGTAAGTCCTGTCGAATATGCTGAAATAGTGGCTACGATCTCCAGTCGGAGTGCCGGACCGGGAACACGGGCAAATATCGATGAGTTTACCGAAACCACTTCGCTCGGAATTGTCGAAGTCGGGGGAGCGAAGAAAGGGAAAGCCATCATTATTCTAAATCCGGCAGAACCGCCGATTTTAATGCGTGATACCGTCTATTGCCTGGTTGAAGAAGGGGCGATGAATGAAGCAAAAATACTCGCATCCATTCGGGAAATGGAGAAAAACGTTCAATCGTATGTACCCGGCTATCGCCTTCGTACTGAGCCCATCTTCGACGGAAATAAAGTGACGATTTTTCTTGAAGTAGAAGGGGCCGGCGATTACTTGCCAACATACTCCGGCAACTTGGATATTATGACAGCAGCAGGGGTTAAGGTGGCCGAAGAGTTTGCAAAAAATCAATTAGCGAAACAGCTAGTTTAATAGAAAGGAGATTTAAAATGACGAATGTTCGGGATATTTTCATTACTGAGGTTGCATTGCGTGATGAAAGCCATGCCATTAGTCATCAATACACAGTTGAACAGGTCTTAAATGTAGCAAAAGCTCTAAATGACGCAGGTGTCCCATACATTGAGGTTTCACATGGTGACGGTCTTTCGGGGTCTTCCTTGCAATACGGCCTTTCTCGTACAAATGAAATGGAGTTAATTGAAGCGGCTGTTTCGGTTGCCAATCAATCAAAAATCGCCGTTCTTCTGCTACCGGGAATCGGCACTGTAAAGGAATTAAAAGAAGCGGCGAAACTGGGCGCGAAAATGGCTCGTATTGCGACCCATGTGACAGAAGCGGATGTTTCAGCACAGCATATTCAAGTAGCGAAAGAATTAGGGATGGAAACGGTTGGATTTTTGATGATGTCCCATATGGCACCCGCTGAAAAACTTGTGGAGCAGGCGAAACTAATGGAAAGCTATGGAGCGGATACGGTTTATGTGGTTGATTCCGCTGATGCTTTGCTTCCAAATGATGTGCGTGAACGGATCCGTGCTTTAAAACAAAGTGTTAGCATCAACATTGGCTTTCATGCGCACAACAATCTGTCCCTTGCGATGGCTAACTCTTTAGCAGCTATTGAAGAAGGGGCAACCCGTATTGATGGCAGCGTCCGCTGTCTAGGTGCCGGAGCAGGTAACACACAGACCGAAGTACTTGTGGCTGTTTTGGAGCGGATGGGTATTAAAACAGGAATCGACTTATATAAAATGATGGATTTAGCGGAGGAGATCGTCGCATCGATTTTGCAAACTCCGCAAGAAATTACAAGAGACAGCCTTGTACTCGGATATGCTGGCGTTTACTCCAGCTTTGCCCTTCATGCAAAACGAGCTGCCGCCAAATTTGGCATCGATTCACGAGATATTTTAGTCGAATTAGGCAAACGCAAAGTAGTTGGCGGCCAGGAGGATATGATTGTCGATGTGGCGGCGGAAATTGCTAGGGCAAAGGCATAGCGGTTTTGGGTTAATTAGGAAAATGTTTATCACCATTGAAGACACCTTATTTATTAATAGGTGTCTTTTTATATCCATACATAAAAGCACAGCACAAGGAAAAAATATTCTGAAGAATGGCAGGAAAAAACTCCCTCCATTACTTTATTTCTAAAGAAATTATAAAAAGGGTGGGTTGACATGAATCAAATCAGTGCATCAGACCGGCTGACATCTCCAGAGATTTCAAACTTATGGACACATTACAATCGTGAGACATTGGCTGTTTGTGTCACAAAATATATGATGAAGATCGTAAATGATCCTGAAATACATAAAATTTTACAAACTGCTCTGGAAATGTCTGAAAATCATATAAATATATTAAGGGATTTATTTAACAAAGAAAGTTTCCCGATTCCTAAAGCTTTTACAGATGAGGATCTGAACTTGGACGCCCCGCCGCTATTTACAGAAAATTTTTGCTTAAGCTATATGCACACGATGACAATGCATGGGGCACAGTCCTACAATATTGCATTCAATGTCTCGATTCGGCAAGATATTCGCAATTTTTATTACCAATGTAATATTGACACCATGAATTTATATAATCAGTCCCTTGATGTGCTTATGGCGAAAAACCTTTTGAATCGTCCCCCAGAATACAAAATGCCGGAAAAAGTTTATTTTCTAAGTGATCTTAGTTATCTAACAGATGTTTTTGGAAAACGAAGGCCTATGAACACAATTGAAAGTGGGAATATTTTTTTTAATTTAGAAAAAAGTATCCTTTCTAAAGCACTCTTCGTTGCTTTTAGGCAGGTCAGTAAGGATAAAGATGTTATAAAGTTTTTGGACAAAAGTATTGAAAAAAAGAATAAACATATTGGACTTTTTTCTAATTTGTTATTGAAAGAAGATTTGCATACAGTCCGTACATTAGACACAGAAATTACCACTTCTGTTATTTCGCCTTTTTCCGATAAGCTGATCATGTTCCATGCTGGTTTTTTAATTGCGGCTGCTATTTCGTATTACGGAACTGCGGCAGTGGCTAGCATGAGAGCTGATATTGCTGCCTATTGTGAAAGAGCAGTTATGGAAGATTTATTGGTATACTCAGCTTTTGGAAATTTAATCATTCAAAAAGGCTGGATGGAACAGCCGCCATTTGCCTGTGACCGTAAAATATTGCCTATATAATCTAAAAACCGTATGCATTATTCTATGCAAACGGTTTTATTGGTTTTTTTAAAGTAAAGAAAGAAAAATTTCTTCGAGAATTGTCCAGCTCCACAAGGAAAGCTTCGACAGCATAAGCATCGCCCGTCTAAAAGCGATAGCTTTTAGGCGGAGGCGCCAGTGGCTCGGGGTCACAAGGCGGACCGTCAAGAAGGCAAAGGTGCGCCATCTCGCCGGCTCGTCTTGTGCTTTTCTTATTTTACACGGATTGTTTCCGATATTGGTGCTTAAATTGATACATCATTTGCTCGGATATCGCTGTATAACCGGCTGAATTGGGATGAACGCCATCAGGGGCAAGATTTTGCCGCTGCTCTCCATTTATTACCTTTGTTGTTTCAATCACCATGGATAATGGATATTGATTGGCAACTTCATATATTTTTACATTCCATTTCGGCAGTAACTGATCAGCTAATTGATAAACTTGATCCTTAGGCGATAATGGATTATATAGTTCCAAAAAGACGATCGTGGCATTCGGGTTGATCTTTTTAATTCTCGCGGCAATATCCGACAAATTATCCGAAAATGTCGACTGCAATTGATGAAAGGCTTGGAAAACATTTTGGAAGCTTTGTTTTTTCGCCATTCGGAGAATATCATTGCCGCCTACATTAATCGTAACGATATCCGCCTTTTTAATTTCGTTATCGAACCGGCCGGATTGAACAAGTGTTTTTAATTCACTGCTCGTAATCCCGTTAATTCCTTCATTTTGGAATTGAATCTTTTTATGAATTTGTTCCGCCAATTTGTTGGAGAACTGTGAGACGAAATTTTGATTCTGCTCGGCTCCGACACCGCGAATGACTGAATCGCCAATTGCCAGATGATAAATTGCCGCCTTTTTGGTGCTACGGAAATAATTGAGATAGGAAACATGAGAAGTATCATGACTGACTTCTGCGGCATGCTTCTTCATTTGTTCCATTTCGTATATTGGATAATAAAACCAGGAAGATATCCCGAGACCGATGATGAATAAACAGATCAACAGATATTTTATCAATTTCATTTATTTCACTCCTTGATTCTCCTTAATTATAGCAAGGAAAATAGGAGAAATGATGAGGTGGTGATTTCCAATTGATTGTTATGTCTTTTTCATTATTTCCCGTTTGTATTTTATTTCATAACTTAAATATTATACTTCGTTAGCAAAAAATGTATAATATTAGCATGAACCAAATAGGGGGAGGCGGGAAAGTTGGCGATTTTATTAAAAAATATTTTTGCTGGTTTGCCAAAAACTGTAGGTGATCGAAACGCGTCGAATTCGATGGATCGCGAGTGGACAAGTGCCATTTTTAAAGAGCCAGTTGAAGGTCCAGTTTGGGTCGGAAAAACAGGTATTACAGGGGACGGCCAAGCAGACCGCAAACATCATGGCGGACCGGAAAAAGCTGTATTTGCTTATCCATATTGCCATTATACATACTGGAATAACGAACTCGGATTTTCTCAAATTACTCCAGGAGGCATGGGAGAGAACTTCCTGATCGAACCGATATGGGAGGATACAGTTTCTATTGGTGACATGTTTCAAATTGGCGGGGCGGTTGTCCAAGTTTCCCAGCCAAGACAGCCCTGCTGGAAACCTGCTCGAAGGTTTAAAATTAAAAACCTGGCATTATTGTTGCAAAATACAGGCAGAACAGGCTGGTATTTTCGAGTTTTACAAGAAGGATTTGTTGAAGTGGGCCAAACCCTGTCATTAGTAGACCGGCCATGCCCGGAATGGACCATAGTAAAATGTAATCAAATCATTCATGGTGTACAACTTGATTTAGAGGCGATGCGCAGCCTTGCCGAATGTCAGCTGTTGTCGCCCGGTCTCAGGGAGACATTGGAAAAAAGAATTGCCAAACGCGAAGTTCCTGATATCCGGAACAGGGTATTTGGTCCAAATGAATAAATAGAAAAAGGGAGATGTCCGCTAGAGACGGTCATCTTCCCATGCCCTTTCTTTGTCTTCGTTATGTTTTTTTCCTTTTAATATTTTTTCTGCCTGGCTCTGATTCCGGCTATGCTGCATCAAGTCCATTTGCTGATCTTTATCTATTTGTTTCAATGTCATCGCCTCCCGATTTGATTATTGAAAAAACCTAACGCATATTTCACGCCTTCATGGATATCATCTGTTTCATATGCGGCCAGATCATCAAAGCTTATTTTCATCCGTACTCCTTTTAATTCATACCCGCTGTCCAAATCAATATTCAGAAGTACTTCATATCCTTCAGCATTTACACTCGTATCAATAATATTGAAGGTTTGGATCGTTGTTCCTGTTTCGTATTCAAAGGGTTCTAACATATCGGACATATTAACACCACCATGTATTTTTCTCCAGCTAACTGTCCCATAGTTTTACCATCCGGGTCTTAGATATTCGTTTGCATTTTGTAGGACAAAAAACTTCTATAAAATTACAAATTTTCCTTGAATCGAAAAGATATATCGAGTAAGATAGAATTACAATAATACGGAAGGGTGACCTTAAAGCCAATGATTAACTAATCCTATTTTTAGAAACAATTCGTATTAAAACGAACAACTTTCTGGATAGGATTAGTGCGGGCTTTTTTTAAGGTTACAGTGTACGCGTAATGGTCTTTTTGCGTGCTTTTGCCCTCCTATCCAGACTGTCGGATAAGGAGGTTTATTTATGGGAAAAACAAATTCAGATGTGACTATCCCAGCTCAAAGAAGCCGACTCGAAGCATACGAGGTTTATTTATGGGAAAAACAAATTCAGATGTGACCATCGGGGCCTTATTACGAAACCGTGTCATTCAAACGATTCTGCTCTCAACGTTGTTCTTGCAAATCGGAATTTGGGTCAGGAATTACTCGATTTTACTCTTTGTTGTTGAAAAGACAAATGAAAATCCCGTTGCGGTGTCACTCATTTCGGTGGCAGAATTTGCGCCGATTTTTCTATTTTCTTTTATCGGCGGAACGTTTGCCGATCGATGGAAGCCGAAGCGGACGATGATTTGGTGTGATTTTCTTAGTGCAGTCTCCGTTTTTGTAGTGTTGCTGACGCTTATCTTTGGAACATGGAAGGTCATTTTCTTTGCTACACTTGTTTCATCCATTCTGTCACAATTTTCACAGCCCTCAGGAATGAAACTGTTCAAGCTTCATGTGAAAGAGGAGCTAATCCAGATGGGCATGTCGATTTATCAAACTATATTTGCCTTGTTCATGATTCTCGGTCCGGTTCTTGGCACGTTTGTTTATCAGCATTACAGTATTAATGCTGCTATTGGAGTTATGGGTGTAGCTTTTCTGCTTTCAGCTGGAATTCTATTCAGACTGCCGGCAGATTACGAGATGGAAGAAAGAGGGGAAAACACAAGTATCCTTCAAGAAATGAAAGCAGGTTTCAGCTATGTGTGGCATAGCCGTGCATTGGTATTACTTGGATGCTGTTTTGCTGCTGCAGGTCTGGCAATTGGTTTAACGCAGCCGCTCGGTGTTTTTCTTGTGACGGAAAGGCTAGGCTTGCCGAAGGAGCAGTTGCAGTGGCTGATGGCTGCATTCGGGATTGGTATGATTTTAGGAGGGGGCCTTACAGTAGGCGTATCGAAAAAGACACCGCCCCAAATCCTGCTAGCGCTTGGGATGACGGTTAGCGCCATTGGATTTTTTGTATTGGGAATTTCTGAATGGTTTTGGCTGACATTAACGGCGCAATTTTTCAGTGGTTTGTTCATGCCTGGCATTCAAATCGGCATCAACACGATGATCTTAAAAAATACCGAGGCCGCTTTTATCGGCCGCGTCAATGGGATCTTAAATCCACTGTTCATGGGTACAATGGTCATCACCATGACGGCAAGCGGTTGGCTGAAACAAACTTTTTCACTCCTTGCTATGTACGAAACATCCGCGCTGCTATTTATCATCGGTGTCCTGTTCCTTGTCCCGCTGTTTAAGGGCCGAACTGTTGGATTGAAAAAAAGCAAAGAGGTTTAAAGGGAAAAGGTGCTTGGGAGTAAGTCCCAGGTTCCTTTTTATTTGAAGCACGCCTTCATAAAAGAACAAAAAAGGAATCGCTTTATGCTAAAATGGGTTTTGTAGAGGATGGAGGGTGCATGCGTGATGACTTTCTACGGAACCGTTGTGCTTATTCATATTTTCTCTGCCATTATTGGGATGGGCCCGGGGTTTATTTTAACCATTGTAGCAAAAACGGGGAACACGATGACGGAATTAAGACACTCTTATAAAATAAGAAAGAAATTACATATGTTTGTGATGATCGGTGGATTGCTTTTATTGATAACAGGGCTGACGATGGGTTTCCTAAATACGATCTTGTTCCATATGGGGTGGTATGTCACAAGTCTTGTTCTCTTTTTGATCGCGCTCGCGATGGGGCCGGTTGTCCTTGGACCAGCTTCCAAGCCGATTAAGGCACTATTGGAATCCCATAAAGGCGAAGAAATTCCCGAAGAATATTATCGGTTATCAAAGATTCTTTTCCGTTGCGAACACTTTGAAAATGGTATCTTTATTGTGATTATTGCACTTATGATTTTAAAACCGTTTTAACGAAAGAGTGACTAAAATATTGAAAAAATATAAGTATATTTTCATAAAAATATATCTTTTTTGTCCTTTGGATTAAATTCACTATTGTGTAAACGGTTAATTCGCATTAGAATTATATTAGAAAACATAATATACTTTTTTAATAAAATAACAAAGGAGAGGTGTAGATGAAGAAAATTAGCTTAGCATGGCAAATTTTCATCGGATTGGCACTTGGTATAATTGTCGGTGCGATTTTTTACGGAAATCCTCATGTGGCAACATACCTGCAGCCAATTGGAAATGTCTTTATCCGCTTAATTAAAATGATTGTTGTTCCTATTGTTGTTTCATGTATCATTGTTGGGGTAGCCGGTGTTGGCGACATGAAATCGCTGGGGAAGATCGGTGGGAAAACGATTATTTATTTTGAAATCATTACGACGATTGCGATTGTTGTCGGTTTAATCGCCGCAAACATTTTCCACCCAGGTACAGGCATAGACCGCTCCCATCTAACCAAAACCGATATTCATTCCTATGTGGAAACCACTAAGACGACAGAATCTCATTCCAAGATTGATACCTTTGTCAATATTGTTCCTACAAATATAATTCAGTCATTAGCAAATGGTGATATGTTAGCCATTATTTTCTTCTCCGTTATGTTTGGACTTGGCGTAGCTGCAATTGGGGAAAAAGGGACCCCGATTATCAAATTCTTCAAGGGAACATCGGAAGCGATGTTTTATGTGACGAACCAAGTGATGAAAGTAGCGCCAATTGGTGTTTTTGCCCTAATCGGTGTAACTGTTTCTACATTTGGTTTATCTTCCTTAATTCCGCTTGGCAAACTGGTGCTTGTAGTTTACGGGGCAATGGTGTTCTTTATTCTTGTTGTTCTTGGTTTGGTCGCAAAGCTTGCCGGTTTTAATATTTTCAAGTTTTTGAAGTACCTTAAAGACGAACTATTATTAGGTTATTCGACCGCTAGTTCGGAGACCGTACTTCCAAAAATCATGGAGAAAATGGAGAACCTTGGCTGTCCAAGAGCGATTACTTCTTTCGTAATTCCTACAGGTTATTCTTTTAATCTTGATGGTTCAACATTGTATCAAGCCATCGCTGCTTTATTCATTGCCCAGATGTACGGTATTCATCTGAGTATTTGGCATCAAATTACTTTAGTGCTTGTGTTGATGGTCACTTCAAAAGGAATTGCAGGAGTTCCAGGGGTATCGTTTGTTGTGCTATTAGCGACACTGGGAAGCGTCGGAATTCCAGTAGAAGGACTTGCATTTATCGCTGGTATTGACCGGATCCTTGATATGGCACGTACATGTGTCAACATCGTCGGAAACTCCTTGGCTGCTATCGTCATCACCAAATTGGAAGGCCATAAATTAGACGAAAATGCTATGAAAAAAGCAGCATAATGATATTGAAAAAATGCCTGGCACCATTTCGGTGTCGGGTGTTTTTGGTGTAAAAAAGTACTCTTATACATAATAGTATATTTTTTTGTATGCAAGAAATTCCGTTTTTAACCAATTATAATCGAATTCGTTCTAACGGAAAATAAGGTTGCCGTTGTTCAATACAAAGGGGGAAACACTATTGAAATGGCATAAACGGCTTCTCACGATGATCCAAGAGCGTCAAGACAAAAAAATTGCTTTAGCGGTAGACACTTCCACCACTGAAGCACCAACTATACTTATTAATAACATCGTTACACTTTTTGAGAAAGTTAAGCCAGATACGATCTTAGTTCAGGCGGATTTTAAAATAAGAAGTATCACCCCTGTGAAAAGTAACACTATTAAATATCATACACATGGAAAATCTTCTTATACATTGGTACTGGAGTGGGCAAAGGAAGAGAAGATTGACACACTCTTCTATATTACGGATGTAACTGGTTTTTTGCCGGAAGAAATGGAAACCGTCGATTTTGAATTGTTCTGGCTGGTGTCCGGCTCTTTTATACCACGGGTGCCATTTGGAAAAACAATTAAGGTGGCGTAAAACGAAAGGAACTCCTTACTTTTGGTTTAATTAGGAAGGGGCTCATAACCTGCAAACCTGGTGAATACAATTACGATGATACTTTTCATCGAAAGAGGGTAACCAGGGGGATGAAGAGCAAAATATATCGTTGCAACTGTCGGAAAGCGTGGTCGATCCAAAATCGAAAACTAAAAACCACAGCACGTACCATTCTGCTTCATGGCGAATGGGCTGCCGAATTAAAACCAGACAGAAAAACAGATCCAAAGGGCTTTATTGCAACAAACCAAACCATCATTATGAACCCGGAAGAAGAAGTGATGGTGCAATTTGAAAAAGTAGCAAAACTCCTGTATGACAAAGAAAGGGTAGATTTTAATATCCCAAGTGGCAAGGATTTATATTTTGCCGAGGATGGTGCCTGCTATATAATTAGAAAGAGAAAGAATAGCTGAAAACAGGCTGCTCATTGAGGCGGCCTGTTTTTTAAAGTTAAAAACATTACATTTTATTATGGAAGTTTTATATCAGGTAATAAATGCTATATGTTTCCTTGTTGCTCATATAAATACAAAATATAGTCGGTTGGAGGGCCTGAATACCCTAATTGCCGCAGCATGGCCGTTATATTACCACGATGATACGTACCGTGATTTACGACATGCTGAATTAATTCGGAAATACGGGTATTTAATCGTCCGAATTTAGGGTGCTCAGGGGAAATCGATTCATCCAGATTTTCTTTTTCCTCCAAATAAGTTTTATACTTTTCTGCCAATTCTGAGTAAGCTTTCTCAATTTCCTCCATACTTTTTCCTTTCTTCCTCTGTTGAAAGGCCCGCAGCAGTGCTAATTTCTTCAAATGTATCGCCGCGTATAACACCGAGCCATACGTTATCAGCGACATACCTATGAACGAGCACTTCAGCAATGGAAGGAAATACACTTTGGATTTCCTTAACATAGACGTCCTTTGGCAATTCATTTAAACGGTTAAACACTTTACGATTCGCCCACACATGATAATCATGTAATTGTAAGGCATGATGTTTCATTTTCATCTCCTCCTTATCTTTATTTAAAGTCTCGAAAAAACGGCAACACTTTCACACCAGCCATACGGGCATAAACGAAAAGCTGACCTTTATGGTGGATTTCATGGTCGTACATCATCGTTAGAAATGTTTTACCTTTAGCTTTAAAGTTAGAAAGTGCAAAGACTCGTTCGATTTCGAGATCTTCATCGGTTATTTTTGCATAGTTTGCTTTTGACTTTTCGGTAAACTGACGAACAACTTTATGAATTTCTTCCATTGTTTAGCATTTCATTTCGACTGGTGTAGTAAACTCTCCTGTTTTTACAAGGGTTACAAATACGTCATTCCATTGAACGACATGCAGTACAATCTCTCCTAACGTAAAAGCCCCGTCCCATGGTTTAAAAGAAAGGTGTTCATCATCAATCAACTTTAACAATTCTTCCAACACGTTTCGATGTCTTAACCAATTGTCCATTAACTGTTTGACTTGCGCCATTTTACTAGCTCCTTTACCATCTTTAAATGTTTCCTCACTAGCCCTCAGACCTTGTACTGTGGTTTAAAAGCAGGAGGATTTATCTTTCATAATTCAAAAATATTCTGAATTCATAACCAATTGTCCCATTAATTATTCGACTTGTACTGTTTCAATTCCTTTATCGTTTTAAAATTTTCCAACATGTCTGGTTTTTTAAGATTTTTGATATAATAGAAGAAATTTATAAAAAAGGGTGATTAGCGTGAGGAAACAGGAGAAATTAGGGCTGCTTTTGGACGTGGAGACTACTGGTTTAGGGCCGACAACGGATGAAATCATTGAGCTCGCTTTAAAGCTTTTTTCTTATCACCCGGAAACAGGAGAAATTCTGGATGTGCTTGAAGAAGATTCATTTTTGCGTGAACCTGTATCCGACTCCGCACGAAAGAATTATAATAGAGCTTTTCGTGTGCACGGGATTCCTTATGAGGCCGTAAGGGGGAAAAACTTTTACGATGTGAAAATTAAAACTTTTTTTTATCGGGCTGACGCTGTTTTTGCTCACAATGCTTCCTTTGACCGAAGTTTTCTCGTTCGGATGTATCCGGAAGTCAATGAATTGAATTGGTATTGTACAGCGAAAAATGTTCCTTGGAAGCAATATGGTTTTCCCAATGGCAAATTGCTTACCCTAATCGAAGCCCATGGTATCTCTAATTTTCAAACACATAGAGCGATGGATGACATTACATACTTATTGGAACTGCTCAAAAAAAGAAGTCCGAAAGGAAACCTTTATCTTCAGGAAGTTTTGGACTATGGTCCAATGAGAAAATATCAACCGGCTGCATCACGTTCACGTTCAAAAATGGGATGAAATAGAACGTATAAGCTGGAAATTAGGGGAAGTCTAATTTCCAGCTTATATGTTTTGTGAAATAGTGGATCCAATACTACTTCCTCGTATGGGTTGTTCCAATATATTTGGACTGCGGTCTAAAAATGGTGTTGTTTTCGGCCTGCTCGAAGATGTGGGCGGTCCAGCCGACCATTCTGCTGGCGGTGAAAGTAGGTGTAAAGAGCTCTGAATCCATATTGATCGCTTTCATAATGGCAGTAGCATAAAATTCTACATTTGTGTATAACGAGCGGCCTGGTTTTAGTTCTTCTAATAGCTTCACAGCCGTTTCTTCCACTTTTACTGCCAAATCAAGCCATTGATCCTGTCCAACCAGCTCCAAGAATGTAGCCTTTAGCGACATAGATCTTGGATCATGGGTTTTATAAACTCGGTGGCCAAACCCCATTAACTTTTCTCCCTTTGCTAGTTTTTCACGAATCACTTTTTCCGCATCACCTACAAAGGCAATTCTATTGAGCAGTTCTATGACTCCCGATGGAGCTCCTCCATGAAGCGGACCTTTCATCGTACCAATGGCCGATGTAACGGCAGACACTAAATCTGATTCGGTAGATGCCGTTACTCTGGCAGCAAAGGTAGAAGCATTCATCCCATGCTCAAGGGTAAGAATCATGTATGTTTCAAGTGCCTTTACATGGGCTGGATTCGGGAGTTCTCCGGTAAGCATATATAGGTAATTTTCAACATGATCCAGATCATAAAGTGGAGAAATAAATTCTTTTTTCTCCAATCGTCTTTTTCTATATGCGATAATCGTGGGCGTGATCGCAGTTAATCGTATAGCCTGTGATATGGTCGGCTTCCAACCATATTCGGAATAACCGCCTTCTGCAGATATCGCCGTTCTAATAACCCCCATTAAATCCAATTCCGGGGGGAGAAGATCGATAATTTTCTTCATATAAATTGGGAGATTGCGATTTTGTTTCAATTGTTCTTTTAAAGAATGCAACTGATCTGGATCGGGTAAATGACCGAACCAAAGAAGATAGGCCACTTCCTCAAATGAATAGCTTTCGGTAAGGGCTCCAATTTCATGTCCCCGATAGATTAATCGACCATTTTCCCCATCAATATGACTGATAAACGTTTCGACAGCTTCAACTCCTTTTAATCCTTTTTGTAACATAAAAAATCTCTCCTTTCTTTTCTTAATCTTATTTTATAAAATAAATGTAATTAAGAATATTGAATATATTTAAAGTGATTGATTACTATTTTTAATAATGGAGGAACTATGGAATTTCAGTGGCTTACTACCTTTATTACGGCTGCAGAGTGCGGGAATTTCCGACGAGCTGCGGAGATTTTATTTATTTCACAACCTTCAGTAACGGTTCATATTAAACAATTAGAAGCCGAACTTGGGGTTCAATTATTTGAGCGTGAAGGGAAAAAAGTTAAACTATCTGAGGCGGGGCAGAGGTATTTAGTTCATGCTAAAAAATTGATTGAGATTTATCAGAGGGGCATGGAGGATTTAAATTCCTTTAGTCAGGGCTATACAAGCAAATTAACGTTGGCGATTTCACCTCTTATTGCTGATACCATCCTGCCTTTCGTATTAAAAAGCTATACAAAGCAGCATCCTGAGGTAGAGATCACGGTTAAAATTATCGATTCAATCGAAATTGAAGGGGCAATTTTACGAGAAGAAGTAGATTTAGGATTGTCCTGCTTAAACAGCCATCATCCAGATTTGCTATGTGACCTGTTATATAAGGATTCTGTTATTCTGGTAGCGCCGCATGACGGCAGAGACGCAGAATCAGCACCGCCATTGGATGAGGAGGAGGTACTGACCTCCAATTATTTGTTAACCCATAATCATCCCGGCTATTGGGATGTGCTATGCAAGTCTGTAAAAAATAAGTATCCAAGTGTACGAATGTTGAAAGTATCACAGATTCATATAACGAAAAGATTTATTGTAGAGGGCTTAGGTGTTTCCTTTCTACCGACATCAACGGTCAGGAGGGAGCTGTTGGAGGGCAGGTTGTTAGAAGTAAATTGCCAATCCATTCATTTGCCGGAAGCAAACACCTACGCCATTATGAAATATAATCATTCTAAACAAAAGGAGTTCCTAAAATTCATCTCCAACTACCGACTATAGGAAATGGCTAAAACATAGTTTTGCTTTGATCTCAATTAATGAAAAGAAAACGGCCCAAACAAAATGAAAAAATCGGGCCGTTTGTTATTATTGGAGTAGTGTCCACCCCAGATGGACAAGTGTCCACGAGCGGTGCCTGACACCAATTAAATTTTCCGCAAAACAGCACGTACTGGGCTGCCGTCAGCTTCGACTAGTGGGAGCGGCAGGGCTGCCAATTCATAATCCCCAGGTGGCACCTCATCCAACACTAATCCCTCCAATATATGGATTCCGTAGTTTGTTAGTTGATGGTGTGCCGGGAGTTCTTTACTTTCAAGTGGGTCAACCGAAGGTAAATCCAGGCCAATCAGTCGAATGCCAAGTTCCGAAAGATAGGATGCTAATTCAGGTTCAATGGCAGGAATCTCTGCAGGAAACACCCTCCGGTCCTTCCAGACATCCGTCCGAATTAATAACCGGGTAACATCTTTTAAATCTAAATTTTCCAATTCCTTCATCCCGATACAAGAAGGGTTTGGCAGATGAACTACCTTTGCCTTACCGATATATAAATCGAGGTCCAAATCGATTACTTTTTTTCCATCATTATCAAAGTGAAAAGGCGCATCGATATGTGTACCGGTATGGGTGCTCATCGTAATTTGTCCGACATTAACAGAACCGCTCTCCTCTTTGCTCCAATTCACTTTATAAGAAAATGGGGTATCGCCGGGCCAAACCGCAATATTCTGGTCCAGCCTTTGTGAAATGTCTATCCAAGTTTTCATAAGAGCTTTGGCCTCCACTATTAAAGTTTGGTTCGCAAACTAAACAATTCTGGAAAGAATTGCTGGTCAAGAACTCGCTTTAAATAGGAAACACCGGAAGAACCGCCCGTTCCCTTCTTATGACCAATAATTCTTTCTACCGTGGTCATATGATTAAAGCGCCATAATTGCTGTTGGTTGCCAATATCGACAAGTTTTTCAGCCAGCTCATATAAATCCCAGTATTGATTAGGGTTCCGATAGACAGTCAGCCAAGCTGCTTCCACACTGGCATTTGGCTCATAGTTTTGCGACCAATCCCGGTTTAGGGCATTTTCGTCAACCGATAAACCATGGGTCGCGAGAGCGGCGATTGCGGCATCATAAATACTTGGTTTATGAAGTGCATCCTGAAGCTCTGCATATAATTCGGGCTGATGCTGATAGACTGCCAGTGTATGAGCGTTTTTGTTTCCAAGAGCAAATTCAATCAGCCGGTTCTGGTAGGATTGGAATCCGGATGAATGGCCAAGCTTATCACGGAACTGCATATACTCTGACGGCGTCAAGGTAGAAAGAACGCTCCACGATTGGATCAATTGCTGTTGAATACGAGAAACCCGCGACAACATTTTAAACGAAGGTTCTAAATCGTTGCAGCGGATGCACTGAATGGCTGCGTTTAATTCATGTATAATCAGTTTCATCCATAACTCGCTCGTCTGGTGAATAATAATAAATAGCATTTCATCATGGTGGTCGGAAAGCCTGTGCTGGCTTGACAATATTTTATCAAGGTGAAGATAATCTCCATATGACATTTCCTTGTGAAAGTCTGTTTGAATTTCTTGTTCAAGCGGCATTGTTTGATTTTTTACATCCATTGTTATACCCCCTAATTTTTTACATGTTCATCAATTATCGAAATCGACTCCTGTTGGGCGGCATTTCGTTTTCTAAAAAGAAAATACGCCACACATAAAAATAAGAGCCACGGAATTCCAAACTGAAGCATAATCTTGAAATCGGTCAACCAAGTAGTTAACATCAAACTAAGAAGAAGAATCATTCCAATAATTGTTAAATAGGGAAAGCCAATCATTCTGACCGGCAGTTTGCGGCCGCCCGACTTTTCCCATGTTTTTCGGAAAAATAAATGAGATATAAATACCATGAGCCATGTAAATAATACCCCGAACATTGAAATTCCCATCATAAAGGCATAGGAGGAATTAGGGAATACAGCGCTGGCAATTGCAGCTAGAACAATCCCAATTGTAGAAACGGCAAGCGCTGGCCCCGGAACACCTCGTTTATTTAATTTGCCAAAAACAGCTGGGGCAAATTGACTGCGCGATAACGAAAAAACCATTCTGGTAGAGGCGTATAGCTGGCTGTTCATAGCCGATAGTGCAGCTGTTAGAATGATAAAATTCATGATACCGGAAGCACCAGGGATGTTTAGAATTTCCATAACTTTTACAAATGGGCTTTTGTCCACTCCTGCCATTTTCCAAGGTACAATCATTAACATGATGGCGAGAGTCAAGACATAGAAAGTAGACAATCGAAAGACAGTGGCTTTTAATGCTTTTGAGACAGCAACATCTGGATCTTTCGCCTCACCAGCCGTAACGGCAACAAGCTCGGTTCCGATAAAGCTAAAGAGGGAAACGAAGATGGCAATCCACACCCCCTTAAAGCCAAACGGCATAAATCCATGATTGTTGACATAATTCTGTGCCCCCATATGTGGGTGGCCCGATGTTCCAACTAACACGTATAATCCAAGAATAATGAAACCAATAATGGCACTTATTTTGATCATGGAGAACCAATATTCAAAAGTAGCAAAGGTGTTGACGCTCATAGCGTTCACATAAATCAGCAAGGCACCGAAAAGCAATATCCAAACAATACCCGGAACATTGGGAAACCAATATTTCATATAGACGGCAATCGCACTTACTTCCACCCCTACTGCCAGAACATTGGCAATCCAGTAGGAATAGCGGACAAGAAAGCCTGCCATCGGGTGAAGGTATTTGTCAGCGATGATACCAAATGAGCCTGATGCCGGGTGTGCAACCGTCATCTCCGCCAAACAGCCCATTAACAAGAGGACAATAAAGGCACCGATGGCATAACTGATTAAAACACCTGGACCTGCTGTTTGAATGGCAAGGCCGCTCCCCAAGAAAAGTCCTGTCCCAATGGCGCAGCCCATTGCAATCATCGTTAGCTGCCCCGTTTTCAACTCCCGATTTAATCCCTTTTCAGATCTATTTACCGTTTGATTGTTCCCCATACATTCATTCCTTTCCTATGCCGATAAAGGCTTGATTTTTTGGAACGTCGGGCCTTATTTGACGTTAAGCCACTACTTCGCGTTCATTCGCAAATTTCTCATATTGCTTTTCGGTCATAATTGTTTTCAATGTTTGCACTACATGCCAAACTTCTTCATAGGAGGTGTAGAGGGCAACGGGTGCCAGGCGGATTATATTCGGCGCCCGGAAGTCGGGAATGATGCCGTTTTCCTTTAAAGACTTACAAATGCGGGCTGCCTCTTGATGTTCAAGACTGACATGGCCGCCGCGGCGGTGGTCTTCTCTCGGATTTCCAATGACAAAGCCCATACCATCCAGTTCATGTTCAATAAGGTCCATAAGGTACTGATTAATGTGAAGGGACTTTTTCCGGATATTTTCAATACCGGCTTCATTAAAAATTTCTAACGAGCCGATTAACGGTGCCAGGCTTAACACATGCGGGGTCCCCATTTGATAAGCTCCCGCTGTATCTGCCGGTGTGAAGATATGTTCCAAATCGAATTGTTTGTCTTTTCGCGAACCGAACCAGCCGGCAAGCCCAGGTTTAGTTCCAAAATGTTTACGATTGACATATAAGCCGCCGACACTACCAGGGCCGCCATTTAAGTATTTGTAGTTGCACCAATAGGCAAAGTCAACGTCCCATTCGCTGAATGAATGGGGAATTGCCCCAATGGAATGACAACCGTCAAATCCGATTAGAATGCCGCGTTTATGAGCTTCGGCCGTTAATCGTTTCATATCAAGAATTTGTCCGCTGCGATACTGTACCGTTGGCAAAATAATCAATGCGATCTCATCCGTCATCGCGGCGATAATATCCTCCTCCTCTATAAACCTTCCGTCCCTGCTTTTCACCCTGATTAGATGAGTATCGGGATCAAACCCTTGGATCATCAGCTGGCTTTGGATGGCATAAATGTCGGTTGGGAAATTAAGTTCATCTGCAAGTATTTTGCAGCGGTTTCCTTCGGGCTGATAAAAAGTGGCGATAAGTTGGTGAAGATTGACAGTTGTGGAACCGCTTACAATCACTTCATTCGCAGCTGCTCCCACTAATGGCGCCATTAAAGCTCCCAATTTCTCCGACAGATCAAACCATGGGTACTTTCCTTTGGTCCAGCCGTCAATTCCATATTCCTTCCAGCCTTCCAATACTTCTAGAAGAGTCCATTCTGCCCTCTTTGAGAGAAGCCCGAGAGAGTTTCCGTCCATGTAGATGGAATTGGATTTTAAGTAAAATACCTCACGAAATGACCGGAGAGTATCTAGTCTGTCCAATTGCTGTGCATATTCCAATGTTGGTTGAAAGCTTTTTAAACTCATCTTGATCCTCCTTTTTTCACCGTTTTATAAATCAAGGAAAATCATATCAGGGAATTTGAGAGGGTGTCAACAACACAATTCAGAAAATTAATAATCTTATATCGTCATCTAGCTTGGAATGAGCAAAAAATTAATGCTATATTCGTAGTAAGAATAACTATTGCCAAGCATATTTCCCACCTCAGGTTGTTTCAACTTGGATGTTAAAAAATTTTTTCAGAAGGGTGATCGTATGAAAGACCTTCGCTACAGGTGGAAATCTTTTTTACAATACGGCATACGGAGTGAAGTAGAAAAAAATAAGCTGATCTACCGCCAGGGAGAACAGGGGAAAGGGTTTTATTATTTAGGGTCTGGTGAAGTCAATATTATACTTCTCTCCGATAAAGGCCATGAACGGATTATTAATGTCGTACCGGCAGGGATGCTTTTTGGCGAACATGGTGTTGATGGACAACCATATTTAACTAGCGCAACAGCGGCTTGCCCATCAGTTATTTATTTCTTTTCGGATGAGATGGCTTTTGCCCTTTATCAAGAGCATCCGGAGGCGGCAGCAATCTTTACGGACTCGCTAATCTATAAATTTAGGATTATAGCGGAAATGATCTCGCTTATGGAAAGCCCGATAGAGCAGCAAATGGCCTATTTTTTATTAAAACTTGTTGAAGAAAACAGAAACGCTTCCATGAATCAAACCTTATTTGCGAAATATTTAGGTGCCAACCGGATTACAGTCCATAAAGTCATTCAGAAATGGAAGCAACAACAATACATTGCAGTAAAAAACCGCCAAATTGTGATTCTTAATTTTGAAAAAATCAAAGCAATTGCCCATAACGTTTAACCAGCATGAGATAAAGAAGGTTTTATTTGACCAGGTTTCTAAGGAAATCTGGTTTTTTAATAAAGTATTTTTTGTTCATAATTTCAACAATGCCATTCTCCTGCCATTGTTTAAGCACCTTATACACAGTGATTCGTGTTAAACCTGTACAGCTAGCGATATCATGCTGGTTGATGGGAACTTCAAAGTTTTTAAATTCATAACAAACATTGTAAAGGAGAAATGCTATTTTTTGTTCAGATGTAAGCGTATCCAAATTGATCCGGTCCAAAAGAATGCGCATTTTATGAATAACGGTTCGCGAAAATAGTTTTAGCAATTCCGGATGTGCTTTGATCAGTTCTTTAAATTTATCACAGGGAAAATGATAGACAATCGAATCTGTGACGGCGATGGCTGTGGTAAAATGCTGCTTTTTGTCCATAGATTGAACCCCTAGCAGTTGGTTTGGAATGACAATGTTTAACATTCGTTCCTTTCCGGCTGCGTTTGTACTCACAATTCTCACCAGCCCTTGATGAAGAAAATAAAATCCGTCCCCTATGGTCCCTTGGGCATATATACATTGTTTTCGTTTGAAAAATTGCCTTGACCCAAATCCCAAATAAGCATCCCAATTAAAGACATGTTCATAAAGGGTTACCAAACGATAAACCTCCCTTAAAGAATTTAGGCAGTATTAAACTGTGAATCACTATTTATCATAGTGGAAATTACAATAAATTTCTACGATTAATTTGATTCTTTGGACTTATCTGAATTTTATGCGGAAATATGTTAACTAGACTACAGTTCTTTCTGAAACAACGTAATACAATTCAGTTATAAGATTGATAAAAGGAGGCAGCACAATGGGGATTAGAACAGGCGCGCAGTACATTCAAGGATTAAAATCACGAAAACCTGAAGTATGGCTGCAAGGTAGAAAAGTAACCAATTTATTTGATGAACCAGTTTTCAAGCAACCCATTTTGGAAATTGCCAAGCTATATGATATGCAGCACGATCCCAAGTATCAGGAGCGGATTACACATATATGTGAAGAAACAGGCGAAAGAGTCAATAATGCCTTTTTGGTACCAAAAAGCTATGACGATTTAATGAAACGCCGGGAAGTCTTTGAAGTATTTGCCAGAGCAACATTTGGCCTGATGGGCAGAACACCGGACTTTTTAAATGTCGTTGTGACTTCAATGTACTATAATTCCTGGTTTTTTGAAAAGTATAACAAAGATTGGGCTGTAAATATCCGGAACTATTATAAATATCTTCGTGGTAATGACTTATTTTTAACCCATGCCATTATCAATCCGCAAAATGACCGCAGTAAGTCATCTCATGAGCAAAAAGATATATATACTCATCTTGGGGCTGTGAAGGAAACTCCAGAGGGCTTAGTCGTAAGAGGGGCCAAAATGCTGGCAACGCTGGCACCGATTACAGATGAAGTGATTATTTATTCTTTCCCTGGCTTTAAACCTGGCGATGAGCGTTATGCTCTGGCATTTGCACTGCCAATCGACACACCAGGGCTAAGGATCATTTGCCGCGAACAAATGCAGGATGGAACTCGTTCTCTCTTTGATCATCCGCTTGCCTCCCGATTTGAGGAAATGGATGCATTACTCGTTTTTGATGATGTGGTGGTTCCATGGGATCGTGTCTTTTTATATAACAATGTTGAAGCGGCAAATCAATTGTATCCAATGACAGGTGCGGGGCAGCAGCCGGCTCATCAATCCGGGGTAAGAGGTTTGATCAAATTGCAATTTGCCGTGGAAGTGGCTATGAAATTGGCGGATTCTATCGGTGTAGATGTTTATTTAAACGTTCAGGATCAACTTGGCGAGCTTATTCAGTCACTTGAATCGATCAGGGCATTGCTCAGGACAGCGGAGATTGAATATACAATCACGGAGCACGGGGAAGCGCTTCCAGCCTATATTCCGCTTGAAACGATTCGGGGCTTGCTGCCGACAATGTATCCAAGGGCGATTGAAGTCATGCAAATTGTGGGTGCCGGCGGTCTGTTAATGTCACCAACCGGGGCAGATTTTGTAAATGAGGAATTACGGGAAGCCATTGATCATTATTATGTTGGCAGAGAAGGAGTATCATCCTTCGATCGTGTCAGTATCTTTAAGCTTGCATGGGATTTATGCGGTGAAGCCTTCGGACAGCGATTGCTGCAATATGAGCGTTATTATACAGGGGATCCAATCCGCAAACGGGCGATTTTTTATAACAATTACAAGCGCCAGCATTCCCTTGATTTAGTCGACGAAGCATTGAAAGTCAGTGTACTGGAGAAAGAATTGTTAACAAAATAGAATTTAAGTGTCAAAGGAGTGAAATCTTTGAAACTGTTGGGGATTTCCGGGACAATCATCGGAGCGAAAACGGGGATTCTTGTAAGAAAAGTACTGGATGAAGTAAAAAAAATTCATCCGGAAATCGAAGTGGAATATCTAGATATGATGGATTATGATGTGCAATTTTGTGACGGACGTCATCCATCTACTTATTCCGAAGATACTAGGACGGTAATTGAAAATGTTTCTGCTGCTGATTTTTATATTATTGGCACTCCTATTTTCCAAGGATCCATCCCTGGAGTGTTAAAAAACTTATTTGATTTAATCAACCCTGCCGATTTTAGAAATAAGGTGATGGGATTTGTCGCAAATGGCGGCACTTATCAGCATTATTTAGTAGTTGAAAATCAATTAAAACCGATTGCCGGTTTCTTCCGTGCATTTGTCGCCCCGAGCTATGTTTATGCGAATAGTGAACATTTTAACCAGGAAAATGAAATCGTTTCCAAGGAGTTGCTTGAGAGAATCTCACGCTTGGCAGAGGAAGTTGTGCTAATGCAAACATCGTTTAAAGCTGAATTTGAGAAAATTAGTAAGTAATAATGAAGGGAGAAGTAGTGATGGAGAAGACAAAGACTCAATTCTTGCCAATTAATCTAATGAAATTTATTGAGGAAAATAAGGATCAGTTAAAACCGCCAGTGAACAATAAAGTCATCTGGAAAGATGCCGAGTTGATGGTGATGCTATTGGGGGGACCAAATAAGCGTCGTGATTTCCATGTGGATCCTTCCGAAGAGATTTTCTACCAAATTAAAGGAAGCTGCTATGTTGAAGTAATCAATCAAGAAGGCAAGCGTGAAGTGGTAGAAGTAAAGGAAGGAGAAATGTTTCATCTCCCGGCTAATGTCCCGCATTCACCGCATCGTGTGGCAGATACGATCGGCCTCGTCATCGAACGTAATCGTGCCAAAGGCGAGTTAGAGGATTTCGTTTGGTTCTGCGACAATTGTGACCATGAGCTGCACCGGGTTACCATTCAATTAACGAATATTGAAGTACAGGTAAAAGAAGCAATCGCTGAATTTAATGGCAGTTTGGATTTAAGAACATGTGAGCAGTGCGGACATGTGATGGCGCCGGAAGCGAGTGAATGGAAATGCGAGTAGATTTCCATACGCACATCATTCCGGAAGATTTCACGGAACTGACTAAGCACTTAACCGGTGAAAAATTGCCTAAGCTCGAACGTACTTGTGCCTGCGGTGCTAATATTATGGTGGCCGGAAAGGTATTCCGGGAAGTAACGGAACAGGTGTGGAGCCCCGAGAAACGGATTCAGGATATGGAGCGGGAAGCGGTCGATATGCAGGTACTATCCCCCATTCCGGTTACCTTCTCCTATTGGGCACCTGCAGAACAGGCAGAAATGCTCGCCCGGATTCAGAATGATTTTATTGCTGATACGGTCAGGCAATATCCAGATAAATTTATTGGTTTAGGAACGGTACCGCTCCAGGATACCGAAACCGTGATTCGTGAAATGGACCGCTGCATGCATGAACTCGGATTAAGCGGAATTGAGATTGGTACGAATGTAAACGATAACAATCTGGATGATCCATCGTTAATTGAGTTTTTTGCCATGGCAGAAAAGTGGGAAGTGCCACTGTTTATTCATCCATGGGAAACCCTTGGGAAAGAGCGGATGCCACGGCACAATTTGATGTACACGGTTGGAATGCCGAGTGAAACAGCACTGGCTGGGGCGAGCCTTATTTTAGGCGGTGTCATTGAAAAATTCCCAAGATTAAAAATTTGCTTTGCCCATGGCGGCGGCTCATTGCCCTATTTACTGCCGCGTCTTGATAAAGGATGGAAGGTATGGCCGCATTTACGCCTGCTCGACCAGCCTCCAAGTTATTATGCGAAGAATTTCTATTTCGATTCTTTGGTGAATGATTCTATTAACCTTAAATACTTATTGGAGGTTTTTGGGCACGAACGTATATTAATGGGATCGGATTATCCGTTTCTATTAAGGGAAGTACCGCCTGGAAAGGTGATCGATGAAACGCTTGGGCTCTCGAAAGACGAGACAGATGCGATGCTCGGCATGAATGCACTAAGATTTTTAAACATTCCAGTAAAAGCCGGGGTAGGGAAATCATGAAAAATACCATTCAAACGCCAGAAGAAAGATTGGCGGAGCTGGGGCTAACATTGCCCCCGCTTCGACCGGCAGCAGGAAATTATGTAAGCTGTGTTCGAACGGGAAATTTAATTTTCACATCCGGGCAGGGAACAGATGAATATCGCGGCACACTTGGGAAGGATGTATCCGTTGAAACCGGATATCTTGCGGCAAGGCAATGTATGTTAAACCTGTTGAGTGTAATCAAACATGAAATTGGCGACCTTAGCAAGGTGAAACGGATCGTGAAGATACTGGGTTTTGTCAACAGTGCGCCCGATTTTACCGAACAGCCGAAAGTGATGAACGGCGCCTCAGATTTACTCGTTCAGGTTTTTGGCGAGATCGGCAGACATGGGCGGTCTGCAGTAGGAATGGCGCAGCTCCCAAACAATAATGCAGTGGAAGTAGAAATGATCGTAGAAATAGAAGAATAGGAGGCTTTTTCGATGAATCTGACACAGCAGCAAGTCATTAAAGACGCCAAGCTGTTTATTAATGGAGAATATAAAGATGCTTTATCAGGGGAGACTTTTGATACCATTGATCCTGCGACAAACCGAAAGCTCGCATCAGTTGCCAAAGCAAGTGCACAGGATGTGAACGAGGCCATTGAAGCGGCACAGCGAACATTTGAAAGCGGTATATGGAGTGAAATGCCTGTTGAGGAGCGTTCCAAGATCTTATGTAAAATGTCTGACCTGGTGATGGAACGACTAGAGGAATTGGCCTTTGTTGAAACACTAGATGTTGGCAAACCGATTAAAGAAAGCCGAGGCTTCGATATTCCAAGGGCTGCGGCAAACTTCAGGTTTTTTGCTGAAATGGCAAATTATCTTCATCATGAGCACTATGATCAGGCCAAATATATGTCATACTCCAAGTACGCACCAGCGGGAGTGACCAGCTTAATTATTCCGTGGAACCTTCCGTTCATGCAGATGACTTGGAAAGCATCAGCAGCATTGGCTGCCGGCAACACGGTAGTGGTTAAGCCTGCCTCCTATACTCCTCTTAGTGCAGTCATGCTTGGTGAAATTGCCAATGAAGCAGGGTTGCCGCCTGGTGTGTTAAATATTATTACCGGGCCGGGGGGAACAGCCGGTACCGCAATGACTAAGCATCCTTCTGTAAGGAGGATTTCTTTTGTCGGTGACAGTATGACGGGTCGGACAGTCATGCAAAATGCCGCTTCACAGCTTATACCTGTTTCGCTTGAACTAGGTGGCAAGTCTGCCAATATTGTCTTTGCGGATGCCGATTTAGATGAAGCGGTAGCTGGATCGATTGATGCGATTTTTAGAAACCAAGGTGAAATTTGCCTGGCAGGCTCGCGTTTGCTTGTGGAAGAAAGCATTTATGATTTGTTCCTTGAAAAATTTGTTGACGCCGTTCGAAAGATAAAAGTTGGTGATCCTTTAAGTGAAGATACAGATATGGGTGCATTGGTTTCAAAAAGCCATTTGGAAACAGTTGATCAATATGTAAAAATCGGCATTGCCGAAGGTGCAAAACTCGCTATCGGCGGAAATAGAATGACTGAACTTGGAGACGGAAATTTCTATGAACCAACAGTTCTTTATGATGTGGATAATAAAATGAAGGTAGCACAGGAAGAAATATTCGGTCCTGTATTAGTCGTTATTCCTTTTAAAACGGAAGAAGAGGCAGTGCGAATTGCAAATGATTCGGTTTACGGGCTTGCAGGAGTTGTTTGGACAAATGACTTGCGCCGTGCGCATCGTGTGGCATCTCGTGTCAATTCCGGATTATTCTGGATTAACTGCTGGTATTACCGGGATTTGAGAACTCCTTTTGGTGGAGCCAAAGCGAGCGGTATCGGACGTGAGGGAGGCCGTCACAGCTTTGAGTTTTACACGGAGGCAAAAACAATTACGATGAAATTATAATAGAAGAAACACGGTGCTTCGGTACGAGAATAACAGTTCCAAAGGAAGTGAGTATATGAATCGATTAATTGAAACACTGGCAAGAGACCTTTTTGAAGCGGAGCGCACAAAACGGCCTATTGCCCCTTTCACACAGCAATATCCGGAATTAACTGTAGAGGATGCGTATGCTGTTCAGCTGCAAGTGAAGGATCAAAAGCTGAGTGAAGGGCGTAAAGTAATTGGCAAGAAGGTTGGACTGACCAGTATTGCCATGCAGAAAATGCTTGGTGTAAGTGAACCCGATTATGGGCATCTGCTTGATGACATGAAGATTGCCGATGATAGTATTGTCCATATCAACGAGTTTATTAGTCCGAAAATCGAAGCTGAAATTGGTTTTATCCTTGGCGAAGATTTAAAGGGGCCGAATGTGACCTATTTGGATGTTTTGATGGCAACCAAATATGTAACACCCGTGCTTGAAATTATTGACAGCCGTATTGCTGATTGGCAGATTCAATTAGCCGATACGGTAGCGGACAACGGCTCTTCTGCCAAAGTGGTAGTCGGCACTCAAGTAACAGAAATTGCTGGAGTCGATCTTCGGACGGCTGGAATGGTGCTTTATAGAAATGGAGAAATCACCGCAACAGGTTCAGGAGCTGCCGCGTTAGGACATCCAGCCCAAGCTGTCGCTTGGCTAGCCAATAAATTAGCTGAATTTGATATTTCCCTAAAAGCTGGGGAGTTAATTCTTCCCGGTGCATTGTCAGCGGCTGTGCCTGTGAAGAAAGGGGATCATATTCAAGCACAATTTGGCACTCTTGGATCGGTTTCCGTTACTTTTGTTTAAATTTTTATAGAATATTTGGGGGTGTGAATGGTGCCAATAGCTAGTGGTGCAGATTTGGAAATTGTTGAATATTTGTTTGCTGCTGAAAAAGATCGGCGTGAAGTGGTAAAGGTAACGGAACGGTATCCGAATTTGAGTTTGAAAGAGGCATATGCGATTCAGGAAAAATTGATTCAAAAGAGGGAGAAAGGTGGAGCACGTCGGATTGGTTTGAAGCTTGGCCTCACAAGTAAGGCCAAACAGGAGATGATGGGGGTCCACGAAGCAATTTATGGCTATTTAACCGATGATATGCTTGCTTTGGAATGGGAGCCTTTAGACTTTGCACAGTTTATCCATCCAAAAGCGGAACCGGAGATTGCTTTCATGATTGGCGAAGATTTACAGGGAACGAACATCACTGTTGAGGATGTTTTAAGTGTGACCAGATATGTAGCGCCGGCTATCGAAATTATTGACAGCCGTTATGTAAACTTTAAGTTCACCTTGGCTGATGTGGTCGCCGATAATTGC
The DNA here is from genome assembly GCF_001591485.1 of Neobacillus fumarioli NBRC 102428. GTDB lineage: Bacteria > Bacillota > Bacilli > Bacillales > Cytobacillaceae > Neobacillus > Neobacillus fumarioli. Next base: position 81,647 of record NZ_BCUZ01000002.1, on the reverse strand, counting down.
TCCTCTTCGCGTTTTTTAATAGGAAGTAAGTGGATATGTGCGAAAACACTGAACCTGGCAGAAATCGGGATGGTTATGTCAAAGAATGGGGAAGTTGCACAAACAGGTTCTGGTGCAGCGGTCATGGGACATCCGGCAGCGTCAGTAGCCTGGGCAGTCAACAAGCTAGGGGAAATTGGCAAAGGAATTAAAAAAGGAGATATTATCCTTAGTGGAGCCATTTCAGAAGCGATTCCTTTTGAGCCACATGACACAATTGTTGCTCAATTTGCTGAATTAGGCAGCGTTTCTTTTTCCTGCAAAGCCCGCACATAGCTATAGGCTATGTGTTATTTTACATATTAAAAAGTAATTTTGGAGAAAAATATGCCAATCATTCAAGTACAAATATTAGAAGGAAGAACAGATGAACAAATAAGAAACTTAATCGCAGAGTTAACCAAATCGACTGTGCACTGCCTTCAGGTAAAACCAGAACAAGTCCGTGTAATTGTCCAGACGGTTCCCAAAAACTACTGGGGAACCGGTGGGGTTACAAAGGGATAGGCATTTAATAATAGAAAAACGGCCCTGTTGCATTCAAAAACCGGGCCGTTTCCTATTACTAAGCAGATGATTGTCCACCCCAGATGGACAAATGTCCACGAGTGGTGCCTGACACCATTAAAGGTATCTTTCTGTAATGATGTTGCGGTGGTGCATTTCGTGGCCTGTGAGGATGTAGGCGATGGCTCTGGTGGTGATTTCTGTGTTGTTGGCAATGCCTTTGTTTTCCCAGGCTGTATCTGGCATGTTTTCTATTAGGGTGATGGAAGCTTTACGTGTTGCTATGAAGTCGGCTAGGATTTGTTTCAATGGGAGTTTTTCTGCTTGTGAGCCCTTTACAAATAGGTTCTCGTCAAATCCGGCTAATGGTGTTTGGTCACCGCGGCCAATGCGAAGCAGGCGGTAGCTCATTACTCTTTCTGTGTCTGTTATATGGGCAAGTACTTCTTTAATACTCCATTTCCCCGGTTCATAACGGAAACTTCCATCAGCTTCAGAAATGCTTTCAAAAAGGGTAATTACCTTTTCTAGATTTTCCTTTAAAATCGTTAACAAATCTCCATCTGGGACTAATGAAACATACGGAACATAGTATTCAGGATACTCATTTTGCATAGGACGTTGAAGCATCGTATTCCTTCCTTTCTATTAAAAAATAAAGAGCTAGTGTGTCACAACCATCCTATCACATTAGCCAAAATATTTACATTAATCAGACGTGAAAAAGAGCCGCCCCTTTACACTTGGAGCGGCTCATTCGTTTACTTCATTAATTTATCAAATTTAACGCTTTTGTTGATTATATACATAATCGGCATACCAACAGCCATAACTACAAATTCACCAGCTGCGGTTGTCAGCCATGTGAAAAGAAATGGCAGGTGAAAGGCAAGGTGTAGTTCAAGGGCAATAAAGAACATGGTGAAGGTAAACACAACCGTATTGATGACCATTCTCGTCCATATTTCTTTTATAAAACGAGAGCACAATATCGTGATCAGAAGGGCGATCAAAGACTGCCCAACGCCGAAAATTAGATCGTATGCTCTCATTGGAGAAAAGAACAAATTCGTTAAAAACACACCTAATATAATGCCGTAAAGATACTTTTTATTAAATACAATCAAATGATTAAACAGCTCTGAAACCCGGAATTGTACTTGGGTAAAGCCGAATGGCTGAATGATCGCCGAAACAGCAATATAAAGGGCTGCGACAATTCCGTTGACAACAAGTTCCCGCACGCCAATTCTTGGCTTAGCAGGTACACGGTCTACGCTTAGTGAGTTATTTATTTTTTCCATTTTAACTTCTCCTTAGTTTTTTTTAGTGGGAGGCTCTCGAACCACTATACAAAGTTATATGCTAAAATAAACCAAAACATCAGTCAAATGTATTTTTATGGAATAAGAAAAGCGCAAGCGCCTTGGTCAGCCCCGACGGGCAAATGTTCTGCACTAAAAGTCTGCCTTTGGACTTTTAGTGCAGAAGGTTATTTGTCCCGAGGGGCTAGGCGCTGGAGCTAGACAATTCTCGAAGTCAAAAAAACTCATTCCAGGTTCTTGAAAACTGAAAACAATGTTAAAATAATATTCATATGACCGGAGAGTCGTGTGATGAACATCACAAGGCAGAAGTCAAATAACCATTATAATTCAAAACAGGGGGAAATATAAAAAAGGATGGTGAAAAAAGATGGAATACAGCTTCAAAACACTTTATGAAGAAATCGGCGGACAGGAAACTATTGATAAGCTTGTCGATGCCTTTTACCCAAGAGTATATGCTGATCAAGATTTAATTCCGATATTTCAAGGGGATATAGAAGAAATAAAAAGAAAACAGCGCATGTTTCTGTCGCAATTTTTAGGGGGACCGCCGCTATACAGCATGGAATTCGGACCACCTGCCATGAGGGCACGTCATATGCCGCACGAAGTGACACCGAAAAGAGCAAAGGCCTGGCTGCGCTGCATGAAGGAAGCCTTTCAGGAAATCGGTCTGGATCAAATTCCTGCCGGCCAAGCTTTTTATGACCGTTTAACCCAAGTTGCCGGGATTATGGTAAATACTCCAGATAAAGAGTAATAAAAAACGAGGATATAAACTAAATGTTCTTATCCTCGTTTTTTGGCAAGCTCTTTACTTTTTTAACTTGACCCATATTGCATCTAAGGCTTTTTCTGTTTCATCCTTTGATTTTTGCCCTGCAATATAGGCTTGCAGGGCGGCGCCGAATGCCTGGCCTGCACCATCAGGGTATTTCATAAACTGCCAGGAATACGTTTTTCCTGCTTTTATATATTGCTCTAGATCAGCACCTAAAGGTCCAATGTCTTCTGGTTTTGCCTCAATGTTTTGAAAGGCTGGAATATATTTAAAGTCTTTTGTTAATGCGGTTTGGCCTTCTTTTGATGAAACCATCCAATTTAAGAAATCCTTTGCGTACTTTTTATGTGATTCAGGTGCTTTATTATAGATCACCCAGTTGCTCGGGACACCTACCATTAATTGATCGGTTTGGTTAGTGTTACTGTTGAGCGGCATTGGAATAAAGCCAACATCCATATTGGGGTTGAGCTTATCAAGAATGGGTTGAACCCAGTTTCCTTGTTGTATCATCGCTGTTTGGCCTTTGGCAAACTGGTTTAACTCGGTATTGTAGTCAGTTGTTAATGGATTTTGATTTCCATATTTTATCGTTAAATCCAATAGTTTAAAATAATCATCAAAATATTGGTTGCCCGTTATTTTAGTCGCTCCGGAATTTAAGCCTGGAATGAAGTTTGGATTTTCCGTTTGCGCATAGGAGAATGGAACATTCAGACCATGGTTCCCTAATACCCACCATTCTGCATATGCTATTGAGAATGGTGTGATTCCCGCGGATTTCAGCTTTTTCGCTGTGGCCTCAAGCTCAGTAAATGTTTTTGGAAGCTTCGTAATATGTGCTTTTTTAAATAATGCTTTATTATAAATAAATCCATAACCTTCCAAATTAATCGGCTGTCCTAAAACTTTACCGTCAATCGTCATTGGTTGTAATGCTTCTGGATAGGCATCTTTTACCCATGGCTGGTCCGATAAATCTTCTAATTGATCCTTCCATATATAAGCATTTTGATAACCTTCACTAGTAAAAATATCGGGCGGCTTACCTGAAGCAAATTCAGCTTTTAATGCTCCCTCGCTGTCTGCGCCAAAACCTACCGTTTCAATTTTAAAGATAACATTTGGATGTTCTCTTGTATATTGGTCCGTTAATGCTTTTAATTGGTCCGCAATTTCCAATTTACCTTGTAAAATATGGATGATAATTTTATTATTACTTTGATGATTTTCCGGTGAGCCGGTATTACTGTCTTTGGCACAAGCCGTAGTGAAAAGCAGCAATAGGGAAATAGCAAAGGCGGTGAATGAATAGTTTTTCATCGGCATGTTGTTATTCCCCTCGAGCCCGGTATTCATTTGGAGTGATTCCTTCAACCTTTTTAAATACCTTACGAAAATATTTGTCATCTTGATAGCCAATAATATTAGCAATTTCATAAACTTTCAACTGGCTGTTTTTTAACAAGGATTTTGCCTTTTCAAGCCGGATTTTTACAATGTAGTCAGAGATATTCACATTAAATTCCTGTTTAAACTTCCTGGAAATATATTCTCTGCTAAGGTAAAAATGCTCCGATATTTCCTGGAGTTTGACTTCATGGTCAAAGTTTTCTTGTAAATATTTTTCGATTTCATAAATGATATTTGGATGCGACTGTACTTCAACAGTGCCGGAAGTCCTGATGTTCTGCTTTTCCAAAGTGGCATGCTTCATTATGCTTTCTGTACGTTTCCGATCAGCTTCTTCCCTCTTCCATTCAGAAACTGCTTTTTCTAGTGTTTGATTTAACATTTCCGGATCAATGGGCTTTAATAGATAGTCGAAGCTGCCGAAATGAATAGCCTTGCGCATATAATGATAATCATCGTATCCGGTAACTACGATCGTTTTGCGGTTTGGTTGATGTTCTTTCATCCACTCCAAGAGCCCGGTTCCATCCATTTTGGGCATTTTCATATCGGAAAAAATAATCTCCGGCTCATAGGATTGAATTAGGGCAATGGCCTCTTCTCCGTTCTCTGCCTCATAGATATCGGTAATCCCATTCTCTATCCATTCTCCAAGCAGCTTAATTCCTTCGCGAACATGCTGTTCATCATCAACAATTAATACCTTCATTTATGCTCTACCTCCAAATCAATAGCGTTTGGAATTTCGATATTAACAGTAAAACCCAATCCTTCAACGCTTTCAACAGACATTTTTGCCTGATGACGATAATAGATTTGCAAGCGGTCATAAATATTTTTTAAGCCGATCGCTTCACTTTTCTGTGCCTCAACACTTGCGCCATGGAATAATTGACGGCGGATTTGTTCGAGCTTTTCTTCATTGGCACCTATTCCGTTATCCATAACACAGATGCTTAAATTGCCGTTTTCTTTTCGCTTTGCCATAAGTTTAATCATGGCTTGATCAATAGGTTGATCAAGCCCATGTTTAAAGCAATTCTCAATGATCGGCTGCAAAATCATTTTTGGCACAAGAATGTGTTCCACTTCTTTTTCAATGTCCAGTTCATACGCAAATTGTTCTGAGAAGCGCTGTTTTTGCAATAATAGATAAGATTTGACATGCTTGATCTCTGCCGCAAAAGTGACGATATCTTCCTTCACGTTCATGCTGTATCTCATCATAACGGCTAAAGATGTCAGCAACGTATAGACCTGGGTAGCATTGGACTTTAGGGCCAATGTTCCGATTGACTGAAGAGCATTATATAAAAAATGCGGATTAATTTGTGAGCGCAGCATTTTTAGCTGTGATGCCTTGTTTTCAATCTCAAGGACATATTCCCGCTCAATTAATTCGTTGATTTTGGCAATCATCGACTTAAAGGTTCTTCCCAGCATGCCGATTTCATCGTTTCCCAGCGAATCAAAGTCGGCTGCAAAATCGCCTTTTTCCACCCGTTTCATATTGGTATTTAATACTTTTATAGGGGCGGTGATCTTTACCGATACGGCTAATGTGGCGATTAAGACGATGATCAAGGTGGTCATACCAATCACAATATTGATTAGAGCGGTTTCTCTAGCACTCTGATAAAGGACATTGTAAGGTATTCGTTTTACTATATACCAGCCTTTATAGGGGGCAGGGAACTTATCATAGACGATCACACCATTAAAATGCGGATCCTTCCATGCCAGACTTTTCGATGTATGTGGTTCATGCTTTATTCGTTCAAACCACTGATAATTATTTTGTTCTCCAATTTCCTTCTGATCCGAAGAGTAGATCACCGTCCCGTTTTGATCCATTATATAGAGATCTTCTTCACCTTTTGTATATAAACGGTCAGCAATCGCACTGATCTTGGATAGATTAATATCAATGGAAAGGAAACCGAGTAATCTGTCCGATGGAACGTCTCTTAAGATATTGTGGAAACTTAATACTTTCTTTTTTTCTGAATTAGGAATGAAAGACATATTGTTATAACTATATATTTCATGCGGCGGTTCAATGATGGAAAAGCTGTTTGACTTGATTAATTTGGCATAGTAGCTTTGTGATAAAATATTTTCATATTTGCCCCTGCCGCTGATGGTAGAATGGTAGATCGTATAAGAATCTTTTCCGTTATGAATGTAAAGATGCATTTGTTCAATTTCGGGACGGGTGTTGAACAGGTAGGCAAGGGCCTGGCGGACATCGTCCTGATTCGTATCCAAGTCTTCAGAGATCCCATCCCTCATGACGTTCATAAAGGGAGTATATCGGTAGAGAACCGATGAAATTTGTGCAACATCGTCCAAATAAACGGACAGTTCTTCTTCCCCTTTATCAATTAAATCATGATTGGTAGAAACAAAGCGGTTATTGAGCGACTTTGTTGTTTGAAAATAGGTAATCGCAATTGAACTTCCAAATGGGAGCACAGTTGCAACGAATAGTAAAATGATCAGCTTTTTACGAATACTCCATCCCGTTCTCATCGTTGCTTTGTTTTGATAGCCGGGTCCAAATAACCCGAAACTAACTTGCCTCCTTTTAAATTATCAATATTGTAACATAACTCGATTTCTTTCTCATTCGATATTTGTCTTAAAATTTCGACTTCGAAAATTGTCCAGCTCCAGCGCCTAGCCCCTCGGGACAAAAGCCAGAATCAGTAAAATTCCAAAAACCAGACTTTTACTGCTAAAGAACATTTGCCTGTCGGGGCTGCCCAAGGGACCACGTGCTTTTCTAATAAGTTCAATATTTTCCACCCTTTTGGTCAATGTAAGCTGTTTCATAATTACTCAAAACAACTAAAATTTTAGATATAAGAGAGAAAGTACAAAAAAACGAAAAGGAGATGATGAAATGGTAAATTTTAAAGCTTTGCTTAAAAAATCAACACTTGTTGGTGCGGCCGCCGCTTTAACCATGTCACTTGCTGCGTGTAGCGGGAAAACATCGGGAAATGCAGCAAGCTCTGATTCACCGGTTAATATCATCGTTACAAACGGCAAAGGTGAAATTGATGCTCAGTTTAAGCAAGCAGCAAAGGATTTTATGAAAGCGAACCCAAATATTCACGTTGACGTCAAATCGAGCGCTGTTGGAGATACATTGAATATGTATGATAAACTCACCGCTTCTGGGAAAACGGTTACAATTGCTATGTTTGATCCCTATAGTGCTGTGCATAAATACAAAGATGTCGGAATGGATTTGTCAAACGAAAAATGGAATGCTGAGACCACTTATGCACTGAAAGACGCAAACGGCAAAGTGATCGGGTTTCCATTTGCAGTAGAAGGGATGGGGTTGGTATATAACCAAAAGGTAGTGGAGAAAGCAACAGGAGGAAAATTTGATCCGTTCTCTGTTAATACGCAAGATAAATTGAAAGCCCTTTTAGACAAGATAAAGGCATCCGGTGTTCAGTATCCTGTTTCCTATCAGACAGAATTCTGGTCGGTCGGGAACCATTACAGTTCTCTCTTCCTGGATCAGGACAGTGACCCTAACGTCATTTTGGATAAACTCAAAGCCGGCAAGATGGATCTTACGAAAAATGCAGTGTGGAACGGATATTACGATACATTGAATCTTTTAACCTCTAAAACATACAACAAATACGGCGATCGTCCGCTTGGCCAATACTACGATGCAGCCCATGTGGCAGTTGGTAAAGGGGATTCTGCGATCCTGTTCAATGGTGACTGGGCCTTTGACTCATTGAAAGCCGTTGCGGGCGATAACTTTGGATTTATGCCAGTTCCTGTTGACAATAATCCGGATAATCCGCTTAACAATAAAATTGCCGTTGGACCAACACAAGTTTTAGTGATCAATAAAAAGGCTACCAAAGCGCAGCAGGATGCCGCCAAGAAATTCTTAAATTGGCTTGTATACAATCAAGCCGGTCAAGACTTTATTGTCAATAAAGCACAAATTATTTCCGCTTTCAAAAATAATCCGAACAAAGTAACGAACCCGCTTGGTGTTGCAATCAGTAATGCAATTGCCCAAAATAAGACAATGCCATTCAGTACGAACTATATCAACCCGTCAGATTGGTCTACCATCATCGGCCCTGAAGTACAAAAATATATCGGAAAACAAGAATCCAGAAAGGACTTGGCAAAATTCTTAGAGTCTTATTATAAAAGCCATCAAGAATAATGTGAAATCGAATCAAACATGAGAATAAGTGGGCGGGTGAATCAATCTCGCCCATTTGTTTTAGATAGGATGTGAGATAAATGCTTGCAAAAAAGGTTGATGAGGTTAGCTATCATACTGAAATCAGTCAGAAGGTAATACGAAGAAAAAGGAACCTTACCAGTTTAGGAAATTCGATGCTATTTTTAGGTCCTTCTACCATTTTTTTTGCCATAACTGTTGTCATTCCTTTTATTTACGGAATATATCTTACTCTTAATAAAATGGACTCCCCAATAGACGCCATGGTGTTTTCGGGAATGCTGAATTATGTAAATGCCTTTAAGGATGCCGAGTTTTGGAGTTCTCTTTGGCTTACGATTAAGTTTGTTGTGGCAACTGTCTTTTTTGTGAATCTTGTTGGATTTGGATTGGCTTATCTGGTAACTTCCGGAATGAAGATTCAAAACTCTTTGCGGACAGCTTATTTTACCCCTAATTTAATTGGTGGTTTAGTTCTCGGATATATTTGGCAATTTGTGTTTGTTCAATCACTGCCTGCATTAGGGGAAAAGCTGGGAATTTCCTGGCTGAAGCTTGGCTGGCTTGGAGACCCGCATATGGCATTTTGGGCTCTTGTGATCGTCACGATCTGGCAGACATCCGGTTATATGATGATCATTTTCATTGCAGGATTGATCAGTATTCCAAAGGATCTGATCGAAGCTGCCAAAATTGACGGGGCGGGGGCTTTTAGAAGACTTATCAATATAACGCTGCCCTTAATGGTACCTTCATTTGTTGTTACGATCTTCTTGTCTCTAAAAAATGCCTTTATGGTGTATGATTTGAATTTCTCACTGACAAAAGGCGGGCCTTTCAACAGTACCCTGATGGTGTCTATGCATGTGGTAAATAAAGCTTTTGTGGAAGCAAATTACGGTACAGGGCAGGCAGAAGCCATTATTTTGTTCCTCATTGTCGCCATTGTTACCGGGATTCAAGTTTATTTCAGCAAGAAAATGGAGGTTGAAGCGTAATGACTGCGAAGAAAATCGTGGCTTCCACTTTCGTATATTTAATTGCATTCATTGCCTTGGCTTGTTTTATCTTTCCGTTTATTTTGCTCATGATCAATTCATTCAAAAGCAATGGGGAAATTATAACGAATCCCTTTTCGCTTCCTAGTCATTGGGATTTCGCTCATTTTAGTGATGTCATTGCCAAAATGAATTTTTTAGTAACATTTAAAAACTCTCTGTTGATTACGCTTATCAGTACACTTCTTATTGTATTTTTCTCAGCGATGGCTGCCTATCACATGGTCAGAAAACCGACCAAGTATAATAAAATATTTTTCACGATTCTGGTAGCTTCCATGGTGATTCCGTTTCAATCTTTGATGATTCCGCTGATTTATATTTATGGGGCAAAACTCCAATTGATTGATTTGATTCCGATTCCATTACTAATCTGTTTTTACATCGGCTTTGGAAGCGCCCTTTCCATCTTTATGTTTCATGGATTTATGAAATCCATTCCGATTGAGGTAGAAGAAGCGGCAAGAATAGATGGTTGCAATACGTTGCAAACTTTCTTCTTGATTGTTTTTCCAATGCTTAAACCAATCACCGTCACCATTGCCATTCTAAACGTGTTATGGATCTGGAATGACTACCTGCTTCCTTCGCTGGTGCTAAATAACGAAACGGTCTATACAATGCCAGTTCAAATGAAAGTTTTCAATGGCACATATATGAACAACTGGGAACTGCTGATCCCAGCCATTCTCCTGACCGTCCTTCCAATTCTCATTATGTACATGATTGGACAGAAATCGATTATAAATGGTGTCATGCAGGGATCGATTAAATAAAAAAAGGGGCTGTCCAAAATCAAACCCAAGAATGCCGTTAAAATCAGCATTCTTGGGTTTTTAATTTTGGTATATTTAACTCCAAAATGGGCTTTTTAAACAGCCTTTTGTAAAATAGAATTAGCAATTTCTGTGAATTTTACACCACTCCGCCAATACAGCATCTAAATACCGAAGTGCCTTTTTGGATTTTTCTTTCGCTTCTTTCAGCCAGGATTCATGTCTAGCATACAGGTGTTGCCGATCTGTTATCATTCTTCTTACTTCGTCTGGATTCGGGCCTCCAGGCAGTGACCGAATCTTTACGAAGTTATCGGGATCAAGTGATTCTTGCAGCTTTGCCTCATCCAGCTTGAGCGGTTTGCCGATCACATCATTAGCCGCTTCATTGACAAGTGAAAGGGAAACTTCATGTACTCCGATTCCTTGCGTTAGGGCTATTTTTACTACCTCGCTTGCAATATGATGAGCCGTACGGAAGGAAAGTCCATCCGTTCTGACTAACGTATCCGCAAGTTCCGTAACGGTTGCAAAGCTGGCTTTTGCGCGATCTCGTAATACTTTTTTATTTACCTCAGTAGTTCCAATCACACAGGCCAGCAGTCTGCATAATTTATCTAATAAATCTAAACTTCTCCAGGCATAGGGCTGCATATCATCTTCTGTGTCCACAATATCGCCAAATGGCGTGTTGTGAAGCATTGTGAGAACAGTCTGGGTATTGCCTACACAACTGGATAACAGTGATCGGATATGTTCAAGAGATACCGGGTTCCGCTTTTGCGGCATGATGGAGCTCGTTTGTACATAAGGATCGGAAACACGCAGTACAGAAAATTCCTGAGTGCTCCATAACAACAAATCTTGGACAAATCTACCGAGGCTGATTGCTGTTATTTGAACGGCAGTCATGACTTCAGCAATATAATCCGCCCCGGCAATGGCATCATAAGAATTTTCAATGTATCCCTCAAAGCCAAGGAGCTCCATCATTCTTTTTCTATTTATGTTAAATCCGGAAGTCGTAAAAGCCGCTGCCCCCATCGGACTTTGATTGCATTGTTTGTAGGCATGGATGAACCGCTGTATATCTCGGTTTAAGGAATCAACAACAGCAAGGATATAATGAGCAAGAGTAGTGGGCTGGGCTTGCTGTGTGTGGGTATAGCCAATCATGAGTGTATCCACATGTTCGCTGGCAAAATGTAATAATTGATCCTGTAATAGTAATAGGGAAGAAAATGTCGTCTGTATTTTTTCCAGCAGTGCCAGTCGAAACATAGTAATTCCCATATCATTACGGCTCCGGCCGATATGCAGATTTCCGGCAATATCCCCTGCTTTATGGAGCAGTTCGGTTTCAATTTGAAAAAACAAATCTTCCACTTGCCCTGAATAGTTTGATGTACGAATGGACTGCAGATCCAGACTGCTAATCGCCTCTGCCATTTTCTTTCCCTGCTCACAAGAAATTAAGCCTTGTTCAACCAGCATGATCAGTTGCGCTTTATGAATCGCCATCATAGGTTCCAGCAAATGCAGTTTGGCTTCATCATATGCAGGTTTTAAAACGACCTCCGTATAGGTCTTGCCCGGAAATGTACAGCCTTCCTGCTCAAAGATCCTATCCCGTTGGGTCATGCCTTTTGGATCATTTTCATTTAAAGTTCCCATTACATCTTCCTCCATTATCAGGATGGAACAATCCTAATTTTAAATTACTAAAGCTTATTCAAATCCAGTGCCAACAGTACTGGAAAATCATCTGTATTTTTAGTGAATCACTTTTTCGCTTGTTAGTCATCATAAACGATCAGCTTTATAAAATAGCAAAATAATAGATGTTTTAGTGATATCATGTATGTTTATTGAAAGATTTGTAGTTTAAGATGTAATCAAATAAGGGATGTCTAAAGGAGTAAGAGGCGGTAAATAGGATCAATATTTTCCACCTTACGTGTCAATGTAAGCAGTTTCAATGAATCTCGTATTCTTTAAAATAAATATAAAGGAGTGAGTTTATGGTAAAGGTAACAGTATGGAACGTAAACCGTCATGAACAAAAAAATCCGGTTGTTAGAGATATCTATCCTAACGGGATTCACGGAGCGATTGCGGAATTCCTTCAATCAGCCGGATTTGAAACAACAACCGCCACGCTCGATGAGCTGGAGCATGGCTTAACAGATGATGTTTTAACTAAAACCGATGTATTGGTATGGTGGGGCCATCTGGCACATGGAGAAGTAAAGGATGCGATCGTTGAAAAAGTAAAGCAGCGTGTCCTTGATGGTATGGGTTTGATCGTTCTTCATTCCGGTCATTTCTCGAAAATTTTTAAAAGCTTAATGGGCACCAGCTGTGACCTGAAATGGCGTGAAGCCGATGAAAAAGAACGGCTTTGGGTTGTAACCCCTGGTCACCCGATTACGGAAGGAATCTCTGAATATATTGAATTGGACCAAGAAGAAATGTATGGGGAACATTTTGATATTCCGCAGCCGGACGAGGTTATTTTTATCAGCTGGTTTGAAGGCGGGGAAGTATTTCGCAGCGGCTGTACATACAAACGTGGAAATGGAAAGGTGTTTTACTTCAGACCCGGACACGAAACATATCCAACCTATCATAACAAGCAAATTCAACGTGTCATCATCAATGCAGTAAAATGGGCTGAGCCCGTTAGGCGGGAACGTCCGGTTTATGGAAACGCGAAACCGCTTGAAAACATTAGGGGAGGAAAGTAGTCATGGGAAAATTAAGAGTTGGTGTTATCGGATGCGGCAGTATTGCCCAGCATCGTCATTTACCGGAATACGCAGTCAATAAACATGTAGAGCTAGTGGCTGTTTGCGATATTCATGAGGAACGGGCAATAGAAGTGGCTGAAAAATACGGGGTTCGTGCTTTTACCAATTATGAAACATTATTAAATAGTGGTGAGGTGGATGCAGTCAGCGTGTGTACCCCTAACTGCCTTCATGCCACCATTTCGATTGCTGCGTTGGAAGCAGGCATTCATGTTTTATGTGAAAAGCCAATGGCGACATCGAAGCAAGAAGCGGAAGCTATGATTAGAGCGGCAACGTTAAACGGGAAAAAATTGATGATTGGTCATAATCAGCGCTTCGTACCGTCCCATCAAAAAGCGCGCCAGCTTATTCAAAACGGGGAAATCGGCAAAATATACAGCTTCAGGACCGCTTTTGGCCATAGCGGACCGGAAGGCTGGAGTGTAGATGGGAAAGAGAGCTGGTTTTTCCAGAAAGAAAAAGCATTTGTTGGGGCAATGGGCGATTTGGGGGTGCATAAAGCGGATTTAATACGATATCTGTTAGGCGAAGAAATCGTTGAAGTAGGTTCGTTTGTTGAAACGAATGCAAAAGATTTCGCTGATGTGGATGATAACGCCGTTTGCGTATTAAAAACCGAAAGCGGCATCATCGGAACGCTTGCAGCAAGCTGGGCATATACGAGTAAGGAAGATAATTCTACTATTATATATGGAGAAAAAGCGATCCTTCGTTTAGAGGACGATCCTGTTCATTCACTTGTTGTTCAATATGCAAACGGCGAGGTCGTCAAGTATGAGCTTGGAAAAATCCAATCGAATGAAGACGGCGGTCAAAATAATTCACATGTGATTGAGCATTTTGTCCATTCTATTATCCATGACCAGGAGCCTCCGGTACCAGGCGAAGAAGGGATGAAATCATTGGAAGTTATTTTGGCGGCACTTGAGTCCAATGAAACAAAACAAATTGTCAGAGTGAGAGTATAATGAAAAAATTACGGATTGGAATCATTGGGGCAGGCGGCATCGCACAGGGCCGCCATATCCCTGCTTTTCTTTCATTAAGCAATATTTGCGAAATAACAGCATTAAGCGATGTCCATATCGAACGGGCGAAAGAAGTAGCTGGAAAATATACTATTCCAGGTGTATTTGAGGATTATCGGGATCTGTTACCTAAAGTGGATGCAGTCTGTATTTGCACCCCAAATAAATTTCATGCGGAAATTTCTATCGCTGCTCTTAAAGCTGGTGTTCATGTGCTATGTGAGAAGCCAATGGCCCTAAATGCAGAGGAATGCCAAGCAATGATTGCCGCTTCAGAAAAAGCCGGTAAAGTACTGGCAATTGCCTATCATTACCGATTTATGAAGGAAGCACAAGCTGCTAAGAAGGCAATGAATGAAGTGGGCAAGCCGCTAGTTGCAAGAGTCCATGCCTTAAGGCGGCGCAAAGTGCCCGGGTGGGGCGTTTTTACCAATAGAAGCCTTCAAGGCGGAGGCAGCCTCATCGATTTTGGTTGTCATCTTCTCGACTTGGCCCTTTGGCTGATGGGAAATCCGAAAGAAATTGCAGTGTCAGGCACCACTTATCATGCAGTAAGCAAGATCCCGAATCAAGTGAATCAGTGGGGGACGTTTGATCATGAAACCTTTGATGTTGATGATCATGTCACTGCGTATATGAAATTCGAGAATGGGGCATCGATGCTGTTTGAAAGCTCCTGGGCGGCGAATATTAAAGACGATTATGCGAATGTTAGCATTTCTGGTGTAGATGGAGGGCTAAGCGTTTTTCCATTTGAGCTTTATACAACCAAGAACGGCATGTTAGTAAACAGCCAGGCGGCATGGATTCCTGGTGAAGAAAGTCCAGACGTTCCGCAGGCGAAGAATTTCATCGATGCCTGCTTGGGGCTTGCTGATCTCGTAGTAAATCCTGAACAAGCACTTCAAGTATCGCGGATTATTGATCAAATTTATGAGAGTGGAGGGAATCACTTATGAAACTAGGTGTTTTTACCGTCTTATTTGCTGAAAAATCATTTGAAGAAATGCTCGATACCGTGAAAGAAGCCGGGCTTCATGCCGTTGAGATCGGAACTGGATGCTATCCAGGGAACAGCCATTGTGATTTGAACGGACTTTTGGAAAATGAAACGGCACGCCGGGGGTATCTTCAAAAGGTGGAGGAACGCGGGCTAATGATTAGTGCTTTCAGCTGTCATGGAAACCCGATTTCACCTGATAAAGAATTTGCTGCCAAATCACACGAAACGCTTTTAAAAACCATTAAGCTAGCTTCGCTTCTGGGAGTCCCTGTCGTGAATTGTTTTTCCGGAACAGCGGGTGATCAGGAAGGAGCAAAGTATCCAAACTGGCCTGTAACCCCATGGCCAAATGAATATGGGGACGTTCTGAAGTGGCAATGGGAGGAGAAATTGATTCCGTACTGGAAGGAAGTTGGCTCGTTTGCCAAGGAGCATAATGTCAAAATCGGACTTGAGCTTCATGGCGGATTTTTGGTTCACACACCTTACACGCTTTTAAAATTGCGTGAGGAAACATGTGATGCAATTGGCGCTAATTTGGACCCGAGCCACTTATGGTGGCAGGGAATCGATCCGGTTGCGGCGATTAAAATTTTGGCAAAAGAAAATGCGATTCATCATTTCCATGCGAAAGACACATACATTGACCAGGAAAATGTGAATATGTATGGATTAATGGATATGCAGCCATATGGCGAAGTGCGTACACGTGCCTGGACGTTCCGTTCTGTCGGCTGCGGCCATAGTTTAAAAGAATGGTCCGATATGATGAGTGCCTTAAGAACCTATGGTTACGATTATGTCGTCAGCATTGAACACGAAGACCCAATTATGTCGATCGACGAAGGATTTAAACGGGCAGTATGCAATTTAAAATCAATCCTTATCGAAGATCCTGTTTCCGAGATGTGGTGGGTTTAATAGCAAAGCGATTCAGGGCACAAGGAAGGGTTCAGTCAAAGGATAATGAACCGGTTAGAAACATCCATTTACACTGAGAGTGGTGTGAATGGATCTTTTGCTTTTAACAGGATATGTGAAGGTATGAACGAATAATCTTTTGTTCGAGAGAGGAATAACAAATGAAGAAAACATGGTGGAAAGAAAGTGTTGTTTATCAAGTGTATCCAAGAAGTTTCATGGATTCCAATGGTGATGGGATCGGGGATTTAAAAGGGGTAACTTCCAAACTGGATTATCTTAAGGATTTAGGTATTGATGTGATTTGGATATGCCCGATGTACAAATCGCCGAATGATGATAATGGTTATGATATATCAGATTATCAGGATATTATGGACGAATTTGGAACGATGGAGGATTTCGATGAACTGCTTGAGGAAGTTCATAAGCGAGAGATGAAATTGATCTTAGACTTGGTGATCAACCATACAAGTGATGAACATCCATGGTTTATTGAATCCAGGTCCTCGAAGGATAATCCAAAACGAGATTGGTATATTTGGCGAGATGGGAAAAATGGCAAGGAGCCAAACAATTGGGAGTCGATTTTTAACGGTTCCGCTTGGAAATATGACGCGGAAACGGATCAATATTACTTGCATATTTTCTCAAGCCGTCAGCCGGATTTGAATTGGGAAAACCCCGAGGTGCGAGAAGCTCTGCAAGCAATGGTCAATTGGTGGCTGGAGAAAGGAATTGACGGCTTCCGAGTTGATGCCATTTCTCATATTAAAAAAGAACCCGGATTACCGGATATGCCCAATCCTAAAAATTCAGATTACGTTCCTTGCTTTGGCTATATGATGAATGTGGAAGGTATTGATGAATTCCTTGCCGAATTTACGGAGAACACTTTTAAACATTATGACATTATGACCGTCGGAGAGGCAAATGGTGTAGGTCTTGAGGACGCCGACAAGTGGGTAGGCGAAGAGAACGGCTATTTTCATATGATTTTTCAATTTGAATTTTTGAGCCTTTGGGATAAAGAGTCAAAAAACGTTGATGTACGTGCCTTAAAAAAGGTGCTGAGCAAATGGCAAACCGGATTAGAAGGCAGGGGCTGGAACGCATTGTTTATTGAAAACCATGACCAGCCGCGCCGGGTGTCAACTTGGGGAAATGACCGTAAATATTGGAAAGAAAGTGCAAAAATGCTCGGTGCATTATATTTCCTTATGAAAGGGACGCCGTTTATCTATCAGGGACAGGAAATCGGCATGACAAATGTGAAATTTCCATCTATTCTTGATTATAATGATGTAGGCATGATTAATTACTATCATATTGAAACAGCAAAAGGTCGTTCGCACGAGGAGATTATGGAAGTCATATGGAATCAAGGCCGTGACAATTCCCGTACACCGATGCAATGGGATTCAACGAACATGGCAGGTTTTACAACCGCAGGCCAAACATGGATGGGTGTAAACCCGAATTATAAACATATCAACGTAGAGGCCCAATTAAATGACCCTGATTCTATTTATTATTTTTATAAAAAATTAATTCGCTTAAGAAAAGAAAATCCTGTTTTTATTTATGGAGAATATCAATTATTAAAGCCCAATCATCCTAAACTATTTGTTTATTTGCGCAGATTGGGCAGGCAAAAGGCGATTGTCATTAATAATTTCAGTGAAAATCATACAAGATTCAAAGTTCCAGGAAGTATATCCTATTCTTCTTCAAAACTTGTATTGAACAATTATGATCTAACCGATCAGAAATTACGAAAGAGCTTCACGCTAAAACCTTATGAAACAAGAGTATATTTACTGAAATAGAAGTAGGGGCACTGCCCCTTTTGCTCTATTTAGGTGTTTTGCATGATTGCCGCTCAACGATTTTGTATGGAACGATGATATTTTTAGGTAAAAGATTAGGGGATTTAATTTTTTCCACCAAACTTTGGGCAGATTCATATCCCAATTGAAAGATCCGTACATCTACTGATGTTAACGGAGGATTGGAGATTTCTGAAAAAATAACATTGTTAAAGCTAATAACAGATAAATCATCTGGTACGTTGTATCCTTTTTCCGACAACGTACTTAACACCCCAAGGGCCATTAGGTCATCTGTTACAACAATTGCCGTAGGCGGCTGCTTCAGTAAAATGAGTTGTTCTACTGCTTCCTTTCCCCCTTCCTGCAAAAATTCCATATGACAGATATATTCTTCGGGGATCTCTAGCCCGGCATTTTTAAGGGCTTCTTTAAAACCGGATAATCGTTCTTTTGTCACCATTAAATCAGGATTTCCTCCGATAAAAGCAATATGTCTATGTCCCAGATTGATCAGATAATCTGCTGCATCTTTTCCCGCTGAATAATTGTCATTATCGATATAAGTAATTTCTTGGGCAAAGTTTTGTGGTTTTCCAATTAACACGAAAGGGAAATCCTGCTCAATTAAATAGTGCATGATTTTGTCGTCGATCCGGGAGTATAGCAGGACTATGCCATCTACTCGTCTTCCTTGAACCATTTTAACAACACCATTATAAATTTCTTCTTGAGTTTCTCCTGTCAGCATGTACAAAGAATATTCCTTTGTATGGATAAACGAACTAATGCCCCGGATCACTTCTGGAAAAAAAGGATTCTGGAATGTCTTGCTTGCGGAGTCAGGCATGACTATTCCAATGGCATTTGTCGTCTGATTGATTAAACTTCTTGCATTTAGATTGGGATGATATCCTAATTCTTCAATTGCTTTTTGGACACGTTTTTTTGTTTTTTCACTAATTACGGAATTATTGGCCAGAACACGAGATACAGTGGATGGTGCGACATTCGCCAGCTTGGCAATATCTTTAATTGTAACTGCCATATGATACATCCTTTCATGGAATTTGCAAACGATTGCATTATATTTCCAAGTTTTTGATTTAAGTCAGATAAAAAATATGTTTTATTATAACATTTACAAAGAGTATTTTAAAATTTCTTTCAATAGATTGACTTTAAGAGATTAACATAATACGATAAATATGAATGCAAACGTTTGCTTAAATAATGACAAAGGAGTCATGCCAATCATGTTGAAGGAAGCAATTTTTCATAGACCTAAAAATAATTTTGCTTACGCATATGATCATCAAACAGTTCATTTACGTTTACGGACCAAACGGAATGATGTTGAAAAAGTGAATGTAATAGCCGGCGACCCGTATTCCTGGGAGAAAACAAAAGAAGGCATTTCATGTTGGAAACCGTGGGAAAAGAAAGAGATGACCAAAAAAGGAAGTACCGATCTATTTGATTATTGGGAAACTGAGATCCGGACAACATTTAGACGTTTAAAATATGGGTTCGAATTATGGTCCGGTGAAGAAAAGCTTATTTATACAGAAAAAGGATTTTTTGAAGAAGCACCTCTTGAAGATAACTCCAGCTACTTTACATTTCCATTTCTCAATGAAGAGGATGTCTTCTAAATTCCTGCATGGGTAAAGGATACTGTATGGTACCAAATTTTTCCGGATCGATTTGCAAATGGTAATAAACTTCATGATCCAGAAGGAACATTACCATGGGGGAGTACAGACCCCACACCAACTAACTTCTTTGGAGGGGATTTTGAGGGAGTCATCCAACACATTGATTATTTAGTTGAACTAGGGATTACCGGAATCTATTTTACCCCCATCTTTAAAGCATATTCCAATCATAAATATGACACCATTGATTACATGGAGATTGATCCGCAGTTTGGTGATAAAGAAACATTTAGACGACTTGTTCAGGTTTGCCATGAAAATGGCATAAAGGTCATGCTTGATGCTGTTTTTAATCATAGTGGGTTTTACTTCCCGCCATTTCAGGATGTTCTTAAGAACGGGGAAAATTCCAAGTATAAAGATTGGTTTTATATTCATGATGATCCTGTTCAAACAGAGCCCACCCCTAACTATGATACATTTGCTTTCACATATGCGATGCCAAAGTTAAATACTGGACATCCGGATGTTAGATCCTATTTATTGGAAGTGGGACGTTACTGGGTAAAGGAATTTGATATAGACGGCTGGCGATTGGACGTGGCAAATGAGGTATCCCATGATTTTTGGCGGGAATTTAGGAAACAAGTGAAAGCGATCAAACCGGATCTTTATATAGTAGGTGAAATTTGGCATGATGCTATGCCTTGGCTGCAAGGGGATCAATTCGATGCGGTGATGAATTACCCATATACAAGTGCTGCTATTCAATTTTTTGCGAAAGAGGAAATCCGCGCCGAAGAATTTGTGAATAAAACAACCGAAGCACTCTTCATGTATCCGCAGAATGTTACAGATGCTGCTTTTAATTTTCTTGGGAGTCATGATACGCCAAGAATTCTCACGGTATGTAATGAAAATCCAATGAAAGTAAGGCAGCTGTTTACCTTTTTGCTTTCTTCACCTGGATCTCCTTGTATTTATTATGGCGATGAAATTGGCATGACAGGCGAAATGGACCCGGGATGCCGCAAGTGTATGATTTGGAACGAGGACGAACAAGATCAGGAATTACGCAGATTTGTTTCGCAGTTAATTACATTACGTAAAGAGAACACGGCATTTGGAAACAAAGGATCACTTCAATTTCTCTCGGCGGATAATAAGACAAATCATATCGTATATATGAAAACTTATCAGGAGGAAACCCTTGTATTTGTTTACAATAATTCTGATAAAAGGATCACAGTAGATATACCGCTTAATCTAAACGGGAAAAAAGTAACTAATTTATTGTCGGGAGATGTTTTGATTGTAAAAAAGGAAAAGTTAGACGTTGTTCTTCCTTCATATGGGATGACAATCTTGTCATGTAATTAGAGATATGACAATAATTTTCCTGATTAAATAAAGTGCTTTCTAAAAAAGTGGTATTTCGAACTGAAATTTAGAAAAAGCAAACCCAAGAGTGTCATTAAATCACATTCTTGGGTTTTAATATCGATACATTTTACGCTAAAATAGCTTTTTAGCCTTCTAAAAAATTTTTTCATTCCGCCTGTACATACCCGGTGCAATGCCAAATTTCTTTTTAAATACCCGGTGAAAATAAGGATAGCTGCCAAAACCACAGTCGATTGCAATTTGTTCGAGGGTTAGTGCCGTATATTTCATTCGCTCAATGGCTGCGGACAAGCGGATTTCCTGTGCGTATTCCATCATTGTTTTTCCAACGGAGCTTTTAAACAGATGAATAGATCGGGAGACGCTGAGACCGGCATGTTGTGCCACTTCCTCCACTTTAAAGGGAAGCGTAGCGTGTTCTTCAATGTATCGCATCATTCGTGTGACCGGATAGGGGTGACTGATGGAGCTATCTGTTTCGCCTATCGCACGTTCCAGCGACAAACAGAGAGCCCGCAATAAATAATCATTAAGCTCATCATTTTGGCTGGCTTGCGGCCGGCGCTTTTCAATGATAATTTGATGCCATAATGATAACAGTTTTTCATCTGGATCGATCCGGGAAACAGCTGGCTTTTCAGAACGGTTCCACCATTCATCAATCCAAGTTCCTTCACAGCCCACATGATAGTCCCCGCTGTTTTGCCCTGCCTGGACATGTAGTTCGTAATGATCTCCAGGCTTGATTAGCAAAAGATCGCCTTTTTCAATCGCCATTTTTCTTCCCTTAACGACTACTTCACAGACACCTTCTGTCTGAAGACGAAAAAGATATATGGGGTAGCCGGATATATATTGGGAATGATAACCATTTGTGTGATAAGAATAACCGCAAAAAAGTATGTTTGTGTTCATACGGTCCCTCTTTCTGAAAACCTAGCAAAATCGTTCATGTTTTCATTATATCATCTATGTTTATTTGTAAGAATAAGAGATAAGATGGCCTTAGTCATTATGGTGAAGTGGATTTTACAGAGGGAAAATTCGGTACAAAATGGGATTTTGGTTTTACTTATTTTAAAGGCGAAAGGAGCAAGAGCGTTGGAAGTAAATACAAACACGTATCGCGAACAAACGCTTTTCAACATTTCCTGGCCGCTGTTTATTGAGCTTACGTTGCATATGGGCATGGGCATCATCGCGACGTTGATGTTAAGCCATTACGCAGATGATGCTGCGGCAGGTGTCGGCGTGGCAAATCAGCTCTTAAACATTTTCATTCTTGTCTTTAATGTGACTTCCATCGGTGCTACAGTTTTAATCAGTCAAAACTTGGGAGCGGGCCGTTTCCAAAAAGCCAGACAGTTGTCACATTCTGTATGTGGTTTGAATTTTTGGTTTGGAATTGCTGTCGGGATTGTTGTGTTTTGTTTTGGCGAACATTTGCTGCGACTATTTGATATTCATGGCAAGGTCTTGGAATACGGGCTTATTTTTACAAGGATTTGCGGCATTTCTCTATTCTTTGAATCTCTTTCACAAGCCTTAAGTGCTGTCCTGAGGAGTCACGGATATGTAAAGGAAGCAATGGCTGTTACTGTAATGATGGACTTGATTAGTGTTGGAGGCAATATCATCGCTACAACGGATATTTTCGGACTGCCGGTAACCGGGGTTACCGGTGTTTCATGGGCGATATTGGCCGCACGTGCTTTTGCCGTTATGGCCTTATTGTACTTCGTTTATAATCGTCTGTCATTAAAATTGGGGTTCAATGATATTTTGACTACTAAGAAAGACGATATCAAAGGGCTGCTTTCGATTGGGATTCCGTCTGCGGGTGAAAATTTGTCGTATCAACTGTCACAATTAGTGATTACAAGTATTGTTGTTTCCATCGGAGCCGCATCCCTTGCTACCCGTGTTTATATTTTAAATATGAATATGGTTTGTTATTTGTTTACACTGGCAATTGCGCAGGGGACACAGTTGCTTGTCGCCCGCTATATTGGCGGCAGAAAATTTGATCAGGCATTAAGACGAGGCCTTCGTACTTTAAAAATTGCGATGGCTGCATCAACGCTCACTTCGTTAGTCATAGCTCTAGTCGGCTCTCCACTCCTAGAAACATTTACAAAGAACCCTGAGATCATTGCAGTTGGTTTGCCTGTTCTGTGGGCAATTGTTTTTGTGGAGCCGGGAAGAGCAATGAATATCGTATTGATGAGCTCGCTTAAATCAGCCGGTGATGTCCGGTTTCCAGTCATAATTGGCATTATTTCAATGTGGGGTGTCGCTGTAACACTAAGTTACTTTCTAGGTGTTTACTTGAACTTAGGGCTGTTAGGAGTCTGGATGGCCCAAGGGACAGACGAATGGCTGCGGGGGATCTTTGCCCTAAAACGCTGGCTGGCTAAACCGTGGGAGAGTAAAATGACTGTTGAAAAGACTACTAGTATTTGAGATAAGAAAAAACAGGGGGCTTCCCGCAAAATGGAAGTCCCCTGTTTTGAAAGTTTCCTAACGGATTAATACCAGCAAGCTGCTCCAACAATAATTAACAGGATAAACAATACAACGATTAAGGCAAAA
The DNA here is from genome assembly GCF_001591485.1 of Neobacillus fumarioli NBRC 102428. GTDB lineage: Bacteria > Bacillota > Bacilli > Bacillales > Cytobacillaceae > Neobacillus > Neobacillus fumarioli. The sequence continues at coordinate 58,263 of NZ_BCUZ01000002.1, read as the reverse complement.
CCGCCATAACCGAATCCAAAACCTCCACCGTAACCAAATCCGCAACCGCCATAGCCAAATCCACCATAACCCCACATAGTAATTGCTCCTTTCAATTTTTAAATGTATTAATAATAAAAACCGCCAAATCCGGCAACAAAGCCAGCTCCTACAATAATTAGGAGGATGAACAATACAACAATGAGAGCGAACCCTCCTGCGTATCCATCAGCCATTTCATGCACCTCCTATTTTTTTAGGTATTATAAAGTATGTAACGGTACGCAAATATGGTAGGGCTTTAACCTAAACTGTTAGAAAGAGCCCGAAAAAAGCTGATATCAGCTGTTGAGACGGAAAGTTTTTTCGTTTTAAGAAATATTTAAATCCGTGATATGATATTTATTATAAAAATAAATGAGGAGTCCGCATATGAATGATTTAATAAAAAAAGACAGCGGCTTCCTTGTCGGAGTTCAGGGGATCCAATGGGCAATCTTTATGTTAACGAATATTATTGCGGTGCCTGTTGTAGTGGGGGCAGCCTTTCATATGTCAGCGGCTGATATTTCTACTTTCATGCAGCGCATGCTGTTTGTCAGCGGGGCCGCCACTTTAATCCAAGTATTCTTTGGACACCGTCTCCCCGTCGTGGAAGGAGCAGCAGGAATGTGGTGGGCAATTTTTATCCTGCTGGGCGAAATGAGCGCTCCGGCAAATCGTGGACCATTGTTAGAGCAATTAGAAATGGGGCTGACCATAGCCGGTGTTTTTCTTGCCGTATTAAGCTTCTTGCCGATTATTGAAAAAGTCCGTAATCTTTTTACCCCGATTGTCACCGGTGTATATTTAATTTTGCTCGTCAGCCAAATGAGCGGTTCTTTTTTTAAAAGCATGCTCGGGATTACCGAGACTGGTCATTTAAGCGGAAAAATCGCCTGCATTTGTTTGGTGGAAATTCTCATCATTTTAATGTTTTCACTGAAAGCCCGGGGGGTTTTAAAAAGTATGGGACCTCTTTTCGGGATTGCTGTTGGCTGGGGATTGTTTTATTGGTTCGGTCTTGGTCATGCAAAAACGTATGTCCCGGCAGGGTGGTTTGCCATCCCAAAAATTTTTGCCTGGGGACCGCCGACTTTTGACATCGGAATTGTGCTGACATCTGTGATTACTTCGATTGTACTCATTTCCAATGTGATTGCCAGTATTTTAGTTGTCGGGATTGCACTTGAAAAAGAAATTCAGTCAAAGCAATATCAAAAAGGCATTTTTGGAAATGGCGCCGGCTTAATTGTATCAGGCATTTTTTCGGTTGTCGGGGTAGTTCCGTTATCTGTTTCTGCAGGGTTTATTTCAACAACAGGGATCAAGACGAAGCGCCCGTTGATGATTGGAGCTATTCTGATTTTGGCTGCTGGTTTTTTCCCTTATGCGGGAGAGTTTTTTTCAAAACTCCCATTGGAAGTCGCCTATGCCTCATTGTTTATTCCATTTTCCCAAATGATGGGTTTTGGAATCCGTGATTTAATGGGGCAGGAACCATCGGGACGAAATCTATTAGTGATTGGCCTTTCGTTAATGGTGGGGATTGGCATGATGTTCATGCCCCCGGCAGCATTTGAAAGTGTAGCGCCGTGGTTACGTAACATTGTCGCCAACGGATTGTTGGATGGCTTGATTTTATGCTTACTACTTGAACATGTAATTTTCCGCGAGAATAAGAGTTCGGTTTATCCAACTGCATAAATAGTGTTAGCAGGCCAGTAAAAATGTGTGACAGCGGTTCATCTCCCAAAAAGAGAAAATACTTATGGAACTATCCCATGAAAAGGTGTTTCATGGATCGAGAAGCGGAAAAAAAGAGGTCATAGCTTATAAAAGAACGTTCATGGATCGAAAAGTAGAAAAAAGCACCGGATAAAATCTATGAAGATACATTGATTACGGGTACAAACTTAATACTAACTAAGCAAAAAAGGGGAAGTCCAAAATGAATATCATCGATCTGCATTGCGATGTGCTGATGAAGCTGTGGGAATCCAAGGGAGAGCTTCGGTTTGCCGACGCTCCGGAACTCCAGGTAAATAAAGCCCGGCTGCAGCAAGGGCAGGTAAAAGTTCAATGCTTTGCTATTTTTATCGAACCCGACCTTCCATCTGACCAGAAATTTCAAGTGGCACTTGAGCAAATTCATTATTTCTATCAAGAAGTGCTGGGGAAAAATCCGGATATAGTGCATATTAAGGAATGGTCTGATTTTGACAGACTCAATATTGGGCAGATAGGAGCAATGCTGACGCTGGAAGGTGTAGATGCGATCGGAAATGATATTACGAAACTTGAGACCCTCTACAGGCTTGGTGTCCGCTCAGTAGGGTTAACATGGAATAATGCCAATTTGGCGGCCGATGGTGCCGGCGAGCCGCGGGGAGCGGGACTGACACTGTTTGGCAAAAGAATTGTTCAATTAAATAACAAACATCAGGTTTTGACCGATGTTTCACACTTAAGTGAAAAAGCCTTTTGGGATGTCATGGAGCTCGCAGACTATCCAATTGCGAGCCACTCCAATGCTAAGAAACTATGTAACCATCCGCGAAATTTAACGGATGAACAGGCAACAGCTATGTTTCAAAAAGGAGGTCTGATTCATGTTGTTTACAATCCTCCTTTTGTTAAAACGACTGGAAAAGCCACGATCAGCGACCTTATAAAGCATATCGACCATTTTTGTTCAATGGGCGGTGTGAAACAAATTGGTTTTGGGTCGGACTTCGATGGCATAACCAGCTTTATTGTCAATCTAGAAGATGCCTCGAAAAGTCAAAACCTTATTAATGAACTTTTAAAACATTATTCGGAAGAACAGGTCAGAGGCTTTGCATCACAAAATTTCCTTGACCGCCGGCCACGGATTGGGCGATGAAGGTAAAAGTAACAATTCCTCATTATTTGTCACAAGTTGAGAAATAAAAGAAAAACTAGACAAATGACAAAATAGCTCAATTTTTCGAAAGCGAGGAAAGAATCGTGTACCTTTCAATAAAAGAAACAGCAGAATATTTATCCCTACCAGCAGCAACCATAGAAAAACTCATACAACAGCGAAAAATCCGCGCCCTATTCAACGGCACCGAATACCTAATCAACAAAGAACAATTCAACACCCACCTCCGCCAACTCGAAAAATACAAACAACTCATCCAAGACACCCTAAACGAACCCATCCCCGAAGACATCGATGTTAAGGATGAGGACTAAATGGCGTCATTAAATGTTGTCATTAAATGGTGTCAGGCACCACTCGTGGACATTTGTCCGCGTGGGGTGAACAACTGCACCTCAAAATCAAAATGTCCACCTGAGATGGACAAAATGGCCATTTGTCCATTTGTGGTGCCTGACACCAGATGAATATTTTTTTGAAGCGGGTGTATGAGCCTTTTGATGAGGCGGATGGGTGCCGGGTGCTGGTGGATCGGTTGTGGCCGCGGGGGGTTTCGAAGGTGGAGGCGAGGTTGGATTTTTGGGTGAAGGATGCTGCTCCGAGTTCTGGGTTGCGGAAGTGGTTTGGTCATAAGCCGGAGTTGTTTGATGAATTTCGTTCTAGGTATCTCGATGAGCTGCGGACGAATGAGCCGCAAATTCAGGCAGTTAAACAGATTATGGATCTTGCGGAAAAGGGCATGGTTACGCTTTTGTATGGTGCTAAAGATCCTGTTCACAATCATGCAGTTGTGCTTTATGAGGAATTAGAACGTGTGATCAGCCAGCAAAATAATGGATGAAAAAAATCGGCCCATAATTGTGGACCGATTCTTTAATGGCATTTAAAAAAAGTTGGCTGTTTTTTCTCAGGCTGGATAATTTTCATTAAAAGAATAATACTAACAAATGTTCGGAGGTGAAACGATGGAACAAAAAGACTTTGAAGAAATTTATCAGCAATACAAGGAACAAAGTGAGCAGCAAGCAAAAATGGAAGCAGGGCGGAATAATCCCGAAGGCAAGGAAGAGTTTGTGGCTGTTAAGAAAAATGATGACGGTGATATCATTGCGTTTAAGACGAATACTGGAAGGGAATTAGATTATATAACGGCTCTTGAAGAAGCAAAGGCAGGAAAAATTGCCCACATTGATGTCTTCCATAAATATGGGAGGGACATTATTCGCAGCGAACCTGACGGCATTAAAGAGAATAATCTGGATGAATTACCCGAGTTTTAAAAAAAAGTGTCGGCATAAAGTGCCTGACACCTTTAAATCTATTTAGCGAATAGAAGACAGTTCATATTGTTTAATTTTCTCTTCATACGTTAAAGTAACACCGATTTCGTCCCAGCCGTTCAGCAGCATTTCCTTCGGATATGGGGCGATTTCAAAATGAAATTCAAAGCCGTCATGGTCATACACGACTTGCTCTTCCAGATTGACGGTCACTGTATACCCTTCGGTTTCGGCCTTTTTCATGATGATTTGCACTTGTTCTTCATTAGCTTGAATGGCAAGTATACCATTTTTGACACAGTTGTTTTTAAAAATATCAGCGTAACTTGGGGCAATAATGACTTTGAAGCCAAAATCTTGAACGGCCCACGGAGCATGCTCGCGAGAAGAGCCGCAGCCGAAATTCTCTCCTGCCACTAAAATGGAAGCCCCTTTATATTGTGGTGCATTTAGAGGAAAGTCCGGTCGAGGATTCCCCTGATCATCAAACCGCCAGTTATAAAAAAGAAATTGTCCGAAGCCGCTCCGTTCAATTCGCTTTAGAAATTGCTTCGGGATAATCTGATCGGTATCAATGTTAGGTCGGTTAAGCGGGACTACAAGCCCTTGATGAATACGTAACGGTTCCATTGTTTATCTTACCTCCTGTGCTGTAAATGTACGGACATCGACAAATCGGCCGGTAATTGCCGCAGCAGCAGCCATTTCCGGGCTGACAAGATGAGTACGGGCCCCTTTGCCTTGTCGTCCTTCAAAGTTGCGGTTGGAAGTAGAGGCACAGCGTTCACCAGATGGAATGATATCATCGTTCATTCCTAGACACATGCTGCAGCCTGCCTCACGCCATTCAAAACCAGCTTCTTTGAATACTTGATCAAGACCTTCTTGTTCAGCAGCAAGTTTCACACTGAATGAACCTGGAACAACAATGGCTGTGACGGATGGGCTTACTTTTCGTCCACGAATCACTTCGGCAGCTTTGCGTAAATCGCTTAAGCGTGAGTTGGTGCAGGAACCGATGAATACATGGTCAATTTTTACACTTGAAATAGGTTGGCCGGCTTTTAATCCCATATATTCAAGAGCACGCTGGATTTCTTCTTTTTCATTTGGTTTATCAGTATCATCAGGACTTGGTACATTAGCGGTAACTGGAATACACATTCCGGGATTCGTTCCCCAAGTGACCTGAGGTGCCACTTCGTCTGCGTTGATTTCAATGACTTCATCATAGATTGCTCCCTCGTCAGTAGCAAGTGCTTTCCAGCGCGCAACCGCTTCTTCAAATGCTGCACCTTGAGGAACATAACGGCGGCCGCGTAAATAATTAAAAGTCGTTTCATCAGGAGAAATCAAACCTGCTCGTGCACCGCCTTCAATTGACATGTTGCAGACTGTCATTCGTTCTTCCATAGACATTGCCCGAATGGCTTCTCCCGTATATTCGACAACATATCCCGTACCAAATTTTACACCGAATTTTGCAATAATCGCCAAGATCAAGTCTTTAGCGGTAACGCCTGTCCCAAGTCGGCCGTTGACTTTGACATTCAATGTCTTTGGTTTTGCCTGCCATAGTGTTTGTGTTGCCAGAACATGCTCCACTTCACTTGTCCCAATCCCGAAGGCAAGGGCGCCGAATGCACCATGTGTGGATGTATGGCTGTCGCCGCAGACGATCGTTTTGCCGGGCTGGGTTAAGCCGAGTTCCGGACCAATGACATGGACAATTCCGTTATCGGGATGATGAAGGTCAGCAAGGGTGATGCCGAATTCCCGACAATTTTGGACAAGAGTATCAATTTGTTTTTTCGAAATAGGATCATGGATGACCTGCCGCTGGCGGGTGGGTATATTGTGATCCATCGTGGCAAACGTAAGATCAGGGCGGCGGACTTTACGCCCGTTCAAACGCAGACCATCGAATGCTTGAGGGGAGGTAACCTCATGAACAAGGTGGAGGTCAATATAAAGTAAATCTGGTTTTCCTTCCTCACGGTGAACTACATGCTGTTCCCAAATCTTTTCAATAATCGTTTTTGGTGTTTGCATAGTTTCCTTCCTCTCCATTAAAGTAACCGAATGTTCCATTTATAAAGAAATCCGCCCTTTTTATTTGCGAATTCGTCCTGTTTATTAGCGAATTTATCTGATTTATTTGCGAATCCGGGCTCATTATTTGCTAATTTATAGTTGCAATCTGCGATTTGAAAAAAATTCGGGTAAACCGAAAGAGCCACGATTTACCCATGTAATCCATTTATTAATAGTAGCAGCTGGCGATACATTTTGAAGCATTCTGGGTTTTAATATAGTCAACAATTAATCGCGTCATAACTTTCGTGCCAACAAGGCGTCCGTTTGGTACCTGCAGGTCAGCAGTATGATAACCGGAATCAAGAGCGGATTGGACGGCATTCTCAATGAGTTTTGCTTCCTCTTCCAATTCAAAGGAATATCTTAACATTAGCGCTGCTGATAAAATCATGGCAGTTGGATTGGCAATACCTTTACCAGCAATGTCCGGAGCTGAACCATGGACTGGTTCATAAAGACCGACTCCTGATTCATTCAGGCTTGCAGAAGGGAGCATGCCAAGAGACCCTGTTAATACAGATGCTTCATCACTTAAAATGTCACCAAACATATTCTCTGTGACAATCACATCAAAGTGAGAAGGATTGGTAATCAGCTTCATCGCTGCCGCATCAACTAGCACATGCTCAACCTCGACATCAGGGTATTGTGCTTTCTTTTCCTCGACGACTTCTCTCCAAACCTTGCTTGATTCAAGCACATTTGCTTTATCGACGGATGCAAGGCGGCCGCGCCGGCTGCGGGCTGCTTGAAATGCTTTATCGACAATTCTTTCAATCTCATAGCGTGTATAGCTGAGCGTATCGACGACGACCTGGCCGTTTTCCCGCCGCTCGCTGGGCGTTCCAAAATAAATACCGCCAGTTAATTCACGAACAATAAGGAGGTCGCTCCCAGCAACGACTTCTTCTTTTAAAGGAGAAGCATGAAGCAAATTTTTGAATCCTTTGATCGGGCGCAGGTTCGCATACAGGTCAAGGGCTTTGCGGATGCCCAGAAGCCCTCGTTCCGGCCTTAAATGAGATAGGTTTTGATCCCATTTAGGTCCGCCAACAGCACCTAGTAATACAGCATCCGCCTGTTTGCAGGCCTCCACTGTTGGATCGGGAAGGGGAGTGCCGTAAAGGTCAATGGCTGCTCCTCCGATTTCATGGGTCTCAAAGCTAAATGTATGATTATATTCTTCCGCAATGGCCGTTAACACCTCTTTAGCGGATTCCATCACTTCCTTGCCGATGCCATCACCGGGAAGCAATACAATACGTTTTTTCATAAGAGCAACCTCCTTATTATTGTAAAAAATGTATGTTGAATCTGGCCTCGGTGCCTGACACCAAGGCCGTGAAAATTAAAGCGCTGCGGGTTCAGTTACAGTTGCATTTTGGTTGAAAAATACTCGGTTGACAGCATTCAAAAATGCTTTTGCTGATGCTTTGAGCACATCTTGAGCAGAGCCGCGGCCGCTGACTTGGGCGCCGTTTACGGTCATTTTGACATGGACTTCCGCGAGGGCATCCCGGCCTTTGCCGACAGAACTTAAATTAAAATCAGTAAGATGAATTTCCTCTTTTACAAGTGCCTCGAGCGTGTTGAATAAGGCTTCGACACTTCCGCTGCCGGTGCGGGCTGTTTCCACCCGTTCTCCATCAGGAGTGGTAAGGGCGACAGTTGCCGTAGGCAGGTTCGCGGATGCATACTGAACTTGGAATGCAACCAGTTCATATTTTTTCACTTCGACAGAAGCTGTTTGAATATCAGTTAAAATGGTAAATAAATCTTCGTCGGTTACTTCTTTTTTTCGGTCAGTTAACTGCTTGAACGCTTGGAAAGCTTCGTTCAGCTTTTCCGGGGCTAAGGAAAAGCCCATCTGCTCAAGCTTCTCTTTGAAGGCGTGCCGGCCGGAATGTTTCCCAAGGATAAGATCATTGGAGGCAACTCCGACCAATTCCGGTGTAATAATTTCATAAGTCAGCGCATTTTTTAACACACCGTCCTGGTGAATCCCGGATTCATGGGCAAAGGCGTTTTTTCCTACAACCGCTTTATTCGGAGGAACTTTCATCCCGGTAAAGCGGCTGACCAAGTCACTAGTCCGTTTGATTTCTTTTAAAACAAGATTGGTTGTAAATGGATATTTATCTTTCCGGATATTTAAGGCGACAGCAATTTCCTCTAATGAAGCATTTCCAGCGCGCTCGCCGATACCGTTAATCGTACCCTCTACTTGAGTTACCCCGTTTTCGATCGCTGCAAGCGAGTTAGCAACCGCCATTCCAAGGTCATCGTGGCAATGACAGGAAAGATCTGCTTTGTGAATATTCGGAACATGTTCTCTAATATAACGGAACATGCGACCATATTCTTCAGGTGTTGTATAGCCGACTGTATCTGGAAGATTAATGACGGTCGCACCAGCATCGATCACTTTTGTAATGATTTGTACAAGAAAATCCAAGTCAGAGCGGGAGGCATCTTCTGCCGACCATTCTACATGTGGAAATCTTTGTTTTGCATAAGCAACCATGTCAACCGCTGTTTGGACGACTTCCTCCGGTTTTTTCATTAGTTTGTATTGCATATGGATAGGGGAGGTGGCAATAAATATATGCAATCTTGGTTCTGCAGCATCTTTTAAGGCGTCCCACGCAATGTCAATATCTGATTTCGTTGCCCGTGCGAGGCCTGTAATGGAGCAGTTTTTAATAGTTCGGGCAATGGCCCTGACGGCTTCGAAATCCCCTTGGGAGGAAGCCGGGAACCCGGCCTCCATGATGTCAACGCCCAAGCGTTCCAACTGCCTGGCAATTTCTAATTTTTCAAGTTGGTTTAAATTTACACCAGGGGACTGCTCTCCATCGCGTAAGGTCGTATCAAAGATGTTAACGTGAACCATTTACCACCACTTCCTTCTTTACAGGTTTTTTAATAAATGGCATCAAAGCGCGAAGTTCACGGCCGACTTTTTCAATCAAATGATTATTTTCACTGCGGTTAATCGCGTTAAATTGCGGACGGTTCGCCTGGTTTTCCAAAATCCAGCCTTTAGCAAAGGCGCCGGTTTGGATATCTTTCAAAATGTCTTTCATGCGCTGCTTTGTTTCTTCCGTGACAACGCGCGGACCGGAAACGAAGTCTCCCCATTGCGCTGTATCAGAGATGGAATAGCGCATGTTTTCCAAACCTCCCTCATAGATCAGGTCAACAATTAATTTCATTTCGTGTAAACACTCGAAATAGGCAATTTCAGGCTGGTAACCTGCTTCAACAAGTGTTTCGAAGCCTGCTTTGATAAGAGCTGAAACACCGCCGCAAAGTACTGCTTGCTCGCCGAATAGATCTGTTTCGGTTTCTTCCTGAAATGAAGTTTCCAATACACCTGCACGAGCAGCGCCGATTCCTTTTGCATAAGCAAGAGCGAGATCACGTGCCTGGCCGGTATAATCTTGGTATACAGCATATAGTGCCGGTACACCTGCACCTTCTGTATAAGTACGGCGTACCAAGTGTCCTGGTCCTTTCGGAGCGACAAGGAATACGTCTACATCGGCAGGAGGTACGATTTGGTTGAAATGAATGTTAAAACCATGTGCAAATACTAAAGCGTTACCTGGCTTTAAATTTGGCTTGATGCTTTCTTCGTACACTTTTGGCTGCCATTCGTCTGGAAGAAGAATCATCACAACATCGGCTGCTGCTGTTGCTTCAGCTACAGAGCGGACATCAACACCATCTTCAACTGCTTTCTCCCATGATTTCCCTTCACGCAATCCGACAACAACATCATAGCCGCTTTCTTTTAAGTTCAGCGCATGAGCGTGGCCTTGTGAGCCGTAGCCGATTACTGCAATCTTTTTCCCTTGTAAAACTTCCTCTTGAATATCTCCGTTATAAAGTACTTTTACCATTATTGATCATCCTTTCAGAATTATTAGTTTATTTTGATAGTGAATATGCTGCAAATTCATTAACTTGCGGCTGATAGCCGCGTAAAAAGGCGGTTAAGCCGGTTCGGGCAATTTCTTTAATGCCGAACGGACGCAAGAGCTCAATCAAGGCATCAATTTTTTCCGGTCGGCCGGTGATTTGTACCGCTAAGCTGTCTTTGCTAACGTCAATAATGTCAGCGCGGAAGGGATCAATAATCCCATGGATTTCGGTACGGAGCTGGGAACTGCTTGCTACTTTAATTAAGGCCAGCTCCCGGACCACAATTGCTTTATCCGTAATGTCGGATACTTTTAATACATCAATTTGCTTGTTTAATTGTTTTGTTACTTGCTCCAGCCGCTGTCCATCTCCAACTTCGACCACGAGGGTCATTTTGGAAACTCCTTCGGTTTCGGTGGGGCCAACAGAAATGCTCTCAATATTAAATTGCCGCCTTTGCAAGAGACCTGTAACCCGGTTGAGCACGCCGCTGCGATCTTGAACTGTTAACGTGATGATACGTTTCATTGTGGTTTCACCCCAATCATTTCATGAAGCCCTTTGCCGGGAGCAATCATTGGAAAAACTTTTTCCTGCTGGATTACACGGCAATCAACTAGTACCGGCTCATTTAGAGCAAATATTTCAGGTAATTTGGCAATCAAGTCTTCTTGGTTGTCAATTTTGTAACCGCGGATCGAGTAGCTTTCCGCAAGTTTAACAAAATCTGGTTGGCTATGCAGGATCGATTCGGAAATTCGATTGCCATGCAACAGTTCCTGCCACTGGCGGACCATTCCGAGCGCGCCATTGTTGACGATGATAATCTTGATTGGAAGATTTCGTTCATACACAACGGACAGCTCTTGCAATGTCATTTGGAAACCGCCGTCACCGACAATGGCAACGACTGTGCTTTCCGGGGCTGCCATTTGTGCGCCAATGGCTGCCGGAAACCCGAAGCCCATTGTCCCGAGCCCGCCGGACGTAATCCAGCGATGCGGCTTGGTGAAGTTGTAGTATTGGGCGGCCCACATTTGATGCTGGCCGACATCAGTCGCTACAATGGCATCCCCGCCAGTTATTTTATGAATGGCTTCAATCAGCCATTGCGGGCACATGCCATGAGGATCATGTTGATACCATAGCGGATAATCCTGCTTATATTGTTCAAGATGTTCCAGCCATTCCTGATGTTCCAGAGCCTCAAGACCGGCTGTTTCATCGATCAATTGGATTAAGGCTTCTTTGGCATCCCCGACGATTGGAATTTGCGTTGGAACATTTTTGCCGATTTCTGCCGGGTCGATATCGATATGTGCTACTTTCGCATTCGGGGCAAAATGCTTTAGATTGCCTGTCAACCGGTCATCAAAGCGGGCGCCAAAATTGATGAGTAAATCACTTTCGTATAATGCCATGTTTGCTGCATATGTTCCGTGCATGCCGCCCATTCCCAAGGATAGAGGGCTGTCTGCCGGAAAGGTTCCGAGACCTAGCAGGGTAGTAACTACCGGAATTTGATGTTTCTCCGCAAAAGCTGTTAACTCCGCAGATGCCTTCGCATGAAGGACACCAGCTCCGGATAGAATGACAGGTTTTTTCGCTTTTGACAGTGAGTCAACCAGCTTTTTAATTTGGAACGGATTCGGTCTGATGGTCGGCTGATAGCCAGGCAAGTGAATGAGAACTTCTTCCGGTTCTTCCGTTAAAATTCCTGCTGAAATATCTTTTGGAATATCGACAAGGACCGGTCCCGGCCGGCCGGTAGAAGCAATATGAAATGCTTCCTTCACAATTCGCGGTAAGTCGGCAATCGACCGCACCTGGTAATTATGTTTGGTAATCGGAGTCGTAATGGCCATTACATCTGCTTCCTGAAAGGCATCTGTTCCGATTACGGTACTTGCCACCTGACCGGTAAATACCACGAGCGGTAAAGAATCCATCATCGCATCTGTAATTCCGGTAACCAGGTTTGTTGCTCCCGGCCCTGAAGTAGCTATTACCACTCCAGGTTTCCCTGTAATTCGGGCATATCCTTCTGCTGCATGGATCATTCCTTGCTCATGGCGGAAAAGGACATGCTGGATGCGGCCTTGTGCCCGATAAATGGCATCGTAAATTGGCAGAACGGCACCTCCGGGATACCCGAATAATGTTTCAACCCCTTCTTTGATTAGCAAATCAATAAGAAGATCTGCACCTGTTTTCGGTGCGGTACTGGTTTGGAATTCCAGCTTGGCTTCTACTTTCACGTCGTAATTCCCTCCTTGTGGAAATTTCTATTTAACCTATTTGACTCCTAAAAACAAAGTAAAAAGGCCTTTTCTCCACGAATAAACTGCAGTTAAGCATAAGCAGAGTAATCGGGGAGAAAAGGCCTATCATTTTCTCGGTACCACCCGTTTTCACAGTATCCTCACGAATACTGCCTTATGAAGCGTTTAATAAATTGTTAAACGCTTCTTTTTGTAACAGGTGCGCATGTAAGCACCCGGTTAAACCTACTTGGTAACTACCGTTCAGAATAACACTCGGGGACGATGTCAGATTAGGTTGTATTACTGGGCTCACAGCAACCCCAGCTCTCTGAAAATACAAGTATCTAATCCTTTATTCCCGTCATCGATTTCAGACTATTAGATTATCAAGTTAGTACCTTAACTTCTTTAAAGAAGGGGAGGGGTACTAGTGGTTCCCTGTTAAGTAAAAACCTTAAACTATTTTAAACTTAGATGATTGTCTAGCTTCAGCGGCCAGCGACTAGTGGACATCCCACTCCTCCCTACGATAAGTCAACATCGAATCGCTTCGCTCTTCGTGTTTCCTTTATCTCAGTCGGAGCGGGCCCCGTTCATACGTCGCTAAACGGCCGCTTCCGCTTTTCGTTATATTTTCATAACTCCGCCGGTATTGGCAGAAGTAACTAGCTTTGAATATTTGGCCAGATAGCCGGTTTTTATTTTTGGTTCAGGTTTCACAAAATTGCGGCGTCTTTCGGCTAATACTTCTTCATCGACAACTAACTCAATGGAGCGTGCTTCTAAATCGATTAAAATATCATCTCCGTTTTCAACGAGGGCGATTGGACCGCCTTCTGCTGCTTCCGGAGAAATGTGGCCCACGCAGATACCGCGAGTAGCACCGGAGAATCTGCCATCTGTAATAAGAGCGACTTCCTTATCCAGACCGCGGCCGACAATTGCCGAGGTCGGAGCGAGCATTTCGGGCATTCCGGGGCCGCCTTTTGGACCTTCATAGCGAATAACAACCACATGACCGGCTTTTACAGTGCCGTTATTAATGTTCTCCTGTGCTTCTTCCTGTGAATCAAACACAATGGCTTTGCCTAAGAAGGTTTTGATCGATGGATCTACAGCACCAACTTTGATGACTCCGCCATCAGGGGCCAGGTTTCCGAAAAGGATAGAAAGACCGCCGACAGGGCTGTATGGATTTTCTTTCGGTCGAATGACAGTTTCATCAAGAATCTTTGCATCCTTCACATTTTCAGCAAGTGTTTTCCCGGTAATTGTCAAGCATTCACGGTGCATGACACCATCGATTTTGCATAGCTCATTGATGATGGCACTGACACCGCCGGCGCGGTGTACATCCTGCATCGAATAATCAGAAGCAGGCATGATTTTCGCTAAATATGGAACTTTTTCGGCGATTTTATTGATTTCTCGTAGATCGTAATCAATTCCGGCTTCATGAGCGATAGCTAACGTATGAAGCACCGTATTGGTTGAGCCGCCCATGGCCATATCGAGTGCGAAGGCATTGTCAAATGCTTCTCTTGTCAAGATATCGCGCGGTCGGATATCATTTTTAATCAGATTCATTAAATGCTTTACAGCCTGCCGAATCAGTTCATGCCGTTCTTCTGAAGTGGCTACGATGGTTCCATTGCCAGGAACAGTCATTCCTAATACTTCCATCAAACAGTTCATAGAATTGGCAGTGAACATTCCTGAACAGGAACCGCAAGTTGGACAAGCGCTGGTTTCGATTTCCAGTAATTCCTGCTGAGTCATCTTTCCGCTGTGGTATGCCCCAACTCCCTCAAAAACAGAGGTGAGGGATAAGTTTCTTCCCGAAGAAGATTTACCAGCTTCCATCGGACCGCCTGAAACAAAAACGGCTGGTACATTGGTGCGGGCAGCTGCCATCAGCATGCCTGGTGTGATTTTGTCGCAGTTTGGAATATAAAATACACCGTCAAACCAGTGAGCGTTTATAACCGTTTCAGCACTGTCACAAATGATCTCACGGCTCGGGAGTGAATAACGCATTCCGATGTGGCCCATGGCAATCCCGTCGTCAACGCCAATCGTGTTAAACTCAAAGGGAACCCCGCCAGCTTCACGAATGGCTTCTTTTACAATTTCACCGAAAGACTGCAGGTGTTTATGTCCTGGAATAATATCAATATAGGAGTTACAAACACCGATAAATGGTTTATCCAGATCGCTTGTTTTGACCCCGGTTGCGTATAATAGGCTGCGGTGAGGAGCTCGGTCGATCCCCTTTTTAATCATATCGCTTCGCATTTCTCTATCTCCTAACTGACGTATGCTTTGTTGACTCTTTCTGGATAACAGGCGACTCCGTCCGTTGTTACAATTTTTCTGAATTCTTCTAAAAGATCTTTTGTAATTTCTCCCGGTTTTCCGTTGCTGATTTGGCGTCCATCGACATTAATCACGGCAATGACCTCGACGGCTGTCCCGGTTAAGAATACTTCATCGGCAACATAGACATCATGTCTGCCAAAGGGGAGTTCCCGTACTTCATATCCTTTGGCTCTTGCAATATCGAGAATGGCGTTTCTTGTGATCCCTTCCAATGCTCCTAAATAAACGGGAGGAGTGTAAATCACGCCATTTTTGACGATAAAAATATTATCAGCAGAACCTTCTGTTACATAACCTTGATCATTCAGCATTAATGCCTCCTGGACGCCTGCTTGGTTTGCCTCCAGTTTGACCAGGATATTATTTAAGTAATTTAATGATTTAATTTGTGGACTTAATACATCTGGGCGATTCCTTCTGCTCGCAACAGAGGCAACTTTGATCCCTTGTTCATAGAATTCTTTGGGATACATGGTTAATTCCTCGGCGATAATGATGACATTTGGCTGGGAGCAGGAAGAAGGGTCCAGTCCAAGATTTCCTTTTCCTCGGGAGACAACGACGCGAATATAAGCACTTTCTAGTTCATTTTTTCTCACGGTGTCAATGATTAATTGCGTCATTTCCTCTTTTGAATACGGAATCTGTAACATAATGGATTGTGCTGATTCGAATAGTCTTTTCAGATGGGCATCAAGTCTGAAGATGTTTCCGCTGTAAACGCGAATTCCTTCAAATACGCCGTCACCGTATAAAAAGCCATGATCAAAGACTGATACGACAGCGTCCTCTTTCTTGACGAATTCTCCGCCAAGGAATATCCATTGACTTCCCAACATGACCACTCCTTTTGTATAAACACGCCATTAGAATTAAATATTCATTTTTTAACTGAGCATTGTCTAAACTCAGCCGTTCAAGAAAATGAATAGCGGCTTTGCTGAATTAGTACTTATTGACGATTATCATACAACCATTTACAGACATGGTCAACACAAAAATCAGATAATTCAAATTAGTCAAAATATATGGTAGCGTTTACAACCTTGTCATATTAAGGTTAAGTAAGGTATAAAAAAATTAAGAAAATTTTTTGAGGTGCATAAAACAAAGCATGGATATTGGGTTTTAATTGGAAATGTGGAAACGAAGCGATGTTGTTTTGATCATTTTCTATTTATTGGAATCAGAACATGGCAGTAGTTTTCATGTGAATATTTATTCATTTCGTGCCAAATATTCATAAACTTCTCTTAGGTTTTTAAATCCTTTCGCTTCTGCTTTCTGTAAATAACAGCTCCAGACATGTGCTGTCATGATGGCGTCACCCAGGGCATGATGACGGTTTTTGATTTCAATCCCATTTTTTTCGCAAACTTCTTCAAGGGTCCATGACTTAATCGAGGGGTCGGCAATCCGGATTAAAAAGGAAGTATCAACGATTCGATGTTCGAATTTTGTTCGCAGCAAATCTCTCGTTAATTTTTGCATAAATGCCTGCTCATGCTTCGAGTGGTGTGCGACAAGCAGATCACTTTTTATATATTTAAAAAATTGTAATAAGACATTCAAAGCATTTGGAGCTCTTTGCAAGTCTTCGTTTCGGATGTTGGTTAAGGAGGAAATTTCGATGGGCAGCGGACAGTCGGATTTTAGTAAAGAGTAAAAGGTTTCTTCCTCATCTATACGATAACCCAACATTTTAATGGCACCGATCGAAATGACTTGATCTCCTTTTTCCGGATGAAATCCTGTCGTTTCGAGATCGAAAACTACTGCTTTTAATTTATTCAACGGAGTGTCAAGGCTGCTATTTTGCCGGACTTCTTTTTGCAGTGCCCTTAAAAAAGCTAGCTGCTGCGGTGAGGTTGGCCCGTTGAACCCTGCATAAATATTAGCTCCAAGTTTTCCGGAAAATTGTCTGAAGAATTGGCTGATTTCATTTATGCCCATTGGAATCTCCCTTTTCGAGTCCCTTTCTAACGGAATGAAACAAGGCAGAACCATTTTTGATGATCTCCTTGACCCTTTTAATATCCTCTTTTGATAATTTGCTGACGGGCAAATAATGGCCGGAGTGATAGTCTGTATGTCGACAATACATTAGACGGAAGTGCAGCAGCTGCAAAAACTGATTTTTATATAATTTCTTCTTTTCGGCAGACATTAATGTTTCTGGAATACTGGAGAGCCGTGATAGTGTGGAAGTCTCCAGCAGATTCTCTTTTACAGCAAGCAGTCTTGCAGCACTTACATAAGGGAAAATACCGATTTCTTTTAGATTGAGTGAACCAGCGTATGGACCGTGTGTTTCGGTTAAAAGCTGACCTAATAAATTGATGCCTTTTTTTAGATGCATTGAATTAGTTAAAAACTTAGTCATTAGTGCTGCTTTGTTTTCAGTTTGGAAGATTTGTTTTTTTAATATTTCAACATAATCGTTCTCGCCAAAAATCGTCCTTGCGTCGATAAAAATTAGTAAATAGCGGATAGATTCCCAACTGGATTCTTCTATCCATTTTGATAATTGTGCTTGCCATTCAGAAAGTGATTTACACCATAAGAGATTACTTGCCATTACACCGCCGTCACAATACTGATAACCTGCAGCATTTAATCCTTTTGAAATTTCTTTTCCCAACTGCCAAAAATAGCTTTTTACTCCATCACTTTGTTCATAGTAAATCAAGCCATGGTCCTGGTCACTCCAAACAGATTGTTCACAGCGTCCGGAGCTCCCCATGACAAAGAAGGAAAAAGGACAGGGGAGGGGGCCGGATTGATTGGTGATCATCTCAATCGCCAGGTTAATTGTACGCTTCATAATATCGTCATGAAGCAGGTTTAATGTGAAATGGTCACAAGCTGCTTCGCCGATTTTTTGTTCCCGGTAATTCCTGATTTTTAAATAACCCATGCTCGCATTTCCCCTTTCCAATAATAAGCAGAATCCCCCATAGAAACAGGGGGAGGGTTTCTCATGAACCTATGCAATTCTTTTAACAGAAGTATAAATTTATCTTTTTCCTGCGAGTCCATTTAACTGCAGCTAATAAACTGTCGTAACGGACTCGCCAGTCGGCGGTCTTTTGTTCATTCTGCTTTTACTAATTCAGGGTACCCGTAACTCCCATGTTCGCTCATATCAAGGCCGATTATTTCTTCCTCTTCTGTTACGCGAATACCATTCATAGCTGCTTTGATGATCAATAGAAGGATGTAAGAAACAATGAAGGCAAAAACCCCGCATGTCACGACTCCTATGGCTTGAATACCGAGCTGATGAAAACCGCCGCCGTAAAACAGTCCTGGTTTGCCAACGGAAGCTAATGCTTTGGTTGCAAAGAGGCCGTTGGATAAAGTGCCCCAAACTCCCGCTGTTCCATGGACAGACAGCGCGGCAATTGGATCATCGATCTTTCTGTTTTCAAAGAAACGAATACTATAAAAAACCAGAATGCCGGCGATGAAGCCAATGACAACAGCTGCCCATGGATCGACAAATCCGCAGGAAGCGGTAATGGCCACTAAACCTGCAAGGGCACCGTTTAACATCATTGGAACATCTGCCTTTCCCATCACCAACCAGGAAATGATCATTGCTGAAACTGTCCCGGCAGCCGCACCAAGATTTGTATTGAGAGCAACGAAGCCAAAGAAGGCCTTGTCGGCACTTAATGTACTTCCGGCATTAAACCCAAACCAGCCCACCCATAAAAGCAAAACACTCAAGGCAGTGAAAACTTGATTATGTCCTGCAAGATGATTGGCTGACCCATCTTTATTGTATTTGCCAATCCTTGGTTTAAGAATGATGGTTGCAGCAAATGCCGCCATGGCCCCTGTTAAATGAACGACAGTAGAACCCGCAAAATCCTGACTTCCATGCTCTGCCAGCCAGCCGCCTCCCCAAATCCAATGAGCGATTGGCGGATAAACAAATACGGAAAATAAAACCGCGAAAGCTAAATAGGCGCCCAGCTTTGCCCGTTCAGCAAAACCTCCAAATGCAATGGTTAAGGAAATGCCGGCAAAGGCAAGTTGAAATAAAAAGTAGACGGCACCAGAAAGTGATAATCCTTTTAAGTCATATCCGGAATAAAAGAAGCCGGAAAGACCAATCAGCGCATTTCCTTTGCCGAAAGCTAAAGCGAAACCGACAGCCCAAAACAGAATGGATCCGATGCTAAAGGTTAGAAGGGTTTTCCCGGCGATGTGTCCCGCATTTTTCATTCGTGTGGAGCCCGTTTCCAAAAGAATAAAGCCGCCGATCATTAAAATAACAAGGACTGCACCTAACATGACCCATATGCTATTCAATAAAAAGTCAATATTCATTGTTCTCCCCCTTATAATTATGTTAATTTTCATAACAATCAACATAGTTGTATTTTTACATGATTGCAGCAAAGAATCTATAATTGTGTAAGGAAATCTAACATTGTTTTTGAAGGATAAAAGTCAGGAGGGGGCTTATAGTGGCAAATTTATGAATCAGGTGTTAGGCAAAAGTCTTCAAGGCTTTTTTACAGCAGGCGATGACTTCTGCATCTTTCACTTGCTCTTTCCAGAATATCATGGTCTTTATCAACATTTAGGTCCTAATCAGGAACGACTTTTTTATAAAAACAGTCTAATGCTTTGGACAAAAAAGAAGCCCGACTTCCGTTCTATCGGGAAGAAGGGCCATTGCGTAAACCGAATTGGGCATTTAACTGTCCTTGAATCATTTGTCTTTTAAGCTCTTCCTGGTTTTGCAGTTTCTCTTTTCGTAGCATTTCCTTTCTAATTTCATGCGTTTGGACACCATCTTCAATTTTATTGGCTATTTCTACTAATAATTCAACATCTGAAAAGGAATACCTCCGGCTTCCGCCGGGGGTCCTTTCAGGAAAAATGAGTCTTCGTTCTTCATAATAACGAATTTGTCTTTCGGAAAGACCGGTTAATTCTCTGACAATCCCGATGGTAATAACTTTTCTATCTTTATAAGATGAATCACTTCCCATTATGTTGGTTCACCACACTCCTGTTAATATAGTTTACTTTTTTTAACGTTTTATGTTAGAGTTTCTCACACAACCACAAAAAATGGTACTATTTTGCTTGAATGTAGTCATTTTTTTGGTGAAGATGTTTGGGGAATTGACTTTTTGTATAGCTCTGCCAGCTCGCTGACTGTTAAAGAACAAAGCTCTTGCACCGTGTAAAGGTCAGTTTTTATTAATTTTTTTTGATAAAAATTTTTAAGACGTTCCAGACCTGTTCGCAAGTGATTTGTTGACATTGCAGCCTCCTTATGCGTTTGACTTAGCAATTTTGCAGTGTTCTTAAAAGTTCACTCCCTTTTGAACCCATTATTTTCATCAGTTCTTCATATAACTCATCTCTTAATTCGTCTAATCGAAGGATGGCTTCTGCCAATTTTATAGCTTCATTTTGGTGCATATTAATCTTCCTTTCTTTTATTATATGGAAAAATTTATATAAAATTTGCTTATTTGTCATGGGATTCGTTAGAAAACTTAACATTGTATTTTCAATAAATTTCTTCCTCATCACACCATAAAAACATTTACTTTTGGGAAAGTATAACTTGCCTATCAGACATAAGTGTAACTACGCCTCATGAACCGCCTATCGTGCTCGCCAGTCGACGAGGCTTATGTTCAGTTCGTCGTATGCCTACAAGGAGGATTATTCGGAGAAGCAGGCAAGCTGACCAAGACGCTTGCGCTTTTCTAAGGTTTCAAACCAAATTTCTGAAAATCTTTAAACTTATGATCTTTTGAGGGATAATAGAAATGGAAGAATCATTCTAATTATTACGTACCTTCGTCGTTTGTTGCCAAATTGAAACAGAAATGAAATCTTTTAAACAAATTCCTTTGCTAGAATCCTATCATTGAGACTTAAAATATGAATTTCATTCGAATCATATAAGGAATAATTATGTCTCTTTTCCATATGAATGACATAGTATAGCGTGTTTGGAGGGAAAAGTAATGACAATGGAAGAACAGTTGAAACAGAAGAGCTATTACAAAATGTTTATAAATGAACATGAGGAGATCCACCCTATTCGTATTTTAGGTGACGCTTTTCAGGAAGAAGCGCGAAAGGATATCCCGGAATTATCTTCGATCCGTTTTGCTCAAGGAGAAGTATATTTTCATCATAAAGATTTTGAAGCCGCTATTTTTAAATGGGAGAATATCGATGGTGAGCTGAAACCATGGGCGCGGAAAAATACGGCGGATGCCTACTTTGAGCTTGGGATGCTGTCAACGGCTGAGGATATTTATACAACGATTGAAACGGATAATTTGACATTAACCACGGAAATAGCGTTAAAGTTATTTTCGCTTTACATTGTAAAAGACAAATTTGATTCAGCTGTTTCAGTTATTAAGAAAACCATCGCTGCCAATCCTGATTATCCCAGTGTTACGGCCATTGCCCGTACCTTTTTTGAAAAGCAAAAGGATTGGAATAACGCAATTGAACTCGCTGTAAATGAAGCGATCCGAACCGAGTCACTGGAGTGGTTTGATATCCTTCAAACTTATGTGGAAAAAGGTGTGACGAAAAGTCATGCACCATCTTATTTCACACAAGCGTTTGTTCAGCTATATCAGGTAGATAAGAAAAAATTTGAACAGCTTATATCGGCTTTTTGGAACAGTTATAAACATGAAGAATCCTATTTTACTTGGATTAAAGAAATCAATCAACTGCTCTTGAACCTGGACTTAGAACGTAGCTTTGATTGGACAGAAGTTTCACGGCTGCATAAGGATACGTATTTCAGTTTCATTAACGGCAAATATTTTATTCAAATGCTTCAGGAATTTATTCCTGACCTGTTGACGAATTGGCTTCGGATTGCGGATTCAAAAAATATTGTTGTTGCATCAGCTGCAGTTCTTTCATGGAATGAACTATTTCCAGCAGCGATCAGCCAAACTATTGTTAAAGAGGCAGAAAATCTTCTTAGTGTAACGGAAACGGATATGGATGAGTTGGAGGAGTGCCTGACACTTTTTGATTCTATTATCAAATGGGCAGAGAATCATGAAATGGGTGAAAATAATCGTGTGCAATGGATCGTTGAGCAGCTCATTGATTTTGAAACCCGGCACGTACTTGTGACAGGGCTTAGCGGCAGCGGCAAATCAACATTCCTAAATACGATTCTTGGAGAATATTTGCAGGATGGTCCGACAACATCCGTCGTTTTGTTTAAAGATGCTGAAGAATTAGAAATTACAGAAATAACCGACCGAGAAATTACTAGACTTTCCGGGTTTGCTGGTTTTCAAGAACGTATGGACCGGCTCCGCCGTGCATTAGACTCCATTATTGAATTTGGAATGCCAAATTCATTCTTGAAGGAGAATCAGGTCGCATTTATTGATACACCTGGTTTAAAGGGATCCCGTAATGAGCGCTATGAGGTACTGAAAAACCTTCAAGTGGCAGATACCATCCTGTTTGTCCTTGATGCGAATGCTCCTTTTACCGAAAAAGAACAAGAAGCTATTGCTGAGATTGGTGAGCTTGCACCGGATATTCCTATTCATTTCCTAATAAACAAGATGGATACTGTTGTGAATGAGCAGGAGGTCATCCAAGAGACAAAATCACTTATTCGCGCCGCCTTGCCGGATGCCAAGATATTTGCATTTTCTTCTCGATATGATCGAAACCAGCAATTAAGCGGATTAAAGGCATTTATCGATTCGATTAAAAATACGAGAAACATCGCCGATAAAAGGCTGGCAAAACTTTTGTATTTTATCCGGATTACAATTGCCGGCATGCTGCAAAAACGGATCGATTTAGAAAATCAGCTAGCCGAGACCATCCGCTGGAACGAAGAAATGCTTGCGAAGTTAACGGGTGCTATTCATCAATTACGAGATACTGTTTCACAAAAAACAGAAGTCGTGGCTAATTCTTACCGCTCTATTAAAGAAACGATTGAAAAGGAAATTGCTACACAAGTTCCAAAGATTTTAAAAGAATGTTCCGCTTTAGTAAAAGAGGATAGTAATTTCAGTAAAATTCATATCGAGCTTAATGAGGAAATGAATAAGCGGCTTCAGGATTACTTAGAGTATCAAGTCATGCCGGTATACTGCCGCTCCTTAGGGGAATGGATAGATAGCTGTAAAGAGGAATTTGTGGAAGCTCAAGAATATTTAAACGACCGGGCTGAAGGTTTTAACAGTTTATACGGGGAAGAACGGCTTGTGCTAGAGTGTGATTTTAAGGTACTGGATGATTGGCGCCGGGATACTGACCGATTGACTAGCCGTTTCCATTTGGACTTTGTTAATATTATGCTGCGCCGAACACCATCGCAATTTTTATTAAAAAGTGCCGGTAAGCTATTTGGAGCTTTATCACAAAACAAAGCGATGCTTTATAACAAATATAAGGCCTTTGTAGAAAACGAAGATTATGCTGAGATCGCCAAGGAAGTCAGCCGCCAGTTTTTCAGGCCGTTTGCCTTGCTGGAAGATTCTTTGGAACGGGACGTTTCAATGTTTTTCAAACAGCCGATGAATATTTTAAATAATGCTGCAGAAGAAGCGCAGAAGGAAATATCGGCGAATCAGGAGATGCTAACGAAACTAAACACCAATCCGGAAATATTCCGTGATCCATTAACACTGTTTAATGTCCGCCTGCGCCAATTCGAATGGATGACCGTGGCGGGAAAAGGGATGCAGCCGGTATATTAATTTCGAGGAAGATGTCTTTAACAGGCATCTTTCTTTTTTTTTTTTTGTTATATTGAAACAACATATTGATTTTTCTAAAAAAATTATTATAATATAAACAATATTTAGAAAACTGAAAATTTGGTTTTACTAAGGGGGTTTTTGGATGAAAGTCATCGAGAGAATCAGCGGCTTTGCCGGAAAAACATTTACACTATGGG
This sequence comes from Neobacillus fumarioli NBRC 102428, assembly GCF_001591485.1. Classification (GTDB taxonomy): domain Bacteria; phylum Bacillota; class Bacilli; order Bacillales; family Cytobacillaceae; genus Neobacillus; species Neobacillus fumarioli. The sequence goes on along the minus strand of NZ_BCUZ01000002.1, from coordinate 34,440 downwards.
TGCTGCTTTTTGCAGTTATTGCTTACCTTAGCCCCGAGCATTTTAAATGGCTTGGAGGTTATATTGTTCCATTATTGGGGATTGTTATGTTTGGCATGGGCCTGACACTTGAGTTATCGGATTTTCAAGAGGTATTCAGAAGGCCAAAAGAAGTATCACTAGGGGTGATTGGCCATTTTATCATTATGCCTTTGATCGCTTTCTTATTGGCTGTCGGATTGCATTTGCCGAAAGATGTGGCAGTAGGGGTTATTTTAGTAGGATGTTGTCCGAGCGGAACAGCCTCGAACGTCATGGTGTTTTTGGCGAGAGGGAATGTGGCTTTGGCAGTTGCGATTGCATCTGTTTCCACTATTCTTGCACCGATTGTTACCCCGCTCTTGATCCTGCTGTTTGCAAGCAAGTGGGTGAATGTTAGTGTTTGGTCCTTATTCCTTTCGATCGTACAAGTGATCATTATTCCATTAGCGGTCGGCTTTATTATTAAAAAGTTTTTTGGTAAGCAGGCAAGGGCAAGTGCCAAAGCTTTACCTCTCGTTTCCGTTATAGCCATTGTGCTGATTGTAGCCGGTGTTGTTGCGGGGAGTGCTGAAAAAATTGCGCAAACAGGTTTGTTAATTTTTGGCGTTGTTATTTTGCATAATCTGCTGGGCTTTTTCATCGGCTTTTTCTTTGCCCGTTTATGTGGCATGGACCTCGCGAAACAGAAGGCTGTATCAATGGAAGTCGGCATGCAGAATTCCGGTTTAGGAGTAGCGATCGCCACCGCTCATTTCTCCCCGCTAGCAGCTGTGCCAAGTGCGATTTTCAGTGTATGGCATAATTTATCAGGCTCTGTTCTCGCCAATATTTACAGCCGCATGAAAGACAAAAACGAAAAGAATGAAGGTATTCATACAGCTATGTAATTCAAACTGAAAACTGCCATTTTAGTGGCTCTTTTTCCTTATTAAATTGTACAATGAGTTTTCAGTTTGATAAACTGACACTGAATAACAAAATAGCTGAAAGGAGATTAACGATGATTATTAATAAAATTGGAAAAGTTACAGTCTATGTAAAAGACCAAGAGGAAGCGAAAGACTTTTGGCTGAATAAAGTCGGCTTTGTCCTTAAAATGGAGCAACCGATGGGGCCGAATTTCTCTTGGATTGAAGTGGGACCAAGCGAAGACGAATTTACAACATTAGTTCTTTATGCGAAGGAAGCAATGGAGAAGCAAAAACCGGAGAAAGTTGCTCATCCTACCATCCTTTTCAGCACAACTGATGTCGAATCAGCCTATGAAAAATTAAAACAAAATGGCGTAGAAGTAGGAGAAATGCTAAGAATGCCGTTTGGCACCATGTTTTCATTTAAAGATCAGGATGGGAATGAATATGTATTAAGAGAGGATAAATAACGTCTTACATAGTAGGGAGATTTATTCTGCTCAAAGAGCTGGCCGGCAGCCTTTTGTTATTGATCTAAATAATCCAAAAACCGGAATGAATTTGGAAAAAATGCACATTCTAAGAGGGATCATCCTATCTAAAGGTGGAGGTCCCTTGAAAAAGTTGCAGCAATCCATCTCATTTGGACTCCTGGCTCTTCTTTTTGCAGCTGCCTGTTATGGGCTTGGATTTGGCTTAAAGGAAGAGAATACTAAAGAGGTTCGCGGTGTGGTTGCGGATAAATATCAGAAAAAAGTGGTTATGAACATATGGAGTCATCATGAGATAGAGAAGCAATATTGGGTAAAATTGAAAAATGGACGAAAGGTGCAGATTCCTGCCTATCTGTACCGGACCGTAGATAAGGGAGAAAAAGTTACCCTTACAAAAATTAAAGGCAGAAATCTTTATATCTCTGATCAAAATAATATAGAAGGCACAGGGCAGAGCTAGCCATTTTGTCTTTTGGTCTTGGTGGCACATACCTTTAGTTGTTAACAAGGACGTTTGGCGCCCGAAGAACCAGGAACAAATCGAAACTCGGTAGCCAATAAAGGTGATTGGCTACCGAAGAATTGACAAAAGGCAAGATTCGGCAGCCAATATGTTAGGTGACCGAATGAAAAAGATTAAAAAAATCCGGCTGCTAATGGTTTAGAGGAAGATAGCTATATTTTAGTAACCTTTTGTGTAATCTACAAGATTAATGGAAGGAGTCAGCCCGTTCAGATAATTTTTCAGATTCGGAATCAGGATGTTTTCAACCACGCGCCTGTCATAATGTTCTGTAGATCCTGAGGTGTGCGGAGTAATGATAACGTTGTCCATTTCCCATAAAGGGCTTTCCTTTGGCAGGGGCTCTGTTTCAAATACATCCAGACCTGCTCCGGCAATCGTTCCATCTTGTAATGCTTGAATCAACTCATCTTCGACGACAATTTCCCCGCGGCCGATATTAATAAAAAAAGCAGTAGGCTTCATAAGTTTAAATTGTTCGGTGCCGAATAAATGATGGGTCTCCTTTGTATGGGGCAGTGTTATGACAACAAAATCACACTGCGGCAGAAGGGCAGGTAGTTGTTGAGTTGTGTACATTTCATCCACAAAATCCGTTGGCTTTCCAGAGTGCCTGACACCAAGCACTTTCATACCAAAAGCTTTGGCAATTTTTGCTGTTTCTTTTCCAATTTCTCCGACGCCAATGATTCCGATCGTTTTCTCGTGGATTTCAAGTTTCATGTTGGCGTGGTGCCATGTTTTTGCTTGTTGATTTTTAACATATGTATGGATTTTTCTCGTTAGAGCAAGCATTAGGGCAAAAATGGTTTCGGAAATAGGATAGGCATGAACACCATTAGCGCTTGTTAACATAATATTTCTTGTCTGTAATTTCTCGAGCGGCAGCGAATCGACGCCAGCACTCCAAGTTTGTACCCATTTAAGTTTTGAATCGGGAACCAGACAGAATTCTTCAAGTCCTCTTTTCCATCCGGCAATAACCTCGGCATCATGAATGTGCGACTGCCAAACATTCTTGTCTTTCCCAACAACCAGCTCCCAATCAGGAATAATCTGACTAATCTTTTCATGTAAATCTGTCGGAAGATTATGAGTGATGACAAATTTTCTTTTCTTCATAGACGATCCCTCCTTCGGTATAATTAAATGATAAGAGTAAAAAATTCAGTCAGCAAGTTTTAAAAATTATGAAAAATTTCAGATGAATTTTCAATTTGTTATATAATAAATACCAAATGATGAGGGGGCGACAAGGAGAATGGGTATTGCCGACAAGAATTCAAAAGATATGACTTACAAGGAATATGCTAATTGGAAGGAAGATGAACGGTGCGAAGTGCTAGATGGCAGAATAATTAGTATGGCTCCTTCCTCATTGCCAGAGCATCAAGAAATTTCTATGCAATTATCAATTGAATTCGGTACTTATTTAAGAGGGAAAACTTGCAGGGTATATGCAGCTCCTATTGATGTCTATTTATTTGAAAATGCTCAAAAGAAATGGATTGATGAGAATGTTCAAAATTGGGTTATTCCAGATTTAGTTGTAATCTGCGACCCAAATAAGATTAAACGAAGCAAAATTTTAGGAGCTCCAGATTTAGTAGTAGAGATTATTTCATCTTCATCCGCAAAGATTGACAGAATGGATAAACGACTAGCTTATCAACGTGCAGGTGTTAAAGAATATTGGATCATTGATCCCGCCAATCAGGTTGTTGAAGTTTACCTTTTAAAAAATCACACTCTGGAACTTCATGATGTATATAACCGCGAGAATTCTATTCCAGTTCATATTTTTAATGACTTTTTGATTGATTTGACTGCTATTTTTCCAAGACGCGAAGAGTAGTAAAGATAGGGTGAGACAATGTTTGTACATAAAATTAATGAAGACCTGTCATTAAAATTAATAGAGTTAAAAGATGCGGATAGGCTATTTGAACTGACCGATCAATCGAGAAACTATTTACGAGAGTGGCTGCCATGGCTGGATAATACGACTAAGCTGGAAGATACAAAAGAGTTTATTAAAATGTGTTTAAAAGGTTTTGCTGAAAATAAAAGCTTAACCACCGTTATTTTATTTAAAGGCATTATGGTAGGTGTGGCAGGTTTTAATCAAATCAATTGGTCAAATAAAACAGCCCATATTGGTTATTGGCTGGGTGAACAATACCAAGGAAAGGGGATTATGACGCAAGTAGCGAGGGCCTTGACAGATTATGCATTTAAGGAATTAGGTCTGCATAAAGTAGAAATCAGGGCTGCTGCAGGAAATAAAAAAAGCCGCAGCATTCCAGAAAGATTAGGATTTGTTAACGAAGGATGTATCAGACAGGCTGAATGGTTGTATGACCATTATGTTGACCATGTCGTTTATGGGATGTTGGTCGAGGAATGGATATGAAGTTTAAGATTGGAGGAATCTAAATGAGTGGAACAGTCAAAACTCTCAAACCGCCGTATTATGCGGTCATTTTTACTTCCCAGCGGACTGATGGGGATAATGGCTATGGGAATATGGCGAAAAAAATGGTAGATCTAGCTTCGAAGCAGAGTGGCTTTTTAGAAATGGAAAGTGCTCGTGATGATCAATTAGGAATAACTGTTTCTTATTGGGAATCACTGGAGACAATTAAAAGTTGGAAAGAGAATTTGGCTCATAAAGTTGCCCAGGAAAAAGGTAAATCAGAATGGTATAAGAACTACTCTGTGAGGATATGCAGAGTAGAAAGGGATTATTCTTTTGAAGGATAATCTTTTATCAAGGAATCAATTTTCCAGCATTCGTACCGGATCGAATTCGAAATATTTGGAGTTATAGAAAAATAGAGTGATAGAATATATGCCAATAGCCTTAATCGGCGTTTTAGAACTTTGTTTTAAATCGTCCGGTATCTAATCACTTCAATTGGAACCAGAATTCTTTAATTTTTCCCCAGTTCGTGTTCCAATAACCCCGATTGGCACCGGAATTCTTTAATTTTTCCCCAGTTCGTGTTCCAATAGCTCCGATTGGAACCGGAATTTCTTAATTTTTTCCCCAGTTCGTGTTCCAATAGCCCCGATTGGAACTGGAATCCTTTAATTTTTCACCGCTTCCGGTGCCAATAGCCTCGATAGGCACCGGAATTTCCCGCTTTTTCCTAGCTTCGGGTGCCAATCCCTTAACGTTACCGGTCTAAACCCTTTCCCCGTCACTGGCCCAGAGAGAGCACTTCCATCTTTTTTGAAAAAATTGTATCCTACCTCAAAATCTGATATGATCCAATCAGTTAAAAAAGAAAGTGGGTCAATTTGTTGAAAAAGTGGATCATACTAATAGGTTCGCTAATGATCATTTTAAGCGCCTGTTCACAGCAGCAGTCGCCTAAAAATCAGCCGCCCAAGAAACCGGTAATGACCAAAGTATCCCTCTCAAAAATTGATCGTATTGTGATTGTGATTGAGGAAAACCATGCAAGTCAGCAGATCAACGGCAATCAATCAGCTCCTTACATGAATTCGTTGGCTTTTCAAGGCGCAAACTTTACCAATTATCATGCAATAGAGCATCCAAGCCAGCCCAATTATTTGGATATTTTCTCCGGATCAAATCAAGGGGTTACAAATGATCGAATGCCAAAAACGAAATTCACAGCAGACAATTTGGCCAGTGAGTTAATCGCGAAAAATTACACTTTTGCAGGGTTTTCGGAAGATCTGCCATCGGTAGGTTTTAATGGAGAAAAACATAACCATTATGCCCGGAAGCATAATCCGTGGGTAAATTTTACGAACGTGCCGAAATTGGCTAATCAGCCATTGAAAAACTTCCGGACAGATTTTCATAAGTTGCCGACTGTTTCCTTTGTGATTCCTAATCTTCAGCACGATATGCATGATGGGACAATTAAGGAAGCTGATCAATGGTTAAAAGAACATTTGGATGCTTATGTAAAATGGGCAAAAACAAATAATAGCCTACTCATCGTGACATGGGATGAGGATGACAATTCTCATGAGAATACAATTCCTACTTTTTTCGTCGGCCCAATGGTAAAACAAGGTGAATACCATCAAAAGGTAAACCACTTTAATCTTTTGAGAACTATTGAAGACATTTATGGCTTGCCGCATGCGGGGGAAAGTAATTATGTCTCGCCGATTGCTGATATATGGAAATAAAAGGGGGCATAATCGGCCCCATTTTATTCCTTAATACCAATGACCCGGATTCGTTTGTAATCAGCAATCCAGCATCCATCGTGAAATAGAATTTCTTTTAAATTATGCTCTGTTTTTAAAATGATTTGTTCTTTTGTTTCCGCTGAAACGTTCTCGAACATACTATCGGCAAACATTTCAATCCAATGTCTTAAGCCGTTCTCACCTTCTAAAGGTGTAGGCCTGTCAAAGTGCTGAGCAAATGTCACCCTAAAGCCAACGTCTTCCATCAAGGTTGTATACTCACCAATGCTTGGATAATACCATGGAAATTTCACGGTTTGATTTGCCACTTGCAGCTGCCGGATGATTTCACTAGTTAGGTGTTGAACGTTTCCTTTGCCGCCAAACTCAGCAATAAATCTTCCTCCTGGTTTTAAACTCATGTAAATGGAGTTCAAAGCCTGCTTTGGTGGTTTAACCCAATGAAGGACGGCATTAGAAAAAACCGCATCAAATTCATTTTCATAGTCAAGGGCTGTTGCATCCGCCACCAGAAACTTTAAGTCTGGGTACTTATTTTTTGCCTGCTGAATCATATTTTCAGAATGATCAATTTCCCATCACATCTACGCCGAATTCTGATATTTTCTTGGTCAAATCACCAGTGCCGCAGCCAAGATCAAGAATTTTCTCTCCTTTTTTTGGAGATAATAAATCGAGTAAATCATTTCCAAGTCTTGAAACAAAAGAATGTTTCCTGTCATACAAAGCTGCATCCCATTCCATTATTCATCGCTCCCTAATTCGTGTTAATTGAATTATAGTAGATCTATTCAAAAAATAAACAAAAAAGCTTAGAGAAAATCCTCTAAGCTCCTAATAATTTGCTCTTTCATCTCTAGATGTATTTTTCGGCACGAGTGGAATTCGGTTGTAAATCCCAACAATAAGACGTGGAATTGGCTGTAATAATCCTCTTAACTGATATACAACGATACTAACGACTAAGCTGACAATTATACTACCAACAACATCCATTGGATAATGGTGTCCAACATAAACACGGGAAAAACCGACTAAAACTGCAAGCAGAGTCATAAATAATCCTGTTTTAAGATGTTTCCGCAGTAATACGGCAAAAGCGATTGAAAAAGTACCGGTTGCATGGTCACTCGGGAAAGAAGCATCTTTTGCATGCTGTAATAATAAATGGACTTTATGAGTGACAAATGGACGTGGTTCATCGTAAATGTGGCCGATGACCATGTTAATCACTAAACCGATCACTGTTGTAATCGCAGCATAAACCACTGTGTATTTTGTACGTTGCTTTCCAGCAAACCACATAATCAGTAAAATGAATGCAAAAATAATGAAAGCTTCTTTAGACATAAAAACCATTAATTTATCCCAAAAAGGATGATGACCGGCAAGGTTATTAATCGATTGAAATAAGCTATAATTCATCCAAAAACCTCATTTCTTTAGAATAGTAGATGTATAGTTATTAAAGCAATGCTTTAGATTTCAGCCCAACAACTATTATCCATTACTATGCAGATTTAGTAAAGGTGAAAAATATTAAAAGTATCTTAAATCCATAAACCGAAATCATTGGTTATAATATTTACTAGATTTTTTCCCTGAAAGGAGAAGCAAAATTGTTCGAACAAGCCCTTCCTCTGCTGGAATCTTACTTTGGTTACCACTCTTTCCGCAATGGCCAGGAGCAGGCGATTCGCTCCGTCTTAGCCGGAAAAAATACAATTTGTGTCATGCCGACGGGCGGCGGGAAGTCGATTTGCTATCAAATTCCGGCTCTGATTCTGCCAGGTACCACGATCGTTATTTCCCCTTTGATTTCACTTATGAAAGACCAGGTGGATGCCCTTTTGCAAATCGGGATCTCCGCCACTTTTATTAATAGTTCCTTAAGATTTAATGAGGCAAATGAACGGATGTACGAAGCAAAAAAGGGAACATATAAATTGCTTTACATAGCGCCGGAACGCTTAGAGTCACCGGATTTTATTAAAGACCTTAAAAGCATGAACATCCCTTTGGTGGCGGTTGATGAAGCCCATTGTATTTCCCAGTGGGGACATGATTTCCGCCCAAGCTACCGGCATATTCAACAAATGATCGATCATATGCCACAAAGGCCGAAAGTGCTGGCATTAACAGCAACAGCCACACCGCTTGTACGGGAAGATATTTGTCGTCAACTGGATATTGATGAAAGAAATACCGTCATTACCGGATTTGAGAGGGAAAATCTGTCCTTTTCAGTGATTAAAGGCCAAGACCGGCTAAAATTTTTATTCGAGTATCTTAAAAAGAATGAAAACGAAGCAGGCATTATTTATGCCGCAACCCGAAAGAATGTAGATCTGCTCTATGAACGGCTAAGGAAAGAGCACATCAATGCTGCCAAGTACCATGCCGGGATGGGAGATGTTGAACGGGCTCGCGAACAGGAGCGCTTTTTAGAAGACAAGGCATCCGTGATGGTTGCTACTTCTGCTTTTGGAATGGGGATTGATAAATCGAATATACGATACGTCATTCATTTTCAGCTCCCGAAAAACATGGAAAGCTATTACCAGGAAGCTGGACGTGCGGGAAGGGATGGACTGGCAAGCGAATGTATTCTGCTTTATTCTCCCCAGGATGTGCAAATACAAAGATTTCTAATTGACCAAGCCAGTGACAGAAGCCGCAAGAGTGCAGAGTTGGAAAAACTGCAGCAAATGGTTGATTACTGCCATACCGAAAACTGTCTGCAAGAATTTATTGTATCTTATTTTGGTGAGGCTGAAACGAAACCATGCGGCAGATGTGGCAATTGTACAGACAATCGCGGGAAAATAGAAGTAACACGCGAAGCGCAAATGGTTCTATCCTGTGTAGTTCGGATGGGTCAACGGTTTGGTAAAAATATCACAGCACAAGTATTAACTGGTTCAAAAAATAAAAAAGTAACGGATATGGGCTTTCATAAGCTCCCGACCTATGGAATTATGCAGAACAAGGGGGCAAAAGAAGTCGGTGACTTTATTGAGTTTCTCATTGCCCAAGAAATAATTGGAATTGAACATGGACAGTTTCCGACCCTATTTGTAACGCCGAAAGGAAAGGATGTCCTTCTGGGAAAAGAGCAGGTGTTCCGGCGGGAAACGGTACAAGTAAAACAAGTTTCCAAGAACGATCCATTATTTGAGACATTAAGAGAAGTGCGAAAGCGGATTGCTGATCGGGAGAATGTACCGCCATTTGTCATTTTCTCTGATGCTGCGTTAAAGGACATGTGTGCAAAAATACCGAAAACAAGTGAAGAGTTTTTACAAGTCAGTGGTGTCGGGGAGCATAAACTGCAAAAATATGGTCAGGAATTTATTCAAGAGATCCGTGCTTTTTGTGAGGAGCATCCTGATTACAAGAGTGAACTGGAGGCTGATTCAGAACCACTGAAAAAGCCGGCTAAAAAGACAGTGGGTGAATCTCATTTGGAAACATTAAAACTGTACCAAAGCGGATTGTCAATAGCCGAAATAGCGAAAGAACAGGGGCTTGCTATCAGTACGGTGGAAACCCATTTGCTCCAATGTGCCCAGCAGAGTCTTGAGGCAGACTTCACCAGACTTATCCCTGACGAGTACATCCCGCTATTGGAAAATGCGGTTGCAGAAGCCGGGAGAGAGCGGCTTAAACCGATTAAAGAACTTCTGCCAGAGGAAGTTAGTTATTTTATGATTAAGTTATATGTTTATCATCTAAGTAAAACAGCCCGGTGAGGCTGTTTTTTATTAAGGTAAATCAATACATTACCGGTGGATTAGCGGATTTTTCTCAAAGATCATGACGAATTTTGTTCCTCATAGTGGCTTTTTATAAAATTTATTTGAAAATTATGGAGTTGTTTGAAATTTGTGTTAATATGAAACTATCAAAAAACGAGAGAAGGTTTTGGTCATGGAACAGGATGTTATTCTTTGTTTGAAAAATTTAACAAAAAGCTATGGGGCAAAAGAGGTATTAAAAGGAATTAATCTTACGGTGACCCGCGGGCAATTTATTGGTTATATCGGGCCTAATGGCGCCGGGAAAAGTACGACGATTAAGATTTTACTTGGAATTGAAAGCGGCTATGCCGGTAAGGTGGAGATGGTTGGGAAAGAGATCACGGAAACGGATTTTACCTATAAAGAAAAATCGGTTATGTCCCGGAAATCGCCGAGCTGTATGACAATCTCACAGCAAGTGAATATTTAACCTTTGTCGGCGAATTGTATGGAATGGATGTTAAAAAGGCGAATGAAAAAGCACAAAACTTAATGAAGGTATTTGGGATGGAGGAGGTTTATCACTCGCGAATTGCCTCTTTTTCCAAAAGAATGCGGCAAAAAGTGCTCATTATTTCGAGTTTGTTACATAATCCTGAGTTATTATTTTTGGATGAACCATTAAGTGGCCTTGATGCCAACAGTGTAATGGTATTGAAAGAAATTCTTTCTATTATGGCAGCGAAAGGAAAGACGATTTTCTATTCTTCTCATATTATGGATGTCGTTGAGAAGATCAGCAATCGCATAATTTTAATAAATGATGGAAAAATTGTCGCTGATGGTAGCTTTATGGATTTAAAAGAACAAAACAAAGAGGGAACATTGGAACAAATTTTCAATCAGCTGACCGGCTTTAATGAACACAAGGCAATCGCCGAGGAATTTGTATCCATCGTCCAAGAGGTGTAGATTGTGAAGGATTTTCGAACATTAAAAATATTAGATCGTTTCAGAGGCTTATTTGAGCGCTTTGGCATTGATTATCCGGTAATGAGGAAAATATTGGCGGTTAAATTAACAATGGACGGACGCGGGACTCCGACCGTCTTTAATCAACAGAAGAAAAAGCAGAAGCCTGAAGAGAATGGATTTATAAAATCCCTAGGGATGTACGTTTTAATCAGTATTGTACTTATTCCAATTGTAAACTTCGGCCAAAATTATCTTTATCAAATGAGTATTTTTTTCGGGGTTGTTATGTTTCTCGTGATGACTTCGATGATTTCGGACTTTTCCAATGTTCTTCTCGATGTTAAGGATAAAAGCATTCTTCACACGAAACCAATTGAAAAAAGGACGATCAATGCTGCAAAAACGGTTCATATTTGTCTCTATTTATTTTTTCTCACCATGGCTATAGCCGGTATCCCAGTAGTAATTGGGACAGTCACCCATGGACTCATATTTTTGATTTTCTCGATATTTGGATTAATGTTCATCAATTTGTTTATAGTAGTATTCACCGCCCTTATTTATAATTTTATTTTACGGTTTTTTGATGGTGAAAAATTGAAGGATGTTATTAATTATGTGCAAATTGGTCTATCAATCGCCGTTATGGTCGGTTATCAGCTGTTAGGGAGAGCTTTTAGCTTTGTCGATATGAAAATCACCTTCTCTCCAAGCTGGTGGCATTTCTTCATCCCGCCCATCTGGTTTGGAGCGCCATTTGCCTTATACTTTGGGCACCAGTCTAACAAGTTTCTTTGGCTTTATTTCTTGTTAGCTTTCCTGATCCCCGTTATATCGATCATGATTTATATCCGGATGATCCCATCATTTGAAAGGAATCTTCAAAAACTCTCCAATCATAGCAGGAAAAGCAAACCAAGAGAACGCAGGTGGAAAAATTGGCTGATGCATACCATTTGTCGAAGTAGAGAGGAGAAAGTATTTTTCCGATTTGCCGATCACATGATGCGAAATGAACGGGAATTTCGTTTAAAAGTATATCCGTCACTCGGCATGTCACTTGTCATTCCTTTTATTTTCATCTTTAATCAAATTCATATGACTTCCTTTGCCGATATGGTTTCAACCAAATGGTATTTGGCGATTTATTTTAGCAGTTTAATGATTCCAACCGCTGTTTCGATGATGAAATACTCGGGGAAATATAAAGGCGCTTGGATTTACAAAACAGCTCCTGTTGAAAATTATGCGCCGCTATTTAGTGCCGTCCTAAAAGTGTTTATTGTTGATCTCTATTTGCCAGTATTTTTAATTCAAAGTGTTATTTTTGTCTTTATATTTGGGTTTAAAATTGTTCTCGACTTATTGGTTGTATTTGTTGCTTCCATTTTGTATATGGTTATTTGCTCGCGTTTTCTGAAAGGGTCGCTTCCATTTTCCGAGTCATTTGAGAATGCAAGGCAGAGTGCAGGTGTGAAATTAATTCCTGCTTTAATACTTGCCGGTGTTTTTTGGGGAATTCATTTTGCGGTTACTTTTATTCCATACAGAGTTTTTAGTTATCTTATTCTTCTTTTAGGGATCACTATTTTTTCCTGGAAAATGGTCTATAGGATGGTATGGGGGGATTCCTAATGGTGGTCTTTGTCGATACCGCACGATTGATCCTGTTATTTCCCGGGAATTTGTCGAGAGGCTGAGGTTGTTTTGAATATCAGCACGTTGGTGTGCATAAGCTTTTTTGTAGTGATGAAATCCCTAAATCAGTTATAATAGTTAAGTTTGGTTACATCTGATTTAAAGGAGATTGCCATGAAAACAATAAGAAAAATTTCCCCCTCATATGATCCATGGGAAGCTTATCTGGATATTGAACAATATGGAACAGCACAGTTGACCAATATTGAATTTACGACAACAACTCTATGCAATATGCGCTGCGAGCATTGTGCTGTAGGGTATACATTGCAAACGAAGGACCCGGATGCATTGCCGATCGGGCTCATTTTACAAAGAATAGATGAAATCCCGTATCTCCGAGCTTTAAGTATTACCGGCGGGGAACCAATGCTTTCATTATCCTCTGTCAAAAACTATGTGGTACCGATTTTAAAATATGCCCATGAACGAGGAGTGCGAACGCAGATTAATTCCAATTTAACCTTGGACTTATCTCGTTACGAATTAATCATTCCATATTTAGATGTTTTACATATCTCACATAACTGGGGCACAGTGGCAGATTTTGTAGAGGGCGGCTTTGCTCGGATGGAAAAAAAGCCTGATCATGAACAACGAGGAAAATATTTTAAAAGAATGATAGAAAATAGCCGTGAGCTGGCAAAGGCCGGTGTTATCGTATCGGCCGAAACCATGTTAAATAAACGGACATTACCCCATCTGGAAACGATCCACCGCCAGGTTGTAGATGAAATGCTTTGCCAGCGCCATGAGATTCATCCCATGTATCCAAGCGATTTCGCCAGCAATTTAGAAACATTATCACTGGAAGAAATAAGAGCCGCAATCCACCATTTACTGGATATCCGGGATGAAAATGTGTGGATGCTGTTTGGCACCTTGCCGTTCTATGCCTGCAGCAGCAATCAAGACGATCTGAAGCTATTAGAGAGGCTGTACAAGAGTAAAAATGTTACCGTTCGGAACGACCCCGATGGGCGCTCCCGTTTGAATGTTAATATTTTTACCGGTGAAATTATTGTGACCGATTTTGGGGATACCCCGCCGCTTGGGAATATTCAAACGAATACGTTGCTTGATGCCTATCAAACATGGCAGTCCTCTAGAATAGCAAGGGAATTAAGCTGTCATTGTCCGCAGGTTGCTTGCTTGGGGCCTAATATATTAGTGAAGAATAGTTATTATCAAGATGAAGATTTTACGATTAAGAAGGCGAATATTACAAAGTGATGGTTAATTGCTAAAAGGCCGCGCAAATGCGCGGCTTTTTGTATGACATTTTCTGAATAGCATTCGAGTTTAGTGGAAAGGTAAAACTAGAGAGATTATATGTGTAATAAATATTTTTTAAATATTTATATTGATAAAGGAAAATTTTTTCTTATAATAAAACTTGTTGAAAGTGTTTTCATATTATTTAAAGGGTGGTTGGGAGATGGATGCTTACTTATTAATCATCACACTGCTTGCGATCGTGGTTGTCATTATAGGGGTTTCCGTATTTAAATGGCATGCCTTTATTAGTTTATTAATCGCAAGTTTATTTCTAGCGATTCTATCTGGTATGAGTCTGGATAAGATTGTAGCTTCTTATGAGGCCGGTGTCGGAGGCACATTGGGACACTTAATCGGGATCATCGCGTTTGGGACCATCTTAGGCAAGATGCAGTCCGAATCAGGTGCAGGATTACAAATTGCCAATTACTTTATCAAGATATTTGGTGAAAAGAAATTGCCGTGGGCAATGTTCTTCTCCGAATTTATCGTAGGTATTCCTGTTTTCTTTGAAGTAGGTATATTAATATTATTACCGCTTGTGATTTCTGTTCAAAAAGCTTCGAAGCAAAATATTTTATTGGTTGCACTTCCTGCAATTGCTGGATTATCGATTGTTCACGGATTGGTGCCACCGCATCCAGGGGCCATTGCAGCAATTGGCATTTATGGCGCCAATATGGGGAAGGTTCTGCTTTATTCTTGAATTATCGCCATTATTGCCGGGATTATCGGCGGACCGCTTTATGCGAAATTTATTCACAAACGTGTAATACCTGTTGGCGAACCAAAATTGGTTCATGTGGAGGATCATTCGAATAAAAAATTAGTACCTGGTGTGGGAATTTCTTTCTTTACCATCCTTTTACCAGTACTCTTATTGCTTTTAGGAACTGTTGCTCCATATATGCATCTACCTAAGGGTGTGGAAAAATTTTTCGCCTTTATCGGCAGTCCGTTAGTCGCCTTATTAATTTCTAGCTTATTTGCTTATATTTTCCTTGGATTCCGCCATGGAATGGATCGAAACTTAATTAAGAAATTTACAGAAGAATGTATTATACCAGTTGGCTCCATTGTACTGATTATCGGCGCCGGCGGAGGTTTTAAACAAATTCTGATTGATTCTGGTGTTGCGAAAGTTATTGCTTCTGCATCACAAGGTATGCATCTGTCACCACTAGTACTGGCATTTATCGTAGCCGGTTTAATTCGAATTGTAACAGGTTCCGCTACCGTTGCGTTAACAACCGCAGCCGGAATCGTTGCGCCGATTGTTGCTCATATGCACGGAGTAAATCTTGAACTGCTTGTGATCGCAACTGGTGCAGGTTCATTAATGTTCTCTCATGTCAACGATGCCGGGTTCTGGATGGTCAAAGAGTATTTGGGATTATCTATTAATGAAACGTTTAAAACTTGGACAATACTGGAAACCATTCTCTCATTCGTTGCTTTTATCGGCGCACTGATTATCAGTTTGTTTGTATAGGTTAAAAGGCACAAGATATTCCTGTTTGAGGAGTATCTTGTGCCTTTTATGTTGTTGGGAGAAAAGAGATAGAGCTTTCCGACAAAAGCAAGAAAAAACTACTGATAAAATAGCAAAAAATCTCCCTCGGGCATTACAGCCCAAAGGGAGGATTTTAATTTACCCACTTCTGCTGAAAACTTGTAATGTATCCGTATTCTTCATTTAATACTCGAGATAGCCGGATATAAATGGGAATTAAATCTTGATAAATCTCGACATGTTCCGGTATAGGCTGGTGAGCATGAGTGGTGCCGACCCATTCGGACATAATGGAGAAATCATCAATTTTTCCAAGTGCATACATGCCTAGAACAATGGCACCAAGGCAAGAACTTTCAAAGGTTTCCGGAACAACGACTTCATGGTTAAAAATATCGGCCATCATCTGCCGCCATAATTCAGAGCGTGCAAAGCCGCCGGTTGCCTGAATTTTTTTCGGCATGCCGATCATCTCCTGCAGGGCGAGCATTACAGTATATAAATTCAAGATGACCCCTTCAAGGACTGCCCGAATCATATGCTCTTTTTTATGATGGAGGCCAAGACCGAAAAAGGAACCTCGCGCATTGGCATTCCAAAGCGGCGCCCGTTCGCCTGCCAAATAAGGGTGAAAAATTAACCCGTCCGCACCAGGTGTAACTTTTTCCGCAATTTTGGTTAAAAGATCATAGGAATCAATCCCAAGCCGCTTTGCCGTTTCTACCTCTGAACCTCCGAGCTGGTCACGGGCCCAGCGGAATGTCATGCCGCCGTTATTAACCGGGCCGCCGACCACCCAATGATTCTCTGTCAGGGCATAACAAAAGATTCTTCCTTTTGGATCTGTTACCGGGTGATCTGTGGCGGTTCGGATTGAACCGCTTGTACCAATCGTTACGGCAATTACACCTGGATCGATGGCATTAACGCCAAGATTGGAAAGAACCCCATCACTGGCACCCACGATAAACGGTGTGTCAGCAGAAATTCCAAGCTCTGAAACATATTCTGGTTTCAAACCGGTTAAATAGAACTTTGTTGATACTGGTTCTGACAGTTGTTCACTTGTAATACCAGCTACTTGTAAAGCTTCTGTATCCCAAGTTAACTGTTCTAGATTAAACATTCCGGTAGCTGAAGCAATCGAATAATCAACCACATATTGGCCAAAAAGTTTATAAAAAATAAACTCTTTAATTCCAATGAATTTTTTCGTTTTCTGCACGATTTCTGGATGATCGGCGTTAAGCCAGGCAATTTTGCAAAGCGGAGACATCGGGTGAATGGGTGTTCCGGTTCTGCGGTAAATTGCAAGTCCATTTCGTTCATTTTTGATTTTTTCTGCCCATTTGGTGGCTCGGCTGTCTGCCCATGTAATGCATCGGGTAATCGGTTTGTCGTTTTCACCGATCGCAATCAGGCTGTGCATCGCAGAACTGAATGAGACAAGTTCCAGATGGCCGGTATGAATGTTCCCTTTTTTTATCGCCATTTTAATGGCTTCAACGACAGCATGAAAAATTTCCTCCGGATTTTGTTCGGCAATATCTGGTGCCGGGCTGTAAAGTGGATATTCCACATGGTGCATGCTGATAACGGTTCCTTTGTCAGCGAAAAGAACGGCTTTTGTGCTTGTTGTGCCAATATCAACACCAAGATAGTATGAAGCGTTAGACATAAGTCAATCTCCTTTAAATAAGTAAATGCAAAAAAAATACTCAAAAATAAATATTATAAGAAAAAATATTTCCTTAGTTATTATAGTACAAATCACAATGGGTTTAAAATTTTTTATAACTTATTTTGCCCAGTGATTTCATAATTGTTGCAGGACAATTTTTCGGGATATTTGGAACAATATTGACAAGGAGGGAGTTGAATTGGACGTTTTTACGCAGCAAGAATTGGGTCGACCATGATTTGGATTCCAGGTACATAAATGTGAACTATCCATATGCCATCATAATTTCCGACAATGAGGGGCAGATCACGTTAAGAGGAAATACAGGCTCTGATTATGGGCAAAATGGGGAAGAAATTTGAGAGCTACTTCATTAAAAGAGCTTCAGGAATGGTTTGAAAACAACATCGGTGAATAAAAACAGCCTGGCACCAACTAAATGTGGTGCAGGCTGTTTCATCTAACAGCATCTTGAGACTTTTCCGCCTTTTGCATTATAACGTTCTTCCTGTGCTTCGCAAAAGAATTGCTTCCGGGATTTGACCGGCTCGCCGGGGTGGTGTGTCTTCATATGTTCGACATAGGTTTCATAGCTGGGAACTCCGACAAGAAGACTGAAAAATTGTTTCCGGTAAGCGTTCATTTTTCTTAAAGTGTTAAGCATAATGTTTCAAATCTCCTTCATCATGCGGTACATATGGCGACTCATGCAACGGCAATTTGTGATTAGTGATAACCTTATACCAAATACTAAGTGCCGAGATGAATACAACAATCACAACGAGCATGAAAATACCTGTCAGAGTAGCATCGACATAGTCATTAATCAATACTTGTTTCATTTGGGCGGCCGTTTTGGCAGGTGCAAGAATTTTTCCGCTGTCATAAGCTTGTTTGAAAACTTTTGCATGGGACAGGAAGCCGACTTTCGGATTGGCATCAAAGAGTTTTTGCCAGCCCGCAGTTAATGTCACGATTAACAGCCATGTAGTCGGCAGTAATGTAACCCAGGTATAGGCTTTCTTGCCCATTTTAAAGAGAATGGTTGATCCTAATAATAAAGCGATACCTGCCAGCATTTGGTTGGCAATGCCAAATAGCGGCCATAGGGTGTTAATTCCGCCAAGCGGATCGATGACACCCTGGTACAGGAAGTATCCCCATAATAGTACACATAACGCCGTAGCAATCATGTTCGGAAGTAAGCTTTCTGTTTTCTTAAATGGTTTATAAGCAGATCCGATCAAGTCTTGAATCATAAAACGGCCGACCCGTGTACCGGCGTCAATCGTTGTTAAAATGAACAATGCTTCGAACAGAATGGCAAAATGGTACCAAAATGCCATTAATGCTTTACCGCCGATCACTTGCGAGAATATCGTCGCCATTCCGATCGCAAGAGTCGGGGCACCGCCAGTTCTAGATAAGATTGATTGCTCGCCTACATGTTTGGCAATCGTTTTCAAATCATCCGGGGTAACTGTAAAACCCCAATTGGAAATGACGTGAGCTGCTTGAGCGGCATCAGTGCCAATGACTGCTGGAGGGCTATTAATGGCGAAATATACACCTGGATGAAGCACACATGCGGCGATCATCGCCATTACCGCAACAAATGATTCGGTCAGCATCGCGCCATAGCCGATTGGCCGGGCGTGAGATTCGATTTCGATCATCTTTGGCGTTGTTCCGGAAGAAA
Source organism: Neobacillus fumarioli NBRC 102428 (assembly GCF_001591485.1). Lineage (GTDB taxonomy): Bacteria > Bacillota > Bacilli > Bacillales > Cytobacillaceae > Neobacillus > Neobacillus fumarioli. Next base: position 15,710 of record NZ_BCUZ01000002.1, on the reverse strand, counting down.
CAAGGGCATGGAATCCGGATACAGAACCGCAGGCAATTGTGATAAACAAGAATGGGAACAGGTTGCCGGCAAATACAGGACCTGTACCATTGATAAATTTCGTTACGCCTGCCATTTGTAGATTCGGTGCTACAATAATAATGCCGAGTGCCAGCGCCAAGATGGTACCGATTTTTAAAAATGTACTTAAATAATCGCGCGGAGCCAAAAGAAGCCAGACTGGTAAAACAGAAGCAATAAAACCATAGATAATCATCATAATAGCGATGGTTTCACCTTTGAAAGTAAACATGGCAGCGAGGGACGGGTTCTCTGCGACGGTCTGTCCAAAGAAAAGAGCAAACAGCAATAATACAATGCCAATTAAGGATGCCTCGCCAACTCGTCCCGGTCGAATATACCTCATATAGATTCCCATGAAAATGGCAATTGGAATCGTTGCCGCAATGGTAAACATTCCCCATGGGCTTCCCACTAATGCTTTAACCACGACAAGTGCTAAAACGGCTAATAAAATAATCATAATACCTAAAATACCGATCATAGAAATGATGCCAGTTACTTTGCCCATTTCATCCTTAATCATTTCCCCGAGTGATTTCCCATCACGGCGCATAGAACCAAAAAGAATAATAAAGTCCTGAACAGCACCGGCCAATACAACACCGACAACAATCCAAAGCGTCCCCGGCAGGTAGCCCATTTGGGCAGCTAAGATGGGACCGACTAATGGGCCGGCACCAGCGATTGCGGCAAAATGGTGGCCAAACAGCACCCATTTGTTCGTTGGAACATAGTCTTTCCCGTCGTTATGCAATTCGGCAGGTGTCTTCCGGTTGTCATCCAGCTGAAACACCTTATGGGCAATAAACTTGCTGTAAAAGCGGTAGGCAATGGCATACACACAGACAGCAGCCGTTAATAGCCATATCGCATTAATACTTTCGCCGCGATTTAAAGCCATGACCGCAAAACCTGACGCACCTAGGGCTGTAATGATCCCCCAGATGAGAATAGATTTAAACGCTTTCATGATACTCCCCCTTTTTGTCTAGTATGGTAATATTATACTATACATTTTTGAAAATTTGAATAAGTCTTTCAATTTTGTGTGACAATTATTTTTGCTATTCGTCATAAATTAGTTAGACTCAAACCATTATTTTGATTTAAACTATAATTACGAATGAAGTAAAACGCGGGTGAAGTTATGGAAAAACAGCTGGAACAATTGAATGAAATTATGGAAGTCTGCCTGCTGGCAGGTAAGATTATTCTACAAAGCGGGGGAGAGACCTATCGGGTGGAAGATACGATGATGCGGATCGCGGCTGCCTTCGGGATGGAAAATTCACATAGTTATGTAACCCCGACTGGAATTATTTTTTCAACTGAAGGAACAGGGCCGGTCACGACAAAACTGATACGGATATCCACACGATCCACAGATTTAAAAAAAGTCTCAATGGTTAATAGCATTTCAAGAAGAATTGCCTGCGGTGAGGTAAGTCTCCAAGAAGCTAAAAAACTTTTAAAAGAAATTGAAACAATGAACCTCACTTTTCCGTTTAAAATACAAGTAGTGGCTGCATCAGTGGCAGACGGCTGTTTTATGATTATGTTTAACGGGCATTGGATCGATTTTATCCCTACGATGATTTCGGGAGGCGCAGGGTATCTTAGCTTTGTTTATTTTCATCGCTTTATTCCGATCAAGTTCTTTTCTGAATTTCTGGCTTCGTTTATTATTGGGCTATTGTCCTTTCTTCTTGTCAAAATCGGACTGGGACATCAGTTGGATAAGATTATTATTGGATCGGTCATGTCGCTCGTTCCTGGTTTATTACTAACCAATGCGGTCAGAGATTTGATGGCTGGCCATTTGGTTTCGGGCCTGTCAAAAGGGGCAGAGGCGTTTCTTACAGCTTTTGCCATTGGAGCTGGGATTGCAGTCGTATTATCATTTTTATAAGATGGGGGCTTTAGATAAAGTGGATCTATTAGCACAATTAGTGACAAGCCTAATCGGAACAAGTGCATTCGGGATCATTTTCAATGTACCAAAAGAATCATTAATAAAGTGCGGTCTGATTGGAATGGGAGGCTGGGCTGTCTATTACCTGCTAGAAGGCTACACGAAGGATGCTGTTTTAGCTACAATTACCTCCACGATTTTTATAGCTGTGCTAAGTCAGGAATTGGCCAAATTTTACAAAACACCAGTGACGATTTTTAGTGTTGCTGGGATGATCCCACTGGTTCCGGGAGGTATGGCGTATGATGCAATGCGCAATTTTGTAGAGAACGATTATAATACCGCGCTGGCCATTGCAGCAAAAGTATTGATGATTGCTGGTTCTATTGCCTTTGGGCTTGTTTTTTCCGAAGTTATTAATCAGATTGTCATCAAAATGAAAAAACGTAAACAAAAGGTGTAATCTTTTTAAGCATTTGTTAAGAAAATAGGTATAAAATCATTTATCATTCCACTAATTTTTGTTAAGGTAATATTGAAAAGTTCCTAAGAATGGATTGTTCCGTTATGAAAAAATTGATCGTCGTTACCATTATCCTATTAATTTCATTAGTAGGCGCTCAGGCCATATTTGCAGATGAATTTAATCATCTAGAAGCAAAAATAAAAAAATCCGCCGCCTTATTAAAAACGAATGTTGTAGTGAAACAGGTAAATGAGCCGGTTTTCCCGGTCAGCAAGCTGCTAGATGTCCCGTTAATCAAACAAATGGATCCGCCTTTCTTGCACAACGGCTGTGAAGTAACAAGTTTGGCGATGATTCTTAATTACAGTGGGATCAAGGTAACAAAGAATGAATTGGCAAATCAAATTCAGACAGTGCCGTTTACTTATAGTAACGGACTAAATGGCAACCCCAATGCCGGCTTTGTCGGAGATATGGCAAATGGTCCAGGGTATGCGGCATATAATGGCCCAATTTTTAAGCTTGCTGCAAAATATGCAGGAGAAAGGGCGGTCAATCTAACAGGAAGTCCATTTACGGATCTATTAAAGCAAGTCGCACAGGGCAGGCCTGTGTGGATTATTACCACGGTAGAATTTGCCCCAGTTTCTGACTTCGAAACATGGAACACACCACAGGGAAAAATTCAAATCACTTATAGTGAGCATAGTGTCGTGATCACTGGTTACGATCAAGATTCCATTTATATCAATGACCCATACGGTGATAAAAATAAAAAATTAAATCGCGTTACTTTTGAGAAAGCTTGGGAGCAAATGGGGAAACAAGCGATTGTAATTGAATAAAGAATGGCTTGGCGACTGTCTGCCAGGCCATTTTATAATTCGAAGAACTAGAAAAATAAAGCATCAAAAGGTCAGCAGAAGATTCAGTGTATAATAATAACAGTTTTCGATATAGTGGAAATCTTTTGTCTGACCGGAAAAGGATATCAATGATGGGTATATTTTACTTGGTATTAATTGATAAATAATTTTATTTTTCAAAAAATATTGCTTTTTCGACAAAAAAATTATATTATACCAATGTATAATTCTTATAGCCTATTTTTTCAGAACATTTAGACAGGAATCAAGGAGGTTTAAATATGAATTTATTTAGGAAGAAGTCCATCCAAGCTTTAATTCAAGAGGCTGGAAAGAAAGATGTCACTTTAAAGAAGGATTTAGGGGCTTTTGATTTATCTATGCTTGGGATTGGCGCGATTATTGGCACCGGAATCTTCGTGTTGACCGGGGTTGCTGCTGCTGAACATGCGGGTCCTGCATTAATTCTATCCTTTATTATATCTGGTCTGGCTTGTGTGTTTGCAGCACTTTGTTATGCAGAATTCGCTTCTGTTGTTCCAGTTTCAGGAAGTGCCTATACGTACAGCTATGCAACATTTGGTGAATTGATTGCTTGGATTTTAGGGTGGGATTTAATTCTTGAATATGGATTTGCCTGTTCAGCGGTTGCCAGCGGCTGGTCAGGGTATTTCCAAGGGCTGATTGCCGGATTTGGCATTCACTTCCCTAAAATTTTGTCAAGTGCCTATGACCCGGCACATGGAACTTTTGTCGATGTTCCAGCTATTTTGATTACGTTCATCATTTCGTTCCTGCTCACGCAAGGTGTAAGAAAATCAGCTCGTTTTAATAGTATTATGGTGATTATTAAACTGGCAGTTGTTTTATTATTCATCGGTGTCGGTGTTTGGTATGTGAAGCCGCATAACTGGTCGCCTTTCATGCCATTTGGTTTTAGTGGTGTTGCAACTGGGGCTGCAACCGTTTTCTTCGCTTATATTGGATTTGACGCTGTTTCAACAGCTGCAGAGGAAGTGAGAAATCCGCAGAAAAATATGCCGATTGGGATTATATCTTCCCTTCTTATATGTACAGCTCTTTATATCGTGGTTTCAGCTATTTTAACTGGAATTGTTCCCTATCCAAAGCTTGACGTGAAAAACCCTGTTGCTTTTGCGCTTAACTACATTCATAAAGATTGGCTTGCCGGATTTATTTCACTTGGTGCCATTATCGGTATTACCACTGTATTGCTTGTCATGATTTACGGACAGACTCGCCTATTCTATGCGATTAGCCGTGACGGACTGCTGCCAAAAGTGTTCTCAAAAGTGGATCAAAAACATCAAACACCAAAGGTGAATACTTGGATTACTTGTTTACTAGTATCGATTTTTTCCGGCTTCATCCCATTAAGCAAACTAGCGGATTTGACAAATATCGGAACATTATTTGCTTTCATGATGGTGGCTGTAGGAATTTTATATTTACGTAAAAATAAGAATGCACCAACAACAGGCTTCCGTGTTCCATTTGTTCCGTATATTCCAATCCTGGCCTTCTTTTTCTGCGGCTATTTGACACTGCAATTGCCAAGGGTAACATGGATTGCGTTTGTTGTGTGGCTTGTCATTGGTTTAGTCGTTTACTTTGGATACGGGCGAAGACATTCTACATTAAATAACAAAGTTTCGGAAATTAAACAGGTAGGCTAATGCTATAGGGGTCCTAAAGGGCTCCTATTTTTTTGGTGCGAATTTTCGAAAATACTCGTTTTTTATGTCAAAATGGATCGCAAAAGATGGTAGAATAAAAGAAGGAGTTTTGTCCTACGTTTGGATGTCGCAGAGTTTAAGGTGTTAAGGAGAAAAAGAAATGAAGGAAGGCAGTAATCGATTAGCGCTTGTTTTTGAAGAAAAAAAAGCCATTAAGCTATTTTTATGGTTATTCTATATTTTTTACATATCGTATGACTTGCTTTGGGGTTATCTTCTCCCTAAGTATACAAACTATGGAGACCCGCATTCGTTCACTGAAGGTTTGGGGTATTGGGTTTATGTATTCATGGCAATTGTGCTGTTGTTGTCCTCTTTTTTTATTAAAAAAGGTAATCCCTTTATTGTGAAATATTTTATTCTATTTACTTATACCATTATCGATGTCATAAATAATATTTTCATTTATTATGGAACAACGAAGGAATTTGCTTCTGGGAATCTCGTAGAGCTTCTCTTTATTGTTTTTTCGCCGATCTTTGTTAACAGGCATTATTTTTGGAGTGTGGCCTTGACGATGATCGGGAAGTATTTTTTTATAGGGGTTGTTTTACAGACTGCCATTGTGTTAAAACCAATCGTCATTGTTCTCGCTTTGTCTGCTATTGTTTATCTCTTGTTAACACGGTTTTATTCGTATATTTATTCATTAACCAATGTTTACGAGGAGCTTCGGAGAAAAGAGAAACTTGCTTTAATTGGCCAAATGGCTGCAGCTGTAGGGCATGAAATCCGCAACCCATTAGCTTCATTAAAAGGCTTTATCCAGCTGCAACATGAGAAATACCCTAATATGAATGAATATTATCCGATCATGGTAGAGGAAATAGACCGGATCGATTCGATCGTAAGTGATTTAATGTATATTGGAAAACCAAAGGAAATTCATTTTGCAAAAGCAAATATTTCCGATATTATCGCCTATACCGTATCGATTACCAATCAGCAAGCTGCTAATCACGGTGTAACGATCGAAACCGTTATAGAAGAAGTGTTACCTCCAATCGATTGTGATGAAAATCGGCTGAAGCAGGTTTTTATTAACTTAATCAAAAACGCCATTGAGTCGATGCCTGATGGTGGGAAAGTAACCATCCATGCGCAGTCAATAGGCAAAAGTACACTCTGTATTTTGATTGAGGATGAAGGCTGCGGCATTGCCGAAGAAAACATTCGTAATTTATGTGAACCATTCTATTCCACTAAGAAAGAAGGAACCGGCCTGGGATTAATGGTAACCAATCAAATCATCACTGACCATAATGGGATGTTAGACATTCAAAGCACTGTCGGCGAAGGAACAAAAGTATGGATGACTCTGCCAATCGTCCAGAAGAAAGAGAAGATGAATGGTGTCAAATTCGTACATAATTCTACAAATTAAAGTTTTCAAGGACCTTTTCTATGAGATATAATATAGAAGAATCTCAAACTTAGATCATATGAAAGGTTTGTGTGTCAATAACACGAATAGGTGATTTTCATGCTCCATCATGAGGAACGGCGAACACTTAAATGGTTTCTTTTGTTTTTCTATTTAATTTATATACTATATGATATTTTCTATTATTACTTTTTACCCATTTATGTTACGCATCAAAAGAGTGGGTTTCCTAGTAAGTTTTGGTATATTAACTATATTGTATTAGCGATCCTGATTCCAGTCATTTTCTATTTAAATAGGACAGGAAAACTATTTTGGATCAAATATGTATTTTTTAGTTTCTACATACTGACGGTTTTTATTGTGGACATTTTAAGTTTTTATGGCAAAGGTCATTCCTATAATAGCGGGAATCTGGTGGAATTATATTTAATGTTAACATTACCGCTATTCTTGGATTTCCGATATTTTTGGCAGGTTAGTATAGGAATGATTGCAAAATATGCATTAATGGGCCTTATATTAGAGAATCCATATGTTATTATACCGGGATTGGTATTTTTTATATTAACAATTATGTCCTTTTTTATGTTAGTCCGCCTACAAGGACAGTTCAAAGCGATCAAGGAATCCTATAACAATCAATTAGAAGGAATTGTTAAAGGGGTTATTGCTGCCTTGGAATTAAAAGACCCCTATACAAGAGGGCACAGCGAACGGGTGGCAAGTTATGCGCTGATGCTGGCAAATGAGTTGGAAATATTCTCAAAGTCAGAACAGAAATCATTTTATTATGCTTGTCTGCTTCATGATATAGGCAAAGTACATATTCCAGATCGAATTTTGATGAAGCCTGGAAAATTGACAGAAGAAGAATATGAAATTATTAAATTGCATCCCGTTGTAGGGGCAGAGGCAGTGAAAGATGTTGAAGGAATAAAAGACTATATCGATATTATCCGCTTTCATCATGAACGCTGGGACGGCAAAGGCTATCCCGATCAATTAACGGGAGAAGAAATCCCATTGCTGCCAAGAGTAGCTGCTATTGCAGATGCATTTGATGCGATGACCTCTTCCAGATCGTATCGCAAAGCATTATCAGTGGAAGAGGCGTACACACGGATTATAAAAGGTAAGGGTTCCCAGTTTGATCCAATGCTGGTGGAGAAGTTTACGAAAGTTTTTCCAGCATGGGTCGAATTTCATGATAACTATCCATGGAATAAGGAACTAGAAATTAAAGAGGAGGTGAACATATGAAAATCCGCAAGCTGAAGAAAATTAAAACCACTTGTTGGTGGTGTTACTTTTAATAAGGGCTACATGGCAAAGAAAAAGTAGGATGCTTAGCTCAGGCTGGCATCCTCCTTTAATATTCTTAAGGGGTGGCCGCTTGAATGAACATCTCACTCAATTCGCGACTCTCAATCTCTCCAATCGAGATTCACTTTGATCAAAAACATTATATACTAGAAGACGTATCTTCGGGTGAATTTTATGAAATGCCAAAGATTTGTATTGAAGCGATTCAATTGATTCAAAGCGGCGAACGATTAGGGGAAATTGAGAGAATATTAAAGCATAAATATCCTTCGGAAGAAGTGGATATCATCGATTTTGTTCAACAACTGCAAAGCTTGCAGTTAATTTCAGAAATTGATGGTGAAAAAGTTGAAGGTTCGAAAAAAAATAATGAAAGATTAGGGTTTTTGTGGATTTCGCCCCAAGTCGGAAAATTTTTCTTTCATAAGATTGGATTGTTGATGTATTCTGTGCTTTTTATGATGAATATCATCATCTTTCTTACTCATCCCGCCTTGTTTCCGCATTACAAAGACTTATTTCTGTTTAAATTTATGTTCTTAAATATTCCGGCCTGGATGGTTGTTACTTCGTGTCTTGTAATTATTCATGAATTCGGGCATGTGCTGGCGATGAGAGCTTATAATCTGCCGACAAGGATGGGTGTGGGTCACCGTTTGTTTCTGGTCGTGTTTGAAACGGATTTGTCAGCTGCTTGGAAGCTTCCTTCTAAGAAACGAAATGTTCTGTATTTAGCGGGACTTTGTTTTGACACAAGCCTCTTATTCCTGGCATTGGCCGGACAACTTGTTTTTCCAGACAATTCCCCTGTTTTCACGGGGATCTTGCGTATGGTAGTGCTTGATACATTTATTCGCATGGTGTATCAATGTTGTGTTTATATGAAAACGGACTTGTATTATGTACTTGAAAATAGTACAGGCTGTTATAACTTAATGGAAAATGCCCAGCAGTACATAAGCAAGCTGATCCCATTTCGAAAAAAGACAATGCCGGGAGAGGTGATGTTTCCTGGGGAAAAAAGAATGGTTTTTTGCTATTCAATTTTTTATTGTATTGGTGTAGGGATCACTCTTTTCTTGTTTGCTGTCTATTATATTCCACAATTAGTATTTGCGATGAGAAAAGTATTGCCAGGGTTCTCAGAAGGTTTGTCGACAACCCGTTTTTGGGATGCAACTCTATTTTCTATCCAGCTTTTGGTCGGAATCCTATTACTGCTTAACTCATGGAGGAAAAAATACCAAGTGTAAAAAAGAACCAGACAAATATCTGGTTCTTTTCCTTATAGTTTAAATGAGCTCTTTAGTGAGACAATTCGGTTAAACACAAGATGGTCCGCCGTTGTATCTTTCGGGTCGACATTGAAATAGCCATGTCTAAAGAATTGGAATTTATCATGCGGCTGGCATTCTTTCATATTGGGTTCCACAAATCCGTGGTATACTGCAAGGGAATTTGGGTTTACCTTGTCAAGGAATGATTTTTCCTCATCATCTGATTCTTCTAAAATTAACGGCTCATAAAGACGGAATTCAGCAGGCACTGCGTGTGCAGCCTCTACCCAATGAATGGTTCCTTTTACCTTTCTGCCAGTAAAGCCGGTGCCGCTTTTGGTTTCTGGGTCATAGGTGCAGCGAAGTTCAATGATCTTTCCATTGGCATCTTTCACTACTTCTTCGCACTTAATGAAATAAGCATGTTTGAGGCGGACCTCATTTCCTGGGAACAGCCGGAAATATTTCTTCGGCGGATTTTCCATAAAATCATCCTGCTCAATATAGATTTCGCGAGAGAATGGAATTTTTCTCGTTCCCATTTCTGGATTTTCCGGATTGATTTCCGCATCTAGCAATTCAATTTGCCCTTCCGGATAATTGGTAATAACCACTTTTAAAGGACGAATAACACCCATGGTTCTAGGGGCTTTCAGCTTTAAATCTTCGCGGACAAAATGCTCAAGCATTTCCACATCTACGGTAGCATTATTCTTGGATACCGCTGTTTCACGAACGAAAGTACGAATGGATTCAGGTGTAAATCCTCGTCTGCGCATACCTGAAATGGTTGGCATCCTTGGGTCATCCCAGCCATCTACAACCTTTTCGTCGACCAGCTGTTTCAGTTTTCGTTTACTCATGACCGTATTAGTAAGATTTAGACGGCCAAATTCAATTTGCTGTGGAACATTTTCCATCTCGCATTGCTCGATCACCCAATTATAGAGAGGGCGCTGGTCTTCAAATTCAATTGTACAAATGGAATGGGTTACCCCTTCAATGGCATCTTCCAGCGGATGGGCAAAAGCATACATCGGATAAATGCACCATTTGTCACCTGTGTTGTGGTGGGTGGCATGAGAAATCCGATAGAGGACCGGATCGCGTAAATTGATATTAGGAGAAGCCATATCAATCTTCGCTCTTAAGACTTTTTCACCACTCGCAAATTCACCGTTTTTCATACGTTCAAATAAATCAAGGTTCTCTTCAATGGAACGATTGCGATAAGGGCTTTCTTTTCCTGGTTCCGTTAGAGTACCGCGGTATTCCCGGATCTCATCTGCATTCAAATCGTCTACATAGGCAAGTCCTTTTTTGATTAGTAGAACAGCACGTTTGTACATTTCATCAAAATAATTGGATGCAAAACATAAATTGTCCCATTCAAAGCCGAGCCATTTGACATCTTCTTTAATCGAATTAACATATTCAACATCTTCTTTTAATGGATTTGTATCATCAAATCGTAAATTGGTTTTTCCATTAAACTCGTCAGCTAAACCGAAATTCAGGACAATTGATTTCGCGTGGCCAATATGTAAATATCCGTTTGGTTCCGGCGGAAAGCGGGTTACAATCGTGTCATGCTTTCCGGATTCCAAATCTTTGATCATAATATCTTTTATAAAATTAGATGTGTGATTTTCCACCCTTTTCAACCTCTTTCATCATATCTACTCCTTATTCATAACATAAATAACGATATTTTTCCATTGTTCCTTATTAATCATAACGAAAACAGGCTGAAAACGATAAATTTTAGTTTGCGATCCGGTACAGCCTTAACGGCCTGCCGACTGTCCCGTATTGCTGTTCTTCAATGATGATTTGTTCTTCAACCAAATAGGAAAGATAGTTCCTTGTTGTCGACAGGCTGACACCGGCCAACTTTGAAATTTGTTCGGCACTTAATGGATGAAGGGAGCCGGTGATCGATTTCTTTATTCTTTCTAATGTCCGAATGTCAATTCCTTTTTGCGGGAGCGGGGAAGGTGATGATTCAGAAATCCGCAATTTTTTCAGCTCATCTACTGTACCTTGGTTCAGTTCAGTAAAACTGGATACACGGGATTTAAATTATACATATTTTTGAATCGCTGATTGCAGCTGGGTCAGATTAAATGGTTTGATTAAATAATCGATGACTCCGAAGCGGAAGCCTTCTTCTACCATTTCCAGTTCTTTTGCGGCTGTTATTAAAATGAAATCGCAGCGCCAATTTTCCAAACGAATGGTTTGCAATAACTCAATTCCGGATCGGTCAGGGAGATAAATATCCAAAAGCAGTAAATCAGGGGCAGCTGTATTCATCAGCTTCATGGCTTCCGCATAGCTATGGGCAGTTCCTACAAGATGGCAGCCTTTTTGGGCGGAAATAAAGTTGCCATGAAGTTTTGCAATCATGAAATCATCATCCACAACAATTACTCTGATTGGTTCGTTCATTTACATCCCTCCATATTGGTAAACAAACTTGTAATGATGCTCCTTTTGATGAAGAATTCATTACAATACTGCCGTCTAATCTTGAAACCAAGCGGGAGACTAAGGCAAGACCGAATCCACGTCCTTCGCCCTTTGTGGACCTGCCATCCGCAAAAATTTCTTCTCCGAGTTCAGGATCAATGCCTGGACCGGTGTCACTAACCGTAAGTAACAGCTGCTTTTCCTCATTTTTAATCTGAACGGAGATTTTGGGTAGGGGCCTCGTTTCACTCATCATTGTAATTGCTTCGATTGCATTTTCAATTGCGTTTCCTAGGATGGTAAGCACGGTTTCCCGATGCGGGCAGCGCTCTGGTACATTTGAATCATCAGAGATGTTCAGCTGTATTCCAAGCTCTTTTGCCCGGTGCATCTTCCCAATCAGTACCCCGACAATTGCCGGGTCCCTCACCCGAGCGAGGAAAAAGTTAAGAACCTTTTGCTGTTCCTGATGGACACCCTCTATTACCTCTTTAACAAGTTCATATTCCTTCATTTGAATCAGGCCTGAAATAAGATGAAGTTTATTCATAAATTCATGGCGCTGGCTTCTGATGGTATCAACATATTGCCCAATGTCCGCAAGCCTCTTGTCCAACTGGTCAAGTTGAAGCTTATCACGAAAGCTGGCAACAGCACCAATGACTTTTCCGTCAATTTTCACAGGAATTCTGTTGACGACTACTAATGAATTGCCGATAATCATCGGCTGATCATAATGGGCATTTCCTTCCTTTATTACTTCTGTTAGACGAGATCCCGGAAGAATAGATTGTATCGATCTGCCAAGCGGGTCTTCTTGCTCATCTGGCAGCAAATTTTTTGCTTCTCGGTTAAAGGTTGTGATTTTTCCACTTGTATCAACGGCAATGATTCCTTCACGGATGGATTCCAATATCGCTGCCTGCTGCTGAGTAAGGAAAGCAATTTCGTAAGGTTCCAAGTTAAATATTTGTTTTTTGATATGGCCAGAAAGAATAAACGCGCCAATAAGTCCGGCAATTAGAGCAATCAAGCCTAAAGCGGTAATTTCGAGTATCAATGCGATGATCGAACTTAGCGGTGTGACAAAGGAATTTATTAAGCCATCGGGCGAAGTCCATACGGTCTTGAAAAATATCAATTTGACAATTCCAAAAGGGGAATTTGTCTCAATTGTTGGACCGACGGGATGCGGGAAATCGACAACCTTAAGCTTAATTGCCGGTTTTGAACAGCCATCTGCCGGCGAGGTGTATATTTTAGGAGAGGAATTGCAGGGAATGAATCCGAAAGCGGCGTGTGTATTCCAAACCGAAAACACCTTTCCGTGGAAAACCGTCATTGACAATGTGTCGCTCGGGCTCAGGCTAAGGGGTGTCAGCAAGAGTGAGTCGTATGACGAGGCAAGAAAATGGATTGCCCGCGTCGGATTAAAAGGGTTTGAAGGATATTATCCGTCCCAGCTATCCGGAGGAATGAGGAAACGGGTTGCTTTGGCACAGTGTTTGATTGTACAGCCGGAAATTTTATTAATGGATGAGTCGTTTTCAGCCCTTGATGTTCACACAAGGCATTTGATGGAGAACGAGCTGCTTCGCATTTGGGAAGAAACATCCGCATCCGTCTTTTTTATCACCCATGATTTGGAAGAGGCAATTGCCTTAAGTGATCGGGTGATTGTTCTTACAGCCGGACCAGGAGCAACAGTCAAAGGAGATTATAAAATTGATTTTCCAAGGCCGAGGAATGTCGCAGAAATCAGTTTTGATCCAGCTTTTATGAAGATCCATAAACAAATTTGGGAAGATTTGAAAGATGAGGTGATGATCAGTTATGAGAACGCAAACAAACTCCGTGTCAAATCCAGTTAACGATACCGTTGTCTTGAGAAAGGCAGAAGTTCGGCGGCAGGCCATAAACTTGAGAATCCGCAATTTAAGTCTGCAATGGTCTGTGTTTATCGTCTTGATGGGAACGTGGCAAATTTTATCAAGTAATAAAATAATCGATCCGTTCTTTTTCTCAAGTCCATTTGATATTGTGAAGCATATTTGGACATGGGTGGTGGATGGTACAACGGCTGGTCCGCTTTACGTTCAGTTTTTAGTTACTTTTGAGGAAACGATTCTTTCCTTTATCTTAGGGGGAATTGCCGGGATTATTTTCGGTTATTTGCTGGGAGTAAATGAACTTCTTTCCGTTATTTTAGGTCCCTATATCAAAATGATCAACGCGATTCCGCGCGTTGTGCTTGTACCGATTTTTATTCTTTGGTTTGGCTTAGGAATGTCATCGAAGGTTGCTTCTGGACTGGTATTAACCTTTTTCATTGTGTTCTTTAATGCCTTTCAAGGTGTTCGCGAAGTAGACCGGAATCTAGTGAATAACGCACGGCTGTTAGGGGCGACAAAACGCCAGTTGGCACGGCATGTCATCATCCCATCCGCGCTGACTTGGATTCTATCAAGTTTGCATACTAGTTTTGGCTTTGCGCTTATTGGCGCCGTCGTTGGGGAATTTGTCGGGGCAACAGAAGGATTAGGATATTTAATTGCTCAGGCACAAGGGGCTTTTGATACAATAGGCGTTTTCGCCGGCATGGTCATCTTGTCTATCACGGCCTTGGTTGCCGACTGGGGTGTATCCAAATTGGAAAAACGCTTTATCGCATGGCGTCATATTCGGCAATAAGTATAGGGGGAATCTGTGGCTAGATGCTATAAATTCCTGGTAAAAAGTACAAGGGGGATCTGGAATGAATAAAACAATGAAACGCTTAAGTAAAGGAGTTTCAGGAATGGCAATTGCTGCAATACTGTTGTCTGGATGTTCTTCTCATAATTCGACGTCAGCACCTAGCACGTCAAAAGAAAGCAGTAAGTCTAAGACTACGCAGCAAGTATCGATTATGGTCGGCGGTTTGGAAAAGATTATTTATTTACCATTTATGCTGGCGGAGAAACTGGGATATTACAAAGCAGAGGGGCTGGATGTGAAACTCATTTCGGAAAGTGCCGGACAGAATGCGGAAACGGCTTTGCTTGCCGGACAGGTTCAGGGGGCAGGCGGCTTCTATGACCATACGTTAGATTTATTAGCAAAAGGGAAAAAAGTGGAAGCCGTTGTCACGATGGCAGACGTTCCCGGCGAGCAGCTAATGGTCGCCACCCGCTTAAAAGACAAAGTAAAAACTTTAGCCGATTTAAAAGGACTCACCATTGGAGTCACATCGCTCGGCTCTTCTACTAATATGCTTGCAAGCTATAATGTGGTAAAAGGCGGCAATAAGGAAAGTGATTATAAACCGCTACCTGTTGGAGCAGGGCAAACATTGATTGCAGCGATGCAAAACAAGCGGATTGACGGCGCAGTTACAAGTGAACCGACAGCTTCGATGCTTTTAAATAAAAATTTAGCCTTTACCTTTGTAGACATGAATACGAAAGAAGGAACGAAAAAGTCTCTAGGCGGTGGATATGCTGCGACAAGCCTATATATGAACACCGACTATGTCAACGCCCATCCGGATATCGTTCAGAAATTAGCTAATGCCTATGTGAAAACATTGAAATGGATGAGCACCCATACACCTGAAGAAATTGCCGATAAAATGCCGCAGGAATACTATGCAGGAGATAAGAACTTATATATCCAAGCATTAAAAGGACAGCTTCCGATGTTCACAAAGGATGGTAAAATGCCTGAGGGAGTACCGGAAAATGTTCAAAAAATCCTTTCCGCCTTCAAACCGGCAGTCAAAAATGTCGATCCAAGCCAGACCTACACCAATAAGTTTGTTGATAACGTAAAGTAGATTTAAAAACTTAAAGCCTGGGAATTCCACAGAAAACCCGGGCTTAAATGTTATATTTGGTGTAGATCCCACGAAAAAATCCAGTTCCTACTGATTCAACTATGTAGGTGATAAAAATGATCGTAATATCAAATGTTTGCTCTAATCGTTATTGGGAAAAATTATTTAAAATGATATTGGAAGAATGTAACGCATTTCAAGTTGTCTTTCCAAATGGGGAGGTAGATCCTGAAAACCCGCTTATGGGTGGGAAAGATTTTTTCCAAACTATAGCAACAAAAGTAACGGTCTCTAATATCATGGATGACGCCAGTGAGTATAATGGAAGCTTAAATGAGGAAATTAGACAGAAATTTATTTTATATATGAAGCC
>NZ_BCUZ01000001.1 GCF_001591485.1 Neobacillus fumarioli NBRC 102428 | reverse complement strand
GAAAGCTCCGCTAAAGCAGGGCTTTTATTATTTTCCTATGATGTCAAATCTTTTTCAGCGTCAGCGAAGCCCTAGTGGTAATAATAAAACAACAATGAATCAACGGAGGGAACAACATGAATGCTGACACCCAAATGCTATTATTGGAACTCCGTCAAACAAAAACCGAAATTGAACA
Organism: Neobacillus fumarioli NBRC 102428; assembly: GCF_001591485.1. Classification (GTDB taxonomy): domain Bacteria; phylum Bacillota; class Bacilli; order Bacillales; family Cytobacillaceae; genus Neobacillus; species Neobacillus fumarioli. The sequence goes on along the minus strand of NZ_BCUZ01000001.1, from coordinate 111,226 downwards.
TTCTTTGGCAGCTAAAAAAGAAAAGAATTGGCTGACAGCGATTTTGGAAGATGAATTGGCTGATGTGAATAAGGCTTTATTCAAAATGGCTGAAGGGAATTTTGGATATTGTGAAATCTCCGGAGAATTACTCCCAACTGAATTTTTAACTGCCATTCCAACCATCAGGTCAATAAAGGATACAGAAAGAATCGAAAACTTTTGGAAAAAACCAATTTAACCTTCTTTTGCAGCTGGAACATTGTCCTTTTGCAATTAAGTATGCTAAAATTCATAAGAAGTATAGGCTAAATGTGGGGGTATTTCTTAGTGTACTACTTAATTGCACTTTTTGTTATTCTTTTAGATCAGCTGACGAAATGGTTAATTGTCAAAAATATGTTTTATGGGGAAAGTATTCCGGTCATTGATCATGTTTTGTATATTACCTCACATCGCAATCGGGGAGCAGCCTGGGGAATTCTTCAAGGGCAAATGTGGTTATTTTATGTGATCACGATTATTGTCATTGTTGCGATTACATATTATCTACGTAAAGCAGCAAAAGGGAAGCCGCTGTTCGGAATGTCGCTTGCATTGATGCTTGGCGGGGCAATCGGCAACTTCATTGATCGTGTATTTCGTAAAGAAGTAGTTGACTTTATTCACACCTATATATTTGGCTACAATTTCCCAGTCTTTAATATTGCGGATTCCGCATTAGTCATTGGAGTAGCATTATTGATTATTCAAATGTTGTTGGACGAGAGAGGTACAAAGGAGAAAACTTATGGAGAAAATGGAACACATCATTCTTGACGAGGAGAATGGAGAGAGGATTGATAAAGTCATTTCCGGTCTTGATGAAGAATGGTCAAGAACTCAGGTACAGCAGTGGATCAAAGAAGGAAATGTGCTGGTGAATGGGAAGGAAGTTAAAACGAATTATAAATGCAGTATCAATGACCATATCGAAATCATGATACCTGACTCGGAAATTCTTGATGTTATACCGGAAGAAATGGATTTAGATATTTACTATGAGGATCAAGATGTCATAGTTGTTAATAAGCCAAGAGGAATGGTGGTTCACCCTGCACCAGGGCACATGACCGGAACTTTGGTTAACGGTCTAATGGCTCATTGTAAAGATTTATCCGGTATAAATGGGGTTTTACGACCTGGAATCGTCCACCGGATTGATAAGGATACGTCCGGGTTATTGATGGTAGCCAAAAATGATTTGGCCCATGAAAGCCTTGTTAATCAGCTTGTTGAAAAAACTGTTACACGAAAATATAAAGCTATTGTTCATGGAGTAATCCCCCATGACCATGGTACAATTGATGCACCGCTTGGCAGGGATCCGAAAGATCGTCAGAGTATGACGGTTGTTGATAATGGGAAACACGCTGTCACTCATTTTCATGTGCTTGAACGCTTCAAAGAGTTCACCTTTGTTGAGTGTCAGTTAGAAACTGGAAGAACGCACCAAATTCGTGTTCATATGAAATACATTGGCTTTCCGCTGGTAGGAGATCCTAAGTATGGACCGAGAAAGACGTTGGATATTGATGGACAGGCACTGCATGCCGGAATTTTAGGCTTTGTCCATCCAAGGACTAATCAATATTTGGAATTTGAAGCACCGCTTCCGGATTGTTTAGAACAGCTTGTCGATCAATTAAGAAAATAATCGTTGACATTATGAAACGATCACGTTATGCTAACTATAGTTGAATATGCCTTTAATTCGGTCCTATGAGGCTGAGAAGGAACGGTCTAGAATGGAGCATTGTGTTCTCCTTGTAAGCATACGTTTACCTCTCGCCGGCGGCGGGAGGTTTTATTTTTAAGAAAAGCAGGTGATACCATGAAGCAAAAAGCACTTATTCTAGACGAGCAGGCGATCGGAAGAGCATTGACAAGGATTGCACATCAAATCATTGAGAAAAATAAAGGAATTGAACATTGCGTTCTTATCGGTATTCGGACAAGGGGAATTTATTTGGCCAAGCGTCTTGCCAAAAAAATAGCTGAAATTGAAGGCAGCCCCATTCCTGTTGGTGAACTGGATATCACGCTATATCGCGACGATTTAAGTATTAAAACGAATACTCAAGAGCCGCTTGTTAAGGGATCTAATATCGAGTTTGAAATTAGCGATAAAAAAGTAATCCTTGTAGATGATGTATTATATACCGGCAGAACTGTAAGAGCAGGTTTAGATGCATTAATGGACATTGGTCGTCCAAGCTCCATCCAGCTTGCTGTCTTAGTTGACCGCGGCCATCGGGAATTGCCGATCCGTGCTGATTATGTCGGGAAGAACATTCCTACATCTAGTAATGAAAGAATTGTGGTCGAGCTGCTTGAAGTAGATCAGATTGATCAAGTATGTATATATGATAAATAAATACATTCCCTTTTAAATGCAGTCCTGCGAGGCTGGCAAAGGGGAAAAAACGTCGATAGATTCGGTTGTTTATTCCTCTTTGTTCCTTTGGTGCAAAGAGGTTTTTTTATAAAGAAAAAGCCAGACTAATAAAAAATACTTATTTAAAAATGGAGGAGAAAGCATGACCGAAAAACCAATCTTGGATATACATGATAAGCCGAAACCCGCCCAATGGTTGACATTAAGTCTGCAACACTTATTTGCCATGTTCGGATCAACTATTCTTGTTCCATATCTTGTAGGTTTAAGCCCTGCGATTGCTTTAATCTCCAGCGGTCTTGGCACATTGGCGTTTCTTTTGATCACCCAGGGAAAAGTTCCTGCTTATCTTGGATCATCCTTTGCATATATTGCTCCCATCATTTATGCTAAAGCGGCAGGCGGACCTGGGGAAGCTATGGTGGGAACATTCCTGGCAGGAATCATCTATGGAATTGTTTCTTTAATTATAAAGAGAGCTGGATACAAATGGGTCATGAATTTACTACCGCCGGTTGTTGTCGGTCCGGTCATTATAGTGATCGGATTAGCCGTATCAGGAACGGCTGTAGGTATGGCGATGAATAATCCGATTACTCATAAATACAGCTTGCTTCATTTTTCCGCAGCGCTTGTAACCTTGGCTGCAACGATTGGATTCACGATTTTCGGGAAGAAATTTTTAAGTTTTATTCCGATCCTTGGCGGAATTATCGTCGGCTATGTTTACTCACTGCTGATAGGAATTGTAGATTTCAAGCCGGTTATTACGGCACCATGGTTTGAAATTCCAAATTTCATCTTCCCGTTTGTTAGTTATAAAGTAAAATTTTCGGTAGATATTGTTCTTCTGATGGCTCCTGTAGCGATCGTTACTTTATCGGAACATATTGGACACCAGCTTGTTCTTAGTAAAGTAGTAGGGCGTGATTTTATTAAGGATCCAGGCCTGCACCGCTCTATCCTTGGAGACGGGACGGCAACGCTGATTTCTTCCTTAATCGGCGGGCCGCCAAAAACGACCTACGGTGAAAATATCGGCGTTCTTGCCATAACCAAAATTTACAGCGTTTATGTTATAGCCGGTGCAGCCGTTTTCGCCATCTTGTTTGGATTTATTGGAAAGGTATCAGCCTTAATCCACTCCATTCCGACACCTGTCATGGGAGGGGTTTCGATTCTCCTGTTTGGTATCATTGCTTCATCAGGCTTAAGAATGCTGGTAGACAGCAAGGTGGATTTTGGCAATAATCGAAATCTTGTGATTGCATCGGTTATTTTAGTAGTTGGAATAGGTGGTGCCTTTATAAAAATTACCGAACAATTCCAAATCCAAGGAATGGCTCTTGCAGCGATTTTTGGAGTAGTCTTGAATCTAATTCTCCCTGGCAGACAGCCGGCAGATGCAAATATGTTTGGTGAATTAGACACAAAAGAAAATCATAAAAAAACCGCATAAAAAAAGAAAACCTTTTAAAAGAAGTCCAGAGAGGCTTATAAGGGTGTTTGCGGGGAATAGAGAGACATGTCTGTCTTTCCTCGTAAAAGCAAGAAGTAAAACACTCTGACCAAAAGGTTCAGGGTGTTTTTTTACAAAAACGAGAGGCGGGAATGGGATGTTACAACACTTACTGACAACGAATGAATTAAAGGAGTCGGAGATTTATCAAATTCTGAATGAAGCAAGCGATTTTAAGGCAGGGAAACAATGGAAGCCTGACAAACAAATGTTTACAGCTAATTTATTTTTCGAACCAAGTACAAGAACAAAATCCAGTTTTGAAGTGGCAGAAAGAAAATTAGGTTTAGAAGTGATTCCTTTTGAAGTGCTGACCTCGAGTGTGCAAAAAGGAGAAACTCTTTATGATACAGTGAAAACGTTGGAAGCAATTGGTGTAGAAATCATTGTGATCAGACATCAGCAAGACCGTTATTTTGATGAATTAGTTGGAAAAGTCAATATTCCGATTATTAACGGCGGAGATGGCTGCGGTCACCACCCGACCCAGTCTTTGCTTGATCTGATGACCATTTATCAAGAATTTGGCAGATTTACAGGATTAAAGGTTGCGATTATCGGAGATATCCGACACAGCCGAGTAGCCCGCTCTAACGCAGATGCTTTGACAAGACTTGGGGCCAAGGTGATTTTTTCCGGTCCGGAAGTATGGTTCGACCAGGAATTTAGTCTTACAAGTTATCGACCTATTGATGAGGCAATCCGTGAATCAGATGTTGTTATGCTACTTCGTGTACAACATGAGCGTCATAGCCAAAAAGGGAGTTTTACTGCGAATGAATACCACCGCCAATTCGGGCTGACATTGGAAAGAGAAAGGATGATGCAGCCGCACAGTATTATCATGCATCCTGCACCGGTCAACCGGAATGTTGAAATCGCTGATAGTCTTGTAGAGTGCAAGCGGTCGCGGATTTTCAAACAAATGGAAAATGGCGTATTTGTCAGAATGGCTGTATTAAAGCGGTCAATTGAAAGTCTTAAAGGGGGAAATAACTATGAAACTGCTAATTCAGAACGCATGCTTCATAGCATCTAACGGAGAAAAAAACGAAGCTGATATTTTAATTGAAAATGGTGTGATCACAAAAATCGCTGATGAAATTAAAACGGAAGTTGATCGAATGATAGATGCATCAGGACTCTTCGTTGCTCCGGGATTTGTTGATCTCCATGTCCATCTCCGTGAACCAGGCGGGGAAAAGAAAGAAACGATTGCGACTGGAACACTTGCCGCTGCCCGGGGCGGATTTACAACCGTAGCTGCTATGCCAAACACAAGACCGGTACCTGACACGAAAGAACAAATGGAAAACTTGCAAAAGCGGATCAAGGAAACGGCTCATGTCCGGGTATTGCCCTATGCATCGATCACTACCAGACAGCTTGGTCAGGAACTGACTGATTTTGCGGCTTTGAAAGATGCAGGTGCTTTCGCCTTTACGGACGATGGTGTAGGAGTTCAGTCGGCGGCAATGATGCTTGAGGCAATGAAAAAGGCGCGGGAGTTGGATATGGCGATTGTCGCTCATTGTGAAGAAAATTCATTGATTAATAAAGGCTGTGTCCATGAAGGTGCTTTTTCGAAACAATATGGATTAAACGGAATTCCCTCTGTCTGCGAATCTGTACAAATTGCCCGGGATGTTCTCTTAGCCGAAGCAACCGGTTGTCATTATCATGTCTGTCATATCAGTACAAAAGAATCTGTCCGTGTAGTAAGGGATGCAAAGAGAGCCGGAATTCATGTAACAGCGGAAGTGACCCCGCATCATCTGCTATTATCGGAGGATGATATTCCGGGATTAAATGCCAATTATAAAATGAACCCGCCGCTAAGGTCTAATTCTGACCGTGCCGCATTAATCGAAGGGCTTCTTGATGGAACCATTGACTTTATCGCAACGGACCATGCACCGCATACACAAGCTGAAAAAAGCGAAGGAATGGTGCTTGCTCCATTCGGGATTGTCGGCTTGGAGACAGCCTTCCCGCTCCTCTATACCGAATTGGTGTTGAAAAATCTTATAACCCTTGAAGAATTAATTGCCTATTTAACCATTAAGCCGGCAGAAGCTTTCGGCCTGCCATATGGAACAATAGAAGTGGGAGCAGCGGCTGACATCGTAATTTTAAATTTGGATGAAGAACGGGCGATCAATCCTGACGAGTTTTTATCAAAAGGAAGAAATACCCCGTTTACAGGCTGGAAATGTAAAGGATGGCCGGTTATGACCATTTCAGAAGGACAAATAGTTTGGGAAAAAGGATGTGTGACAGCGTGAAAAGACAGCTGATTTTGGAAGATGGAACGATTTTTATCGGAGAAGGATTCGGAGCCGATACGGAAACAGTTGGTGAAGTTGTATTTAATACAGGGATGACAGGTTACCAGGAAATCCTTTCCGATCCATCCTACTGCGGACAAATTGTCACCCTTACTTACCCCTTAATTGGTAACTATGGAATTAACCGCGATGATTTCGAGTCCATCAACCCTGCGGTTAAAGGATTCATTGTGAAAGAAGCTTGCGATTTTCCGTCAAATTGGCGCAGCGAATATACATTGGACGACTACTTCGTAATGAAAAAAATCCCAGGAATTTCTGGAATTGATACCCGAAAGCTAACAAGAATTATCCGTCAGTACGGGACATTGAAAGGTGCCATTTGCAGCATCGAAAAAAATGCAGAAGATATCATCCATTCATTGAAAAGCAAACAGCTTCCAATCGATCAAGTAAGGCAGGTTTCAACAAAAAATCCTTATCCAAGCCCAGGGCGAGGAAAGAGAGTTGTTCTAGTCGATTTTGGGATGAAGCACGGCATTTTACGAGAATTAAATAAACGGGACTGTGACGTGGTAGTTGTGCCATACCATACAACAGCCCAGGAGATTCTTCAGCTTCGTCCGGACGGAATTATGCTTTCAAATGGGCCTGGAGATCCAAAAGATGTTCCGGAAGCGATTGATATGTTGAAAGGTGTATTAGGGAAAATTCCGCTGTTTGGCATTTGCCTTGGGCATCAATTGTTCGCTCTTGCCTGCGGGGGAAACACGGTGAAAATGAAGTTTGGCCACCGTGGTTCCAACCATCCTGTAAAAGATTTGGCAACAGGGAAAATTGCCATGACATCCCAGAACCATGGTTATACAGTAGAACCTGAATCGATTAAAAGTACTAGACTTGCAGTTACCCATATCGCGTTAAATGATGGAACAATCGAAGGGCTAAAACATTTGGACTATCCGGCATTTACGGTTCAGTATCATCCGGAAGCTTCTCCAGGACCGGAAGACGCAGGACAATTATTTGATCAGTTTCTCGAATTGATGGAAGCAAATAAGGAGGTTATCACCAATGCCTAAACGTACAGATATTAACTCCATTCTAGTGATTGGATCCGGTCCCATTGTGATCGGACAGGCAGCGGAATTTGACTATGCCGGAGCTCAGGCTTGTATTGCTCTTAGAGAAGAAGGGTATCGCGTCATTCTCGTAAACTCCAATCCAGCGACAATCATGACAGATACTGAAATTGCGGACCGCGTGTATATTGAACCATTAACTGTTGAATTTGTCTCAAGAATTATCCGCAAGGAACGCCCTCATGCATTGCTTGCAACACTTGGCGGTCAAACAGGACTTAATCTCGCTGTTGAGCTGGCGAAATCCGGAGTACTTGAAGAATGTGGTGTGGAAATCCTCGGGACAAAGCTGTCAGCTATCAATCAGGCAGAAGACCGTGAACTGTTTCGAAGCTTAATGAACGAACTAAATGAACCAGTACCCGATAGTGAAATTATTCATGAATTAGCCGAAGCAAAAGCTTTCGTTGAGAAAATCGGCTTCCCTGTAATTGTCCGCCCTGCCTTTACGCTTGGAGGAACAGGGGGAGGCATCTGTCATAATGAAGAAGAACTTGAAGAAATTGTAGAAACCGGCCTGAAAAACAGCCCAGTACATCAATGTCTTCTGGAAAAGAGTATTGCTGGATATAAAGAAATTGAATATGAAGTCATGCGCGATGCTGGAGACAATGCGATTGTCGTTTGTAATATGGAAAACATTGACCCGGTAGGAGTTCATACTGGTGACTCCATTGTTGTGGCACCGAGCCAGACTTTAAGTGACAGGGAATACCAGCTGCTAAGAAATGTATCGCTGAAAATTATCCGCGCTCTTGGGATTGAAGGGGGATGTAATGTTCAGCTTGCATTAGATCCAGACAGTTTCAAATACTATGTTATTGAAGTAAACCCGAGGGTCAGCCGTTCTTCGGCATTAGCTTCGAAAGCAACTGGTTACCCGATTGCCAAGCTGGCAGCAAAAATTGCGGTCGGGCTGACGCTTGATGAAATGTTGAACCCGGTAACCGGCAAAACCTATGCAAGCTTTGAACCTGCACTTGATTATGTTGTTACCAAAATTCCAAGATGGCCATTTGATAAGTTCGAATCCGGCAACCGTTCATTAGGGACACAAATGAAGGCAACAGGAGAGGTTATGGCGATCGGCCGTACATTTGAAGAGTCGCTTCTAAAAGCCATCCGCTCTCTTGAAGCCGGAGTGTACCATTTCGAATTGACCGGGGCAGAAGCTATTGATGATGAACTGTTGGAAAAACGGATTAAAAAAGCGGGAGATGAAAGACTGTTCTATATTGCGGAAGGTTTAAAACGCGGCATCACGATTGAAACGATCCATCAGTGGAGTAAGATTGATTTATTCTTTCTGAAGAAAATGGAAGGAATTATCAAACTTGAAGAACGGCTTCGCGCTAATCTCTTTGACAAAGAGCTTCTTTTGGAAGCCAAACAAAAGGGCTTTACCGATAAAAAAATTGCCGAACTTTGGGGACGGACCGAAGCAGAAATTTATGAGCTTCGAAAACGTTCTGGTATTGTACCTGTTTATAAAATGGTTGATACTTGTGCGGCAGAATTTGAATCGGAAACCCCTTACTACTATGGCACATATGAAGAAGAAAATGAATCCATTGTACCCGGGAGAAAAAGTGTCGTTGTTCTTGGGTCTGGACCGATCCGCATTGGCCAGGGCATTGAATTTGACTATGCTACTGTGCATTCTGTAAAAGCAATTAAAGAAGCGGGATATGAAGCGATCATTATTAACAACAACCCGGAGACGGTTTCAACGGATTTTAGCATCTCCGATAAACTATATTTTGAACCACTAACTATTGAAGATGTCATGAGTATCATCGACCTTGAAAAACCAATCGGAGTTGTTGTCCAGTTTGGCGGGCAAACCGCAATTAATTTAGCTGCTAAACTCGAAGCGAATGGTGTTGCCATTTTGGGAACGAGCCTAGAGAATTTGGATCGCGCGGAAGACCGAGATAAATTTGAACAAGCTCTTCGCGAATTAAACATACCGATGCCGCTTGGAAAAACGGCGCTATCAGTTGAGGAGGCGCTGATCATCGCAGGAGAAATCGGTTACCCGGTTCTTGTTCGCCCTTCCTATGTTCTCGGAGGCCGGGCAATGGAAATTGTCTACCGTGAAGAAGAGCTGCTGCACTATATGAAAAATGCAGTCAAAGTGAATCCTGAGCACCCTGTTTTAATTGACCGTTATTTAACCGGGAAGGAAATTGAAGTGGATGCTGTATGTGACGGGCAGAATGTGCTGATTCCGGGAATTATGGAGCATATTGAGAGAGCTGGTGTCCATTCAGGAGATTCAATTGCCGTTTATCCGCCGCAGACATTATCCGAAGCCGTGAAGAAAACACTGGTAGAATATACAGTAAAAATGGCGAAAGGGTTAAACATCATCGGGTTATTAAATATCCAATACGTTCTATCAGGAGATCAAGTATTTGTGCTTGAAGTAAACCCAAGGTCAAGCCGCACCGTACCATTTTTGAGTAAAATTACGAACATTCCGATGGCAAAAATTGCGACAAGAGCTATTCTAGGTGAATCGATCCCTGCTCAAGGATATACACCTGGACTCGTTCCAGAAAAAGAGGGTGTATTTGTAAAGGTTCCCGTATTCTCTTTTGCCAAATTAAAAGATGTTGATATTTCACTAGGACCGGAAATGAAATCAACCGGTGAGGTGATGGGCAAGGATGTTACTCTGGAAAAAGCTCTTTACAAAGGCTTAGTGGCTTCCGGTATGAATATCCAAAAGTTTGGGACTGTCTTGTTTACAGTTGCCGATAAGGATAAGCAGGAAGCTTTAAAATTGGCAAAACGGTTTTCCGCAATTGGCTACCGTTTAATGGCAACGAGCGGCACCGCACAAGTGCTGGAAGATGCCGGCCTTCCCGTACAGGTAGTCAAGAAAATAGGAGCAACGGGACAGACTTTGTTAGATGTGATCCATCATGGCGAAGTTCAGTTTATTATCAACACATTAACAAAAGGAAAACAGCCGGAGCGTGACGGCTTTAGAATCCGACGTGAGGCTGTCGAAAATGGGGTTCCATGTTTGACCTCATTAGATACTGCAGAAGCGATTTTGAAAGTAATTGAATCAATGAACTTCTCGGCAGAACCAATGGCAGCAGAAGAAAGGGAGGCCGTGTTTGCGTGATCCAAAAAGAATTATGCCGAATTATTGGCCAGCGGGAAATTGCTGCAGACATTTATGAGCTGACGATCAAGGCAAATTTAGTAAAGGAAATCTCTGAACCCGGGCAATTTGTGCATATTCGGGTGGCCAAGCATGATCCATTATTAAGAAGACCGATCAGCATTTCTTCATATGATAAAGAAGCCAGACAATTAAAGATGATTTATCGTAAGGAAGGTAAAGGAACAACACTTCTCGCGGAAATGGTTGAAGGGATGGAAGTGGACATTCTCGGTCCGTTAGGGAATGGTTTTCCAATTGAAGAAGTATCAGCAGGGGAAACGGCACTTCTTGTTGGCGGCGGGATTGGCGTGCCGCCACTTTATGAACTATCTAAGCAATTGAAGGCAAAAGGCGTCAAGGTGATCCATGTTCTTGGCTTTCAAACAAAATCGGCCGTTTTTTATGAGCAAGAATTTCTACAGAATGGTGAAACGTTCGTTACAACCGTTGACGGCTCTTATGGTTTTAAAGGATTTGTCACGGATATTATGAAAGACTTACAGTTCGATATTCTCTATACATGCGGCCCGACCCCGATGCTTCGGGCAATCGAACAAAAGTATTCAAATAAGAAACTGTTTCTGTCATTGGAGGAACGGATGGGCTGCGGAGTCGGCGCCTGCTTTGCCTGTGTCTGTAAGAGGCCGAATGATCTGTCCGGTGTTTCTTATAAAAAAGTCTGCAGCGATGGACCTGTTTTCCGTGCCGGGGAGGTATTCATTTGAGTAAATTAAATATAGAACTGCCAGGTTTAAAATTGAAAAATCCGATCATGCCGGCCTCCGGCTGCTTCGGATTTGGCCGCGAATATAGTCAATTCTATGATTTAAGCCTTCTTGGGGCAATCATGATTAAAGCAACAACAGTAGAGCCCCGCTTTGGCAATCCGACACCGAGGGTCGCGGAAACTGCCGCTGGAATGCTTAATGCAATCGGCCTCCAAAATCCCGGTCTTGAAAAGGTCGTTGGCGAAGAGCTTCCATGGCTTTCACAATATGATGTACCGATTATTGCCAATGTTGCCGGATCAGTTGAGGAAGATTATGTGGCAGTAGCGAGAGAAATTTCCAAAGTGCCAAATGTTCATGCGCTGGAACTGAACATCTCCTGTCCGAACGTGAAACATGGCGGGATTACTTTTGGAACAATCCCGGAGGTGGCAAAGCAGTTAACCTGGAAAGTAAAAGAAGTTTCTGATGTTCCGGTTTATGTAAAGCTGTCACCAAATGTCACGAATATCGTTGAAATGGCCAAAGCGGTGGAAGACGGCGGAGCCGACGGGTTGACAATGATCAACACATTAGTCGGCATGAGACTGGATATGAAAACAGGAAAACCGATTTTGGCCAATCGTACAGGAGGCTTATCAGGTCCTGCAGTAAAACCGGTTGCTATTCGGATGATTTATGAAGTGAGTCAGGCAGTTTCCATTCCGATCATTGGAATGGGCGGAATCTCTTCGGCGGAAGATGTGATCGAATTTTTCTATGCAGGTGCAAGCGCCGTTGCTGTCGGCACAGCGAATTTCGTTGATCCGTTTGTCTGCCCGGATATTATTGAAAAACTTCCAGCTTTATTGGATAGGCTGGGTTTTGAACATATCAGTGAATGTCAAGGAAGGAGCTGGAAAGAACATGGACAACGCACTTATCATCGCGCTTGATTTTGCTAACGGTGATGAAGTCGGGAAATTCTTGCTCCCCTTTAGCGATCACCGGCTGTTTGTCAAAGTGGGAATGGAGTTGTATTACCAAGAAGGTCCTTCCATTATTCAGCTGTTAAAAGAAGCTGGTCACCAGATTTTTCTCGATTTAAAACTGCATGATATTCCGAATACAGTAAGAAGTGCCATGAAAGGACTGGCCCGGTTTGAAGTGGATCTTGTAAATGTTCATGCTGCAGGAGGGAAAGAAATGATGCAGGCAGCAATCGAAGGGCTAGAAGCCGGCACGCCGGCAGGCAGCAAACGTCCAGCTTGTATTGCTGTAACACAGCTGACAAGCACCTCTGAAGGACAAATGAATAAAGAACAGCTCATCCCTGTCACCTTAAAAGAATCTGTTTTGCATTATGCAACCCTTACCAAAGAGTCCGGCTTGGATGGAGTCGTTTGTTCTGCATGGGAAGTGGCTTCTATTAGGGAACAGCTGGGAACTGACTTTTTTACCGTCACACCGGGAATTCGCAGACAATCGGACGAGACAGCGGATCAAAAACGTGTAGCTACACCTGAATATGCTAGAAATGCCGGAGTTAGTGCGATTGTGGTCGGACGTTCCATAACACGATCAGCTGATCCGTTAAAAAGTTATCTAGAATGGCTTGAAGCTTGGAAGGGAGTACAACAATGAACCAAAAAGTTGCTGAAAAGCTTTTAGAAATAAATGCCGTAGCATTGAAGCCGAACGAGCCGTTTACATGGACATCAGGGCTTCGCGCTCCGATTTATTGTGATAATCGGCTGACCCTATCTTATCCGGAGGTTAGAAAGGAGATCGCTTCAGGCTTAAAGAACTTGATACAAGAGCATTTCCCGGATGCTGAAATGATTGCCGGAACCGCAACAGCCGGGATCCCCCATGCCGCCTGGGTTAGTGAACTTTTGAATTTACCAATGTGTTATGTACGTTCGAAGCCAAAAGGTCATGGCAAAGGCAATCAAATTGAAGGAAAAGTACACGAAGGTCAAAGTATAGTCGTTGTGGAAGATTTAATTTCAACCGGCGGCAGTGTCATTACGGCAGTGCAGGCATTAAGAGAAGCTGGCTGCAAAGTTCTTGGAGCTGTGTCCATTTTTACATATGGACTTGAAAAAGGAAAAGAAGCTTTTGCCAAGGAAGACATTCAAAGCTATTCATTAACTAACTTTGTAGAATTGGTGGAAGTTGCTATTGAAAAGGGTTATATCAGTAAAGAAGACCAGAAAAGCCTGTTATCTTGGAGCAATGATCCTTTGGCATGGAGCAAGCAGTTTGAATAAACTAAAGCCCCGTTTACCGGGGCTTTAGTTTTTGGCTCAGTTCCATAGAGAAAGTTTTTTGGAAGAGATGCTTACGTTTTTCTTAATTTTAGCACTAATTCTTCATTCGGTGTAACATAAACCGTCTGCTGGTTTTCATAAATCACAAATCCAGGTTTGGCGCCGCTTGGTTTTTTTACAAACCGGACTCTTGTATAATCGACCGGCACTGAACTTGAATTTCGTGCCTTACTGAAATAAGCTGCCAGCATGGCTGCTTGAAGTATTGTTTCTTCAGATGGCTCTTTGCTCCGAATTACAACGTGTGATCCGGGAATGTCTTTTGTATGAAGCCAAATTTCGTCCCTTGCCGCTAGTTTGTTCGTTAAATAATCATTTTGTTTATTATTTTTCCCGACGATGATTTCCGTGCCGTCGGTTGATTGAAAGTGGTCAAGGACCGGTTTAGCATTTTGCTGCTTTTTCACGTTCCGTTTTTGCCGCTGACGAATATATCCGCCTTCCACAAGTTCTTCACGAATTTCCTGAATATCCTTTGGTGAAGCTGTCTCGATTTGCTGAAGCAGATTGTCAAAATAGGCTAGTTCACGTTTGGCGATGTCTATTTGTTCCATCACAATCTGAATCGACTTTTTAGCCTTTTGGTATTTCGAAAAATATCTTTGCGCATTTTCCGACGGGGTTTTTCCCGGATCTAGCGGGATTATAATAGTACCCCCTGCATCATCATAATAATTAAGGACTTCAATTTCCTTCATGCCCTTTTTAAGGGCATAAAGATTGGCAGTTAATAGTTCACCATAACGCTGAAACTTGTCGGCATGCTGTGCTTCTGCTAATGTGGCTTGAAGCTTTTCGATTTTTTTTTCATTTTTTTCTTTTTCATTCATAATTAACCGTTCAATATCATTTCCCTGCTGCTTGACGCGGTCACGCTCAGCCTTGCCAAAATAGAAACGATCCAGCATTTTGCTTAAAGAGGAGAAACATTTAACTTCGGCTTTTAGATGTTCGAGCGGAAAAAGATAAAAGGCCTCTTTTTCGGACGAGGTCATTATTGCTGGTGAAAGCTCTTTGTTTTCAATCCGTTTTACCATCCTGGTCAATGTCTTCGGAACGGTCATGCGGTTAGCGAGCCCGCATTGATAAATAACTTCCTTGGCAAACAACGGGGAAATCCCTGCAAAGTGTTCAACAAGCTGACGGTCAAGTTTTCCAGCGTTAAAATCAAGTTCGCGTATTACACCTTCTTCTGTAGCCGAAAAAGGGTTTAGTTTATTTTGTGCAGGAGGAAAAACATAGACATGTCCCGGTAAAATCGCCCGGTAGCTGTTAACGGCATGGCTGATATGTTTGATGCTGTCGAGAATGATATTTCGTGATTTATCGACCAGAATGATATTGCTGTGACGGCCCATGATCTCAACAATCAACTGTTTATAACTAATATCGCCGATTTCATTGCGTCCTTTAATTTCAAAAATCATAATCCGGTCATTTTCGATTTTGTATACATCTTCGAGTATATGTCCCTCAATATGTTTCCTAAGCAGCATGCAGAACATTGGCGGTTCAACCGGGTTATCATAAGTCTCATCCGTAAGCTGCACCCGAGCATAGCTTGGATGTGCAGATAAAAGAAGCTTATGATTGCCCCCGTTTGCTCTAATTGTTAAAATCACTTCGTTCTTATAAGGCTGATGTACTTTATTTATCCGGCCCCCTTTAAGGGACGAAGATAGTTCATCTGCCATGGCTTTTGTAAATAAACCATCAAATGACATAGAAAACATCCTTTACTTCGAACATATTTTTCTATTTAAGTATACCCTAGAATTTTTTTGTCTGCCGCATTTTCGCCTGCTGAATCAGTATTTTGTATTTTCATCTTATTCCTATTCTCATAGCATTTTTTTGGACGACCCCGAATAAGCTGTCTTTAGATTAGGTATTTAAGGGGGAAGTGAGATGGTCGGATGAAGTTCCATGAGATGGAGATCAGCAAAATAGAAAAGGCCTTAGAAACCGACTTTTCGTCTGGATTATCACAGGAACAAGTTAAGCATAGGCTTAAAACAAACGGTTTTAATGAATTAGACGCGGGAGAAAAGCAATCTGCTTTACTCTTATTTTTTAGTCAATTTAAAGATTTTATGGTGTTGGTGCTGCTTGCCGCCACCCTGATTTCCGGGCTCTTGGGGGAATATATTGATGCGATTGCCATTATCGCCATCGTGATTATAAATGGTTTTCTTGGGTTTTTCCAAGAAAGACGTGCGGAAAAATCATTGGAAGCATTGAAAGAACTTTCTGCCCCACAGGTTCATGTACTCAGGGATGGAAGGTGGGGCAAAATTCCGTCAAAAGAAATCGTTATTGGCGATATTCTAAAATTTTCAAGCGGTGACCGAATTGGCGCCGATGTGCGCATTATTGAATCCAAAAGCCTGGAAATTGAAGAATCGGCACTGACCGGTGAATCTCTTCCCGTTGCAAAGCATATAGAATGCTTGACAAATCCAAATCCAGGTATCGGGGATATGGAAAATATCGCCTTTATGGGTACGATGGTGACAAGAGGCAGCGGGGTGGGGGTTGTTATGGCAACCGGTATGAAAACAGCGATGGGACAAATTGCCGGCCTCCTGCAAAGTGCAGAATCCCAGGAAACCCCGCTGCAGCGCCGTTTAGAACAATTAGGGAAAATTCTTATTTCGGTAGCATTAATGCTCACGGTTCTTGTTGTTGTGATCGGTGTTATCCAAGGTCATGATATTTATACGATGTTTTTAGCCGGTGTTTCTCTTGCAGTTGCTGCTATCCCTGAAGGGCTACCAGCCATTGTGACCGTCGCCTTATCACTTGGTGTACAAAAAATGATTAAGAAAAATGCCATTGTTCGGAAGCTGCCGGCTGTAGAGACACTAGGATGTGCATCTGTTATTTGTTCTGATAAGACAGGAACCATGACACAAAATAAAATGACGGTTACTCATTTGTGGAGTGGTGGGCAGACATGGACGGTAGACGGTTCTGGCTATCAGCCGAAGGGGAATTTTTATAAAAATGGCCAAACTGTTTTGCCCAAAGATGAAAAGGCATTACAGCAAATGTTGATATTCGGAATGTTATGCAATCATTCCGAATTAACGAAGAAAGGAGAAGAATATATCTTAGATGGGGATCCGACGGAGGGCGCCCTTTTAGTAAGTGCGATGAAAGCAGGTTTTCAGCGGAAAAAACTGTTAGATGAATTTACAATTATTCATGAATTTCCATTTGATTCCGCAAGAAAAATGATGAGTATTCATGTAAAGGATAAACAAGGCAGGCATTTTATTGTGACGAAAGGAGCCCCTGATGTTCTCCTTGGTGTTAGCGAAGCGATTCTATGGGATGGGAAAAGTCAATATTTAAATAAGGATACCCAGGCAAAGGTAAAGGATGCTATTAATCACCTGGCTTCACAGGCTCTAAGAACAATAGCCATTGCTTATAAACCTGTCCCGGCTAATACAGTCATCTTAAGTGAACATGAGGCAGAAAAGAAACTGACCTTAATCGGGATACAAGGGATGATTGATCCACCTAGACCGGAGGTAAGAAAGGCGGTAGCAGAATGCAAGGAAGCTGGCATTAAAACTGTGATGATTACAGGTGACCATGTGATTACGGCAAAAGCCATTGCCGCACAGCTCGGCATTTTAACGAAAAAAAGTAAGGTATTTGATGGTGAAGCATTATCAAAGTTGTCAGTAGAAGAGCTTGAAGAGGTTGTTGAGGATGTTTCTGTATTTGCCAGAGTTTCACCGGAACATAAGCTGAAAATTGTAAATGCTTTGCAAAATAGAGGACATATTGTGGCAATGACAGGTGATGGGGTGAATGATGCTCCGGCGATCAAAGCTGCCGATATCGGTGTTGCCATGGGGATTACTGGAACGGATGTTGCCAAAGAAGCTTCCGCCCTTGTTTTGTTGGATGATAATTTTGCCACCATCAAAGCGGCAATTAAAGAAGGCAGAAATATTTATGAAAATATTCGTAAATTTGTCCGTTATTTGCTTGCTTCCAATGTTGGGGAAATATTAGTCATGTTATTTGCGATGATTTTGGCATTGCCGCTCCCGCTTTTGCCCATTCAGATTCTATGGGTGAATTTGGTAACGGACGGACTGCCAGCCATGGCGCTAGGACTTGATAAAGCCGAAGAGAACGTGATGAAGCGTGGACCAAGAAGCCCAAATGAAGGGGTTTTTTCACGAGGGCTGGGCTGGAAAGTAATCTCGCGTGGTTTCCTAATTGGAATTGTGACATTACTGGCATTTATAATCATCTATCATAATGATCCTAAGCAGCTGGATTATGCGCAGACCATTGCTTTTGCCACCCTTGTGATGGCTCAATTGATTCATGTTTTTGACTGCCGAAGTGAAAGATCAGTCTTGTCGAGAAATCCGTTCGGAAATCAATTTTTAGTTGGGGCGGTCGTCTCTTCCCTTATCTTAATGTTGATTGTCATTTATTATCCGCCGCTTCAGCCGGTTTTCCACACACTTCCTATTGCTGCCAAGGATTGGCTCTTGATTATCGGCTTATCCTCTGTTCCAACTTTTTTACTAGCAGGGTCATTTTTATTAAGAAAAACAAAATAAATTATGTTATAATCCAAAAGGTAGAATCCACAATTACCTTTTGGATTTTTTATGGATTGGATGTGCATTAAATGGTTATTAGCATGACAGGCTTTGGGAGAGGAAAAGCACAATCGGAGTTATTTACTGTTAACGTGGAAATAAAAACAGTAAATCATCGTTTTTGTGAAATAAATATTCGCATGCCAAGGCAGCTATTGAAGATTGAAGACAAAATAAAGAAGAAATTAAACCAGCATATCCGCCGCGGCAGGGTAGAAGTTTATGTAACTTTAGAAGGGGAAGGCATCATAACCCGAAGCGTCCATGCAGATTGGAAACTAATCGATGAATATTATCAGTTCATGAAACAAGCAAAACAAATTTATGGAATTGAGGGCACGATTACTCTTCAAGATCTGCTTAGCCGGCCCGATATGATTAATATTGAAGAAAGTGATACCGGTAATGAAGAATTGGAAAATTTGGTGATAGCTGCAGCAGAAAAAGCCGCTGTTTTGCTAAAGCAAATGCGAATTGCTGAAGGGGAAGAACTTAAAAAAGATCTGCTGGGGATTCTTGCACAATTAGAAATTGATTTAGCAGAATTGGAAAAGCTTGCACCAATTGTTGTTCAATCCTATAAAGACCGCTTAATGAAACGAATGCAGGAATTTACCGGTGGGCAGTTTGATGAAACAAGACTGCTGACAGAGGCTGCTATATTTGCAGAAAAAGCTGATATTAATGAAGAAATAACTCGATTGAAGAGTCATATCGGACAATTTGTCCAAACTCTGAATGAACTGGAGCCAATCGGAAGAAAGCTTGATTTTCTTATTCAGGAAATGAATCGAGAAGTAAATACGATTGGTTCAAAGGCAAATGACTCCTCTATTGCGAAAAAAGTAGTCGAAATGAAAAGTTTACTTGAAAAGCTAAAAGAACAAGTGCAAAATATCGAATAAGGCTTTGATTATAAAGAGCAAGATACGGTCAAAATATATAAATGATGATTGGATGATAATTTGTGGTTAAATTAATTAATATTGGCTTCGGAAGTATCGTGTCTGCCAATCGGATTATATCTATTGTTAGTCCGGAGTCTGCCCCGATAAAACGTATTATTCAAGAGGCGCGTGAAGGGGGATCATTAATTGACGCTACATATGGCAGGCGCACCCGCGCAGTAATAATCATGGACAGCGGTCATGTGATTCTGGCAGCGGTACAGCCTGAAACGGTGGCACATCGTTTAACAGACCGTGATGAAATATTAGAAGAAGGGTAGGATTTTTTAAACATGCAAGAAAAAGGTTTGTTAATTGTTCTTTCAGGGCCGTCAGGTGTTGGGAAGGGCACGGTACGAAAAGAAATTTTTTCACAGCCTGATACGGCGTTTGAATACTCCATTTCCATGACTACCCGAAAACCTCGTGCTGGTGAAGTGGACGGGGTTGACTATTTTTTTAAAACAAAGGAAGAGTTTGAAGAGTTAATCAGGCAGGAGAAACTGTTAGAATATGCTGAGTTTGTCGGAAACTATTATGGTACACCGGTCGATTATGTCCGTGAAACTTTAGCAGCTGGAAAGGATGTCTTTTTGGAAATTGAGGTCAAAGGTGCCAAGCAGGTTCGTGAAAAATTTCCAGACGGACTATTTATTTTCCTTATGCCGCCAAGCTTAACGGAATTAAAGAATCGGATTGTCACAAGAGGGACAGAAACTGAGGACATTATTCATAATCGCATGCTATCTGCCAGGGAAGAAATTGAAATGATGAAATTATATGATTATATCGTTGTAAATGATCAAGTGGAACATGCCTGTGAGCGGATAAAAGCGATTGTAATGGCGGAGCATTGCCGCCGTGAACGCGTGGAACATATCTATAAAAAATTACTGGAGGATGAATAAAATGTTATACCCTTCTATTGATGCATTATTAGAGAGAATTGATTCAAAGTATTCGCTTGTTTCTGTAGCTGCCAAACGCGCACGTATGATGCAGCAAAATAAAGATGAACGGCTGCCAAAGTACGTTTCTCATAAGTTTGTCGGAAAAGCATTGGAAGAGATTTATAGCGGAGATTTAACTTATCGGGTTGTAAGAAAAGCAGATGCGCCTGCCGGAAATCAATAAACTGTAAAAGGTCTGATGATGAAGGAAAACTCCTTTTAGCGTCAGCCTTTTTATTTTTTTCATATTTAGAAAAAGTTTGACTACACCCAGTGCGAAAAATGGTGAAAAAATGGAGCGGTTCTAGCATAATAAAGATAGGGGAAAGTACTAGAAGCGGGGGAATATAAATGTTAAATGATAAAAAAATCCTTTTATGTGTGACCGGAGGAATTGCAGTCTATAAAGCAGCTGCTTTAACGAGCAAGCTAGTGCAGGCGGGCGCCAAGGTGAAAGTGATTTTAAGTGAATCTGCAGCGAAATTTGTCACCCCATTAACTTTTCAGGCATTATCCCGCCATGAAGTATATACAGACATCTTTGCTGAAAAAAATCCGCAAGTAATTGCCCATATTGACCTTGCTGATTGGGCCGATCTCATTCTTGTTGCCCCGGCAACGGCCAATACGATCGGTAAGCTTGCTGGAGGAATTGCCGATAATATGATTACCACGACATTACTGGCTACTACTCGGCCAGTATGGATTGCTCCGGCTATGAATGTACATATGTATGATCATCTTGCAGTAAAAAGGAATATCGCAGTATTAGCCGAGTACGGATACCAATTTATTGAGCCAAGTGAAGGCTATCTTGCTTGTGGTTATATTGGAAAAGGACGGCTGGAAGAGCCAGATAAAATTGTTACATTAATACAGGATTATTTTTTAAAGGAGGATCATCAACCGTTAAAAGGTAAAACCGTTTTGATTACTGCAGGTCCTACCAGGGAAAAGATTGACCCGGTCCGTTTCATCTCTAATCATTCGACAGGAAAAATGGGCTATAGTTTGGCAGAAGCGGCAAAAAAGCAAGGGGCCCATGTTATTTTGGTTTCCGGTCCGGTACAGCTAAAGGAGCCTTATGGAGTCCAAATGATCAAGGTTGAAAGTGCGGAAGAAATGTATAATGCCGTGTTAAGTTTTTATCCAGATTCCGATATCGTAATTAAAACAGCTGCTGTTGCCGATTATCGCCCGAAAAGATCCTATGACCATAAAGTGAAAAAACAGACCGGTGATTCCGTATTAGAACTTGAACGAACAAAAGATATTTTATTAGAGCTTGGCCAAAGAAAGAAACATCAGATACTGGTAGGCTTTGCGGCGGAAACAGATCATGTTGAAGAATACGCCAGGAGGAAACTCACTGCAAAGAACGCTGATATGATTGTCGCAAATAATCTAAAAGCTGAAGGTGCCGGATTTGGTACAGATACAAATATTGTAACCCTCTATAAAAGGGACGGTACTGTAACAGAGTTGCCGATGATGTCTAAAATGGCCGTTGCGGATAAAATTTTGGCGGAAATCTGCTCGCTGATAAAGGATACGGAAAAATATGAAGGTCGCTAGTGTAATTGTCGATGTTCCAGCCAAACAGACAGACAGAGCTTTTGATTATCTTATTCCTGCTGAATGGCAAGATTCCATACAGCCGGGTATGCGGGTTGTTGTCCCGTTTGGCCCCCGGAATGTCCAGGGATTTGTCATTGACATCAAAGCGGAATCTGAATTTCAAAAGCTCCGGGAAATCATTGAGCCAATGGACCTGGAGCCGGTACTAAATCAGGAATTGTTAGCGCTTGGCGATTGGCTGACAGAAGAAACCCTCTGTTATAAAATTTCTGCCTATCAGGTAATGTTGCCTCCGGCATTAAAAGCAAAATATGAAAAAAAAGTAAAACTTGCCTCCGGAGTTAAATCCACAGATTTGCCAAGTGTATTACATCCTTTTTTTTTAAAAAAGGATTGCCTAGATTGGGCGGAAGTGCTGAATAACCGGCTGGTGCCGCTCATGCAAAAGGAAGTAGCAAAGGGGCATCTGGAAGTTCTTTATCAAGTAAAAGAAAAAGTGAAGAAAAAACTGGTGAAAATTGTCCGGCCCCACCAAAGCACCGACCAATTACAAATGGCCGCAAAAGAGCTCCCTGCTAATGCAGAAAAGCAAAAGCAAGTTTTAAACTACTTTATTCATTGCAATGAGCCTATCGAAGTAAAGCAGCTGATATCAGAGCTTAACGTATCTTCTACAACGTTAAAAACGCTGGTAGAAAAAAAACTTCTAAGGGAAGAGGAAATAGAAGTTTACCGCAATCCGTATAAAAACCGCACATTTGAACGGACAAGTCCTTTACCGTTAACAGAAGCGCAAAGGAACGCGATAAAGCCGATTTTAAACTCAATTGAAACTAATCATCATGAGGTTTTTTTACTTTTTGGCGTGACAGGAAGCGGCAAGACGGAAATCTATCTTCAGACCATTCAAAAGGTCATTGAAAAAGGAAAAGAGGCCATTGTCCTTGTTCCGGAAATTTCGTTAACACCGCAAATGGTCAATCGTTTTAAAGGAAGATTCGGAGACTTGGTCGCGGTTTTACACAGCGGCTTATCAGCCGGGGAAAAATATGATGAATGGCGCAAGATTCAGCGCAAAGAAGTGAAGGTAGCGGTAGGGGCCCGATCTGCAATTTTTGCCCCGTTTGAGAATATCGGCATTATTATTATTGATGAAGAGCATGAAACGAGCTATAAGCAAGAGGATATGCCGCGTTATCATGCAAAAGATGTTGCGATCGAAAGAGCAAGGAACCATAACTGTCCGGTTATTCTTGGTAGTGCGACACCATCGCTTGAGTCATTTGCACGAGCGCAAAAAAAGGTGTATCGCTTATTGTCGCTGCCTGTAAGAATGAACAACCAACCGTTGCCATCTGTGGAAATTGTTGATATGCGCGAAGAGCTCCGAGCTGGAAATCGCTCCATGTTTTCCCGGAAGCTGTTTGAATTATTAAAGGACCGGTTGGAAAAGAAGCAGCAGTCTGTATTATTCTTAAATAAGAGGGGACATTCATCGTTTGTGATGTGCCGTGACTGCGGTTTTGTCGTCACTTGCCCAAATTGTGATATTTCCTTAACCTATCATCGGGCAGGCAGCAGAATGAAATGTCATTATTGCGGGTACGAAAGCTATGTTCCGAAAGTGTGCCCGGAATGCTCCAGTGAATATATCCGATATTTTGGCACCGGAACCCAAAAGGTTGAAGATGAATTGGGGAAAATATTGCCCGAGGCTAGAGTAATCCGTATGGATGTCGATACCACTGGCCGGAAAGGAGCACATGAGCGGCTGTTAAAGGATTTTCAGGATGGAAAAGCTGATATTTTACTTGGTACGCAAATGATTGCAAAGGGATTGGATTTTCCCAACATTACTCTTGTTGGGGTGCTCTCAGCAGATACGATGTTGCATTTGCCCGATTTTCGTTCATCGGAAAAAACCTTTCAATTATTAACACAAGTCAGCGGCAGAGCAGGACGGCATCAGTTGCCCGGCGAAGTGATCATTCAGACATATTCACCGGATCATTACAGTATAAAGCTTGCTGAGACACAAAATTATGATTTGTTTTATCAGCAGGAAATGATGGTTCGAAAAATACATCATTATCCGCCGTTTTATTATTTGACGATCATTACGGTTACACATGATGAGTTGATGGCAGCAGTTGCCGCAACCGAAAAAATCGTCACATATGTCCGTTCCCAGCTGTCCAGCCAAGCTGTTGTCCTGGGCCCGGCAGCCTCTCCTATTCCAAGGATTAATAATAGATATCGCTATCAATGTCTGATAAAATACAAGCGGGAAGCGAACTTGACAAAGACGTTAAAAACAATTCTTGACCAGCATCAAAACCATGCGAAAAATGGACTGCATGTGTCAATTGACGTCAACCCGTTTATCCTTATGTAATCTGGGTGAAAATGTAAAGTATTAAATGAATCAGAACATCTTTAAATAGATGCTTATTGGAGGAAATGAATTGGCCATCAGGAAAATTGTTTACTACCCGGCGGAAATTCTCGAACGGAAGTGCCAGGAAGTAGTAAAGTTTGATAAAAAGTTAGCAAGAATACTTGATGATATGTACGATACGATGATTGAATTTGACGGCGTCGGCCTTGCTGCACCGCAAATCGGCCTGGATGCAAGAATCGCCGTTGTCGATATAGATGATGATTCGGGAACAATCGAAATGATCAACCCGCGTATTTTAAAACAAGAGGGGGAACAGACAGGGCCTGAAGGCTGTTTAAGCTTTCCCGGGTTGTACGGAGAAGTGACAAGACCGGAGTATGTCAAAATTGAAGCATTTGACCGGAAAGGCAGAAAATATCAGCTTGAAGCAGAAGGATTTCTCGCACGGGCTATTCAACACGAGATTGATCACCTTGATGGAATCTTGTTTACTTCTAAAGTAACACGTTATCTTGAAGAAGAGGAATTAGAAGGAGAAGAAAGTGAATGACGAAAATTGTTTTTATGGGGACCCCGGATTTTTCTGTCCCAATTTTAAAACAAATTATTGCAGATGGGTATGATGTCATTGGTGTCGTCACCCAGCCGGACCGTCCAGTAGGTAGAAAGAAAGTATTAACTCCCCCTCCGGTAAAGACTGCAGCATTAAATCATGCCATTCCTGTTTTTCAGCCGGAAAAAATCCGAGAGGACAAAGAATTAAGTAAAATTCTTGCTTTAAAGCCAGATTTAATCGTCACAGCGGCTTTTGGACAAATTTTGCCAAAAGAACTGCTGGACGCCCCTCGATACGGCTGTATTAACGTCCATGCATCACTCTTGCCGGAGCTTCGCGGAGGAGCCCCGATCCATTATGCTATTATCCAAGGAAAGCAAAAGACCGGTGTGACCATTATGTATATGGCTGAAAAATTAGATGCCGGCGATATTTTAACAACAGTTGAAGTACCGATTACAGAGGAAGATAATGTTGGAACCCTTCATGATAAATTGAGCGCTGCCGGCGCGAATCTGCTCTCGGAAACCTTGCCGCTTCTTTTGGCAGGAAAGTTGACCCCCATTCCGCAAAATGAGAGGCAAGCAACGTTTGCTCCAAATATTAAGCGGGAACAGGAAAAGATTAATTGGACGATGCCCGGGGAAACAATCTATAATCAAATTCGTGGTTTAAATCCATGGCCTGTCGCCTATACAACACTGGAAGGGCAAGTGTTAAAAATTTGGAAGGCTGAGAAAAGGGAAGGCTTAATAGGTGAGAATCCGGGAACCATTATAAAAATCGAAACAGACGGATTTACTGTCTCTACCGGCAATGATATAGCGATCAAAGTGACTGAACTGCAGCCTTCCGGGAAAAAGAAAATGACAAGCGGGCAATTTTTACAAGGAGCCGGTGCAAAACTTACATTAGGAATGAAATTGGGAGATTAATATGACATTTAAACAAAATGTACGTGAAACGGCAATGGACATTCTTACTGCCATTGAAAAAAAACAATCGTACAGTAATTTGCTCCTTAATAATAAGATTAACCAAAACTTACTATCACAAAAAGATATTGCGCTATTAACTGAATTAACCTATGGAACACTGCAAAGAAGAAATCTTCTTGATTTCTACTTAAAACCTTTTATCAACAAAAGTAAGAAGATGGAAAATTGGGTTTTGCAATTACTTCGACTAACACTTTATCAAATGATTTTCCTTGATAAAATACCTGCCAGAGCGGCCATCCATGAAGCGGTGGAAATAGCTAAAAACCGTGGCCATAAAGGCATCTCTGGCTTTGTGAACGCTGTGCTAAGGTCCATCCAGCGAGAGGGACTGCCTTCTTTGGATACGATCACCGATCCAATCGAACGACTCGCGACTGAAACTAGCCACCCGAAGTGGCTTGTTTCAAGATGGGCTGCACAGTTCGGTTTTGAAAAGACAAAAGCAATGTGTGAAGTTAATTTAACGGCTCCCCTTCAAACAGCTCGTGTCAATTTGGCAAGAATTTCCCGTGAAGAAATTATACTTCTCCTAGAAGAAGAAGGATTTCAAATTGAAAAGAGTCCCGTTATACCGGAAGCTATCCGTTCTTTAAAAGGAAATTTGGCTTCTTCACAAATGTTCAAAAATGGCTTTCTTACCATTCAAGATGAAAGTTCGATGCTCGTTGCCTATGCATTGGGGATTACCGGCAATGAAACGGTTTTAGATGCCTGTGCTGCCCCTGGAGGGAAAAGTACGCATATTGCTGAAAAATTATATGCAAATGGACAAGTGATATCTCTTGATCTTCATAAGCACAAAGTGAAATTAATTCAAGACAATGCCAACCGGTTAGGATTAAACAATATCCAAACGTTTGTTTTAGATTCAAGAAAAGCGGGTGAGCGTTTTGAAGAGGAATCATTTGATAGAGTGTTGCTTGATGCCCCTTGTTCAGGGCTTGGAGTGATGAGAAGAAAACCGGATATAAAATACACAAAGAAGGAGCATGATATTGAGCAATTAAGCATTGTGCAGCAAAATCTGCTTCAAGCCGTTGCTCCGTTAGTCAAAAAAGGCGGTATCCTTGTCTATAGTACATGTACCGTAGATAAACAAGAAAATGAGGAAACAGTTAAGGCTTTTTTGCAAAATCATCCGGATTTTGAAGAGGATGTCGATTTTAAGAAGCGAATGCCGGAAGCCATACAGCCATTGATTACAAGCAGCGATTTGCAAATCTTCCCGCAGGATTTTGGCTCGGATGGGTTCTATATTGCAGTTTTAAGAAAGAAGAAGGTGTAGAGTAGTTGGAACAGACAAATCGGGTAAAGACAGCTGAAGAATTGGAAAATAAGAAATCAATTTATTCATTGGAACTTCAAGAATTAAAGAATTGGCTTGAAGAGAACGGGGAAAAGCCATTTCGTGCCGAACAAATTTATGATTGGCTTTATAAGAAGAGGGTCATCTCTTTCGAAGATATGAGCAATCTTTCAAAAGCACTGCGTGACAAGCTTGCACAATATTTTACAATTACTACGTTAAAAACAGTAGTGCAGCAAACATCTGCAGATGGAACGATTAAATTTCTATTTGAACTGCATGACGGCTACTCGATTGAAACCGTGTTGATGCGCCATGATTACGGCAACTCCATTTGCGTAACGACACAGGTTGGCTGTAGAATAGGCTGTACCTTTTGTGCTTCCACACTAGGTGGTTTGAAAAGACATTTAGAAGCCGGTGAGATTGTTGCACAGGTTGTAAAAGTGCAAAAGGTGCTTGACGAAACGAATGAGCGTGTCAGTTCAGTGGTTATTATGGGGATTGGGGAGCCGTTTGATAACTATAATAATATGCTCTCATTTTTGAAAATTATCAATCACGATAAGGGACTTAATATTGGAGCCAGGCATATAACTGTTTCCACAAGCGGGATTATTCCAAAGATCTACAAGTTCGCGGATGAGAATATGCAAATTAATTTCGCTATTTCACTGCATGCACCTAATACTGAATTAAGATCAAAGTTAATGCCCATTAATAAGGCTTTTAAACTTGATGACTTGATGAAAGCTGTAAGGTATTATATCGATAAAACCGGACGGCGTGTCAGTTTTGAATATGGTTTGTTTGGCGGCGTAAATGATTCTATCGAACATGCCGAGGAATTGGCTAAACTGATTAAAGGGCTGAAATGCCATGTTAACTTGATTCCCGTTAATTATGTACCTGAAAGAGACTATGTACGTACTCCAAGAGATAAGATTTTCGCATTTGAACGTACCCTTAAAGACCGCGGGATTAATGTGACCATTCGCCGAGAGCAAGGATCTGATATCGCTGCGGCCTGCGGCCAGCTTCGCGCAAAGGAAAGAAAAGAGGAGACGAGGTGAAGATATGAAGGCTGTTTTTCAAACAGACCAAGGCAAAGTGCGTCCACATAATGAGGATGCTGGCGGCGTCTTTATTAATCTGGATGGAAACCGTCTTGCCGTCGTAGCCGACGGCATGGGCGGACATCGTGCAGGTGATGTTGCCAGCGAAATGACATTATCACAATTAAAGCAGGAATGGGAAGCTTCCAAAGGAATTACAACTGCCGGTGACGCCGAGAAATGGTTGATGGAACAAATATCAAAGGTGAATGGAATGCTGTTTGATCATGCGGCAAATCATTTAGAATGCGATGGAATGGGAACTACCATTGTTGCCGCTATTGCGACTGACAGTTTTCTAACGATGGCTCATATCGGTGACAGCCGTGGTTATATTTTAAATGAATCCGGTTTTACGCAAATAACCGAGGATCATTCACTTGTGAATGAACTGGTCAAAACAGGGCAGATTTCAAAAGAGGATGCCGAGCATCACCCACGCAAGAATGTATTACTAAGGGCTTTAGGAACGGAAAGAATAGTAGAAATGGATATTAAAACGATCACTTTTGAAGAAGGAGATATTCTTCTATTGTGTTCAGACGGCTTGTCAAATAAGGTCAGTGAAAATGAAATGGCTGATATTCTTGGTAATGATACGGATTTAAACGAAAAAGCAAGCACTCTTATACAACTAGCAAACGAATATGGCGGAGAAGATAATATAACACTGGCTATTGTCGAGTTCTCTGGAAACAGCAAGGGTGATCAATAAATGATAATCGGTAAAAGATTGAGCGGCCGCTATAAAATCCTCAATATTATTGGCGGCGGCGGTATGGCAAATGTCTACCTGGCTCATGATATCATTCTTGACCGTGATGTTGCCGTAAAGATGCTACGCCTTGATTTTGCAAATGATGAAGAATTTATCCGAAGATTTCATAGAGAAGCACAATCAGCGACAAGTCTTGCTCATCCAAATATTGTTGAAATTTACGATGTTGGAGAAGAAGATGACCTATATTATATTGTCATGGAATATGTTGATGGGCAAACATTAAAACAATACATACAACAAAATTCCCCACTCAGGGTAGAAGATGCTGTTCGGATTATGTCACAGCTCGCTTCAGCGATATCCCATGCCCATCAAAATCATATTATTCATCGCGATATTAAGCCGCAAAATATTTTAGTAGATCAAAATGGCAATGTTAAAATAACAGACTTCGGAATTGCCATGGCTTTAAGTGCAACGAGTATTACCCAGACAAATTCCGTTTTAGGATCTGTTCATTATCTGTCACCTGAGCAGGCGCGCGGTGGTATGGCAAATGTAAAATCTGATATTTATTCCCTTGGAATTGTGATGTTTGAGTTATTAACCGGAAGACTCCCTTTTTCTGGTGAATCTGCTGTTTCAATTGCCTTAAAACACCTTCAATCGGAAACACCATCTGTAAAGCGATGGAATCCTAATATACCGCAAAGTGTAGAAAATATCGTATTAAAAGCAACGGCAAAGGATCCGTTTCATCGGTATAACAATGTAGAAGAAATGGCGGAGGATTTAAGCACAGCACTTGACCCGGAAAGAATGGATGAGCCCAAGTTTGTCCTTCCGGTTGATGACGAAGTGACAAAGGCAATACCAGTCATAACAAATGATCAAACATCGGAAAATTTCGATGAAACCTTGGTGCATCATCAGGAAAAAATATCAATCAATGAAAAGAATTTAGAACCAAAAGATCAACCAATCAAGAATAAGCGAAAAAAATGGCCGATCTTTCTAATCTCAACCTTTCTTATTCTTGTCCTACTTGGTGTATTAGCCGTTGTGGTTTTACCGGGAATGATGTCAGCCAAAGATATTAAAATTCCCGATGTAACGGGTATGAACGCGGATAAGGCAATTTCAATTCTGAAAGCAAATGGAATTGGTGTCAATAAGAAAATAGCTTTTCCTGATGAAGTCATCAAAAAAGGCAAGGTCATTAGAACGGATCCAGAAGCGGGTAGTACCGTTAAGGAGAATACAAAAATAAATCTATATATCAGTTCAGGGAAGGAAAAATATGAATTATCTGACTACACTGGCCGCCAGTATGATGATGTCCTGCGCTTATTAGACGATCAAAATTTTAAAGAAATCAAAAAAGTTGAAGAAAATGATGACAGTGATCCAGGAACAATTATCGGACAAAATCCTCCCGGAGGAAAGAAAGTGGTTCCTGAAGACACTATTTTAGAGTTTAAAGTTAGTAAAGGACCTGAAAAAATTACTTTAAAGGATTTAACACAATACAATTTAAAAGGGGCCCAAGACTATGCTTCGTTAGTAGGTCTCACATTAGATGCCTCGCAAGAAAAATATGATGATAATATTCCGGCTGGAATGGTGTTGTCCCAAAAACCGGCACCGGGTACACAATTGAATAAAGGTGACAAGGTAACCGTAGTCATATCCAAGGGGAAAGAGGTAAAACCGCCAAAAAATGTAACAAAAGAAATTACGATTCCTTATGATCCGCCAGTTCCTGGTGAACCGGGACAGAAGCAGCAGGTTCAGATTTACATTGAAGATATGAATCACAGTATGACAGAACCTGCACAAACATTTGATATTACAGGAAACAAAACAGTGTCTATTGAATTAAGTATCCCGTACGGTGGGAAGGCCGGATATAAAGTTATTCGTGATAGTAAGGTTATTATCGATGAGGTTATTAATTATAACGATGCCCAATAAAGTTTTGGAATTAATTTCAAAACTGTGCTGTAAGTAACAAAAGCAAGGAGTGCTGCTATGCCTGAAGGGAAAATTGTGAAAGCGTTAAGCGGTTTTTACTATGTGTTGCACGATGATGATTTAATCCAGTGCCGCGGCAGAGGGGTGTTCCGGAAAAATAAAATCACTCCTTTAGTTGGTGATGAAGTTGTTTTTCAAGCAGAAAATGATTCAGAAGGTTATATTTTAGAAGTGAAACAGCGGAAAAACGAATTAGTCCGCCCGCCGATTGCGAATGTAGATCAGGCTATTCTCGTTTTTTCCGCGGTCGAGCCTGATTTTAGTCCCGTATTATTGGATCGTTTTCTTGTCTTAGTCGAATACAATCATATTAAACCACTTATTTGTATCACCAAGATGGATTTAACAGATGATAATAAGCAGCAGATGATTTCCAAATATGTCCATGATTACAAATCGGCAGGTTATGAAGTCATTTTGACATCATCCGAAACGGAAAAAGGGATTGAACAATTGTATCCCCATATTGAAGATAAAATATCAGTCGTTGCGGGCCAGTCGGGTGTAGGAAAATCTTCATTATTAAATGTATTAAGACCGGATCTTGACTTAAAAACAAATGATATTTCCTCTCATTTAGGGCGGGGCAGGCATACGACGAGACATGTTGAATTAATCAGAATTGGCAATGGCCTTGTTGCAGATACACCTGGGTTCAGCTCTTTGGACTTCACCGATATTGAAGCAGATGAGTTAACTTCTTGTTTTCCCGAACTCGAGCAGGCGAGTGAACATTGTAAATTTCGCGGCTGCCTGCACCTTAGTGAACCAAAATGCGGGGTCAAGCAAGCAGTAGAGTCGGGGTATATTCCAACATATCGTTATGAACATTATCTGGATTTTCTAAAGGAAATTAAAGATCGAAAGCCGAGGTATTAACTATGGTAAAAATAGCACCATCCATTCTTTCCGCTGATTTTTCAAAATTAGGGGAAGAAATTTTAGCAGTTGAAAAAGCAGGAGCCGATTACATTCATGTAGATGTGATGGATGGCCATTTCGTGCCCAATATCACGATTGGCCCATTGATTGTATCGGCCATTCGTCCCATTACAAAGCTTCCGCTTGATGTGCATTTAATGATCGAAAATCCCATCCAATATATTGAAGCCTTTGCAAAGGCAGGGGCAGACTATTTAACAGTCCATGTCGAAGCTGATAGACATCTTCACCGTACCATTCAAAAAATAAAATCATTAGGGGTGAAGGCCGGAGTGGTATTAAATCCGGCTACACCAGTCGATACAATCCAGCATATCATCAAGGATGTTGATTTAGTATTACTAATGTCGGTCAATCCTGGATTTGGCGGACAAAAATTCATTCCGGAAGTTCTCAATAAAATTAGACAAGTAAAACAAATGGCTGACGAAAAAGGGGCATCCATCGAAATCGAAGTAGACGGCGGTGTCAATTCCGAAACAGCAAGAAAATGCATTGAAGCCGGCGCAAACGTCCTTGTAGCAGGGTCAGCGATTTATGATACAGAGGATTATGAAAAAGCCATTTCAACCATAAGGGGATAATTAGGAAAGCCGGCTCAACACCGGCTTTTTAACTATTAAAGGAGTCATTATTATGATTATTAATATACTTGGAGGCGGCCCGGAACATCTTTTGCCTGATTTACATGATTATAATGAAGAAAACGTTATATGGGCCGGTACTGATCGCGGTGTTTTTCACCTGTTAAACAGAGGGATTACACCCAAAATTGCCTTTGGTGATTTTGATTCTGTTTCACCGGAAGAATTCACATTGATTGAAAATACTGTTGCAGAAATGAAGCGGTATAAGCCGGAAAAGAATGAAACAGATATGGAATTGGCATTAAACTGGGCTTTGGCCCAAAACCCCGAGGCCATCCGGCTCTTTGGGGCAACCGGGGGAAGAATGGATCATATGTTAGCCAATGTTCAGCTATTATATCCCCCGCTTCAGACAAATCACCCTGCAGACATTTACCTTATTGACCGTTTTAATACGGTGTTTTTGGCAGGGCCGGGAGTCCATAAACTAAAGAAAAAGAAAAGCGAAACTTACATATCTTTTGTCCCGTTAACTCAACATGTTTCAAATCTCACCCTCGAAGGGTTTAAATATCCTTTGAAAAACCGTCATATTTCTCTCGGTTCAACATTATGTATAAGTAATGAACTTATCAATGATTATGGTACTTTTTCATTTTCCGAAGGCATATTAATAGTGATAAGAAGCCGTGATGAATAGGCTTGCTTGAAGGTACTGATTTCGTTCGTTTGAATAATATGGTAAGGCGTACGAAAATCGTGACAAGAGAGAAGCGAGACGTGAGATTTGTGAGGAGGGACAGTATGAAATTTTATACAATTAAGCTGCCAAAATTTTTAGGCGGGATTGTCCGGGCAATGATTGGTGTGTTTAAGAAAAACGAATAGAAACATAAATATTTGAAATCCAAAATACCTTATCATAAACATAAAGCACCCACAATGGGTGCTTTTCATTTAAAAATAAGTAGTACGACTTCGAAAATTGTCCAGCTTAGCGCCTATCTCCTCGGGATAAAATCAAAGCTAAAAAGGGCATCCTGTTTTCAGGATGCCCCGTAAAGATTATACTCTTTCGACTTTACCAGATCTTAACGCTCTTGCAGAAACCCAAACACGTTTTGGCTTCCCATCAACAAGAATACGCACTTTTTGCAGGTTGGCACCCCATGTACGCTTGCTTGCGTTCATAGCGTGAGAACGTGAGTTACCAGATGAAGTCTTCTTTCCAGTTATAACACATTTACGTGGCATATGTTTTCCCTCCTTAACCGCTAAAAGCTTTGCATAAAAAGAATAACAGATGTTTTCATCTGTAAAAATAATGATCGGCCCTATTATGCGCCTAAACATACCTTTATAATTTATCATACAAAGAATTGAATTGCAATAGGTGTTTCCAAAGCTTTCAAGAAAAAATCCTTGACACATTATCTTTTAGTAACTGTACTGGTAATCAAACAAGAATAACTTTCCATATTACGGTGACTATAGTAAAATGACTGTAATCAAAGAGCATATTTCCAAAGGGGGAAGGAATAAATGTCTGTGGAACTAAAAACAAAGTACGGCCAAATTGATATTTCAAATGAAGTAATTGCTGTCATCGCCGGAGGAGCTGCCATCGAATGTTATGGTATTGTTGGCATGGCATCAAAGAATCAAATAAGGGACGGTATTTCAGAAATATTAAGGCGGGAAAATTTTGCCCGAGGGGTCATCGTCCGTCAGGAGAATAGCGAATTACATATCGATATGTACATTATTGTCAGTTATGGAACAAAAATTTCCGAGATTGCCCATAACGTGCAATCAAAAGTTAAATATACGCTAGATCAAACAGTTGGACTTGCCGTTGATTCAGTAAATATTTACGTTCAGGGAGTCCGTGTCACGAATCCGTTGTAAGGAGGAAGCTTTTAGTGTCTATAACATCTTTAGATGGAAAACGTTTTGCTGAAATGATTATTCAAGCTGCTAACCATTTGGCGGTCAATGCAAAAATGGTAGATGCCTTAAACGTTTTCCCCGTCCCGGACGGTGATACTGGTACGAATATGAATTTATCTATGACTTCCGGGGCCAAGGAAGTAAAACAACATGTACAGGAACATATAGGTAAGGTTGGAGCTCACTTTTCCAAAGGTCTTTTGATGGGAGCCCGGGGCAACTCTGGGGTGATCCTTTCTCAGCTGTTCCGCGGTTTTTCGAAATCAATCGAATCGAAGGATAAAATTAATGCGAAAGATTTTGCTCAAGCTTTTGAGGCCGGAGTAGAAACTGCCTATAAAGCAGTCATGAAACCGGTTGAAGGCACAATTTTAACAGTGGCGAAAGATGCAGCAAAAAAAGGCACCCAGGCGGCTCAATATTCCAATGATCTTATCGTCATCATGGAGGAAATTTTAAAAGAAGCAAAAGCATCGTTAAGACGTACTCCCGATCTTCTTCCCGTATTAAAGGAAGTCGGGGTTGTCGATAGCGGTGGACAGGGGCTGGTTTTGGTTTACGAAGGGTTTCTTGCACAGCTAAGGGGAGAAAAGCTTTCCGATTCACCTGAACTTCTTCCTTCAATGGAGGAATTGGTAAATGCCCAGCATCGCAAAAGTGCCCAAAGCCATATGAATACAGAAGATATTGAATATGGTTATTGTACGGAGTTTATGGTAAAGTTTACGCCGGATAAACGGTCGACCCTGCCGTTTAATGAAGAAACATTTAGAAGCGGCTTAAGTAAGTTTGGCGATTCATTGCTGGTCGTGGCGGATGATGAGCTTGTAAAAGTTCATATTCATTCAGAACAACCTGGCGAGGTACTAACTTTTGGCCAGCAATATGGCGATTTAATCAATATGAAGATTGAAAACATGCGCGAGCAGCACACTGGCATAGTCGGCCAGTCGCAAACTCCTCTTGTTGCAGAACGGAAACGAAGGATAGAAGAGGAATGCGAGTATGGAATTGTTGCAGTTTCAATGGGAGCTGGGATTACGGAATTATTTAAAAGCATGGGAGCTAATTCGGTTATTGAAGGCGGCCAAACAATGAATCCAAGTACAGAGGATATTGTAAAGGCTGTGCAGGAAGTTAATGCGAAAAAGGTATTTATTTTGGCCAATAATAAAAACATTATTATGGCGGCAAGGCAGGCTGCAGAAGTGGAGGAAGGAGAAATTCATGTTATTCCGTCCAAAACGGTTCCCCAAGGGCTTTCTGCGCTAATGGCGTTTAATCCAAGCCGGGATGTAGAAACAAATGAAACAGCTATGAACAGGGCACTTGCACACGTTAAGACAGGGGAAGTTACCTTTGCTGTCCGCGATACTCAAATGGATGGTCTAGATATTGAAAAAGATGATTTTCTAGGGATATTCGATGGGAAAATTATAGTAAAGAACAAAGACAAAAGAAAAGCAGCCGAAGACTTGCTTACGCAAATGATGGATGACGAATCTGAAATCTTAACTATTATTTATGGGGATGATATTGCGGAAGAAGAAGTGGCCAAGCTTAGGCAATTTGTTACGGTGCATTTCCCTGATGTTGAAATTGAGGTGCATAATGGCAAGCAGCCATTATATTCTTATATCTTTTCAATTGAATAGGGAACGGCTACAATAGAAGGGGACTTGAATTGCAAGGTGCAAGCCCCTTCTTTTTTTATTACCATAATTCATTTTCCATTGATATATTTAAGATTATTAAGAAACAGCACAGGGAGGGTTGGCGGTTGTCCCGACGATTAAGTGATAAAAACCAGGAACTTTGGGATGCCGGCATGAGAGAAGTGAATTCACAACTTAACCAATCTGTAACAGTATTAAAGGGAATCGGAGCAGAAACTGCCGAAATGCTCTCGGAAATGAAGATTGTGACGATCCAAGACTTATTGGAATACTTTCCTTATCGTTATGAAGATTACCGCCTGCGCGACCTAACAGAGGTTCCGCATGATGAGAAAATAACCGTGGAAGGGAAGGTTCATAGTGAACCTTCTCTTATCTATTATGGCAGGAAGAAGTCGAAGCTTACGATCAGATTGCTGGTCGGAACGTATTTGATAAAGGCTGTCTTTTTTAATCAGCCCTATTTAAAAAATAAAGTGAAAATGAGTGAAATTGTTACTGTAACCGGAAAATGGGATGCCCACAGGCAGACCATTACAGCAAATGAACTGCAAATTGGCCCAAATAGAAAACAAAATGATTTCGAACCGATATATTCCTTAAAAGGGAAAATAACGACAAAAGGAATGCGGAAATTTATTGGACTGGCCTTACAGCAATATGGAGGTTTTATTGAAGAAACTCTTCCCTCTTCGATACTGAAGAAATATCGTCTAATGGGCCGCCATGATGCAATTAAGGCGATGCATTTTCCAAACAGTCAAGAAGATATTAAACAGGCACGAAGACGGTTTGTTTATGAGGAGTTTTTACTATTTCAGTTAAAAATGCAAGGGTTGAGAAAGTTTGAACGAGAACATTCACAAGGCATTAGTCTATGTTATGATCTAAAAAAATTGCAAGATTTTATTGATAACCTGCCTTTTCCGTTAACGAATGCACAGAAGCGTGTCGTAAATGAAATTTTAAAGGATATGAAATCTCCTTATCGCATGAACCGATTATTACAAGGGGATGTAGGTTCTGGAAAAACGGTTGTTGCCGCCATATGCCTATACGCAGCTGTAACCGCAGGATTTCAGGGTGCTTTAATGGTTCCGACGGAAATTTTAGCTGAGCAGCATGCCGAGTCTTTAACCCGACTGTTGGAACCTTTTGCTGTTCGGTGTGCGCTTTTGACTAGTTCCATTAAAGGAAAACGGCGAGTAGAAATTTTAGAGGCATTAATGGAAGGAAAGATTGATATTTTAATTGGGACGCATGCTCTGATTCAGGATGAGGTAACATTTAACCATCTTGGTCTGGTGATTATAGATGAACAGCATCGTTTCGGCGTTGAGCAGCGCCGTGTTTTACGAGAAAAAGGGGAGAACCCCGATGTACTATTTATGACTGCTACTCCGATTCCACGAACATTGGCAATTACGGTCTTTGGGGAAATGGATGTATCGATTATTGACGAGATGCCGGCAGGAAGAAAGACAATTGAAACCTACTGGGCAAAGCCGGAAATGCTGGAACGGGTTCTGGCCTTTGTTGAGAAAGAGTTGGTCAAAGGGCACCAGGCCTATTGCATATGTCCATTAATAGAGGAGTCGGAAAAATTGGACGTGCAGAATGCAATTGATGTCCATGCCTATTTAAGCATGTACTACCAAAACCGTTTTAAGGTAGGCCTTATGCACGGGCGCTTAAGTTCTGATGAAAAAGATGCGGTCATGAAGGCATTCAGTACAAATGAAGTTCAAGTTCTAGTTTCAACGACCGTTGTAGAGGTAGGGGTCAATGTTCCAAACGCTACCATCATGGTCATTTATGATGCTGAGCGCTTTGGTTTATCACAGCTTCATCAGTTGCGCGGACGTGTTGGGCGCGGCAGTGACCAATCCTATTGCATTTTGCTGGCCAACCCAAAATCAGAGGTCGGCCAGGAACGCATGAAAATTATGACTGAAACGAATGATGGTTTTGTTTTAAGTGAAAAGGATTTGGAGCTGAGAGGACCCGGTGATTTCTTCGGGAAAAAACAAAGCGGTATTCCTGAATTTAAAATAGCGGACATGGTCCATGATTACCGTGCACTTGAAACAGCCAGGAACGATGCTGCTATATTGATTCAATCAGAAGCCTTCTGGACTTCCCCTGATTATTTGAGTTTAAGAAAACAGCTTGAAGAATCTGGCGTATTATCGGGAGAAAAGCTGGACTAAAAGGAAAAGCGCAAGCGCCTTGGTCAGCCCCGACAGGCAAATGTTTTTCTGCACTAAAAGTCTGGTTTTTGGACTTTTAGTGCATCTGGTTTTTGTCTCGAGGAGCTAGGCGTGCGATGCTGATGTTGTCGAAGCATTTCTTGTGGAGCTGGATAATTTTCGAAGTCAACTTTATACTTCGCTTTTTCTTCTTGCAATCTGCTATCTTAACTTATATACTACTCTTAGTACCTAGTCATAAGAGCTCGGACGGTGTATATGATGCGAAGAAGCAAGAAAGAGCGCCAGCAATTATTAACCGCAACAATAAAAGAAAATCCCTTTGTTACCGATGAAGAACTGGCAGAGAAATTTCAAGTAAGTGTACAGACTATCCGCTTGGACCGGTTAGAACTGTCAATTCCGGAGCTTCGGGAACGGATTAAAACGGTAGCAGAAAAACGCTTCGAAAGTGAGGTTCGTTCGCTGCCAATTGATGAAGTAATTGGAGAAATTATTGATATAGAATTAGATCAAAGCGCCATTTCCATATTTGATGTCAAAGAAGAACATGTATTTAAACGCAACCAAATTGCCAGGGGCCATCATGTTTTTGCCCAGGCCAACTCACTTGCGGTTGCTGTCATTAACGATGAATTGGCATTAACGGCAAAAGCAAATCTGCAATTTAAACGGTCTGTGAAATTGCATGAACGGGTAATTGCCAAAGCAAAAGTGACAAAGATTGATGAGAAAACCGGCAGGACATTTGTAGAAGTATCAAGTTTTGTCAATAATGAACTTGTCTTTGTTGGAAAGTTTGAAATGTACCGGTCAAAAAATCTTTAAAGGATGAGTTAAATGAAACTTGCAATAGATGCAATGGGCGGGGATCACGCACCTAAAGAAATTGTTTTAGGCGCTATGAAAGCCGTTCAAACATTTCCCGATTTACATATCACCCTTGTAGGGGACGAAGCAAAAATAAACGAAATCTTAACAGCCCACGAAAGAATTTCAATCTTACATACGACAGAACTGATTCTTGGAACTGATGAACCGGTAAAAGCGGTTCGACGCAAAAAAACAGCGTCCATGGTTCTGACAGCACAGCTGGCAGCAGACGGATTGGCTGATGCCTGTCTTTCGGCGGGAAATACAGGAGCTTTAATGGCAGCTGGTCTATTTATAGTAGGCAGAATTGAGGGGATTGATCGCCCGGCATTGGCGCCTACACTGCCTACCATTGGCGGAGAAGGATTCCTGCTCTTGGATGTCGGGGCAAATGCAGATGCCAAACCGGAACATTTGCAGCAATACGCCATCATGGGTTCCATTTACAGTGAAAAAGTAAGAGGCATTAAAAATCCGAGGGTAGGTCTATTAAATATTGGAACGGAAGAAAAGAAAGGCAATGAGCTCACGAAACTTGCCTTTGATCTATTAAAAAATGCAGATCTTAATTTTATCGGCAATGTAGAAGCACGAGATCTGCTTGATGGTGCTGCTGACGTTGTCGTGACAGACGGCTTCACCGGAAACATGGTGCTTAAAACGCTGGAAGGAACCGCACTATTTATTATGAAAATGCTTAAGTCATCATTAATGAGCAGTTTTACAAGTAAATTAGGTGCTGCAATTCTTAAGCCAAATCTAAAACAGTTGAAAGGAAAATTGGATTATTCCGAATACGGCGGTGCCGCTTTGTTTGGCCTAAAGGCTCCAGTTATTAAAGCCCACGGATCATCCAATGCCCAATCTATTTTTATTGCCATTAAACAAACGAGAGAAATGGTTGCCAATCATGTTGTTGACTTAATTAGAAAATCGGTAGAAGAAGCAAATTCTGCAAAAATTGAACAGTAAGGGGAGTCGAGAATGAGTAAAATTGCTTTTGTTTTTCCTGGCCAAGGCTCGCAAACAGTAGGGATGGCCAAAGACCTCGCACAAAAGCACCCAGAGGTAATGGCCTATTTTAAAAAGGCTGATGAAACATTAAATGTTTCTTTGAGCAAGCTGATTTTTGAAGGACCAAAAGAAGAATTAACACTGACAATTAATACACAGCCGGCACTGTTAACAACCAGTATTGCGATCTTAGAGTTTTTTAAAC
The DNA here is from genome assembly GCF_001591485.1 of Neobacillus fumarioli NBRC 102428. Lineage (GTDB taxonomy): Bacteria > Bacillota > Bacilli > Bacillales > Cytobacillaceae > Neobacillus > Neobacillus fumarioli. Next base: position 70,937 of record NZ_BCUZ01000001.1, on the reverse strand, counting down.
AATCAGGAATTAAGGCGGACTATACAGCGGGTCACAGCCTTGGAGAATATACTGCACTTGTTGCTGCTGGTGCCCTTACGTTTGAAGAAGGAGTATATGCAGTAAGAAAACGCGGCGAGTTCATGGAAAATGCTGTTCCAAATGGCGAAGGTACGATGGCAGCTGTTTTAGGGCTTGATCGAGGCAAATTGGCTGATGTCACAAATGAAATAACAGAATCTGGTTTTCCTGTATCTCTTGCAAATTTAAATTGCCCCGGTCAGATTGTTATTTCCGGTACTCGCAAGGGTGTTGAGCTCGCAGGATCCAAGGCAAAAGAGGCAGGAGCAAAGCGGGTTTTACCGCTTGAAGTCAGCGGTCCATTCCATTCTCCATTAATGAAACCGGCTGCTGACCAATTGCGTGAAGTTTTAGATCAGACATCGATGAAAGATGCTGCCATTCCAGTTGTTGTCAACGTGGCGGCTGAACCGATGGTTTCCGCTAACGAAATCAAGGATAAATTAGTCGAGCAGCTTTATTCTCCGGTTCTTTGGGAGGATTCTGTGGAAAAAATGATTGCCCTGGGTGTCAACACCTTTATTGAAATTGGTCCGGGAAAAGTTCTTTCAGGACTGATTAAAAAGATTGATAAATCTGTTAAAACCTATTCTGTTTCAGATGAAGAAAGCGCCCAAGCCGTCATTGAAGCACTAAAGGAGGAAAATCTATGAATTTAGAAGGAAAAGCAGCTCTTGTAACCGGGGCATCGCGGGGAATCGGCCGGGAAATTGCTCTTGATTTGGCAAGACAGGGAGCAAATGTAGCAGTAAATTTCTCGGGTAGTGAAGCAAAAGCAAATGAAGTCGTAGATGAAATTAAAGCACTTGGCAGGGAAGCGTTCGCAGTAAAATGTGATGTTTCAAATTCCTCTGAAGTGGCTGATATGGTAAAGGCTGTAATTGACACTTTTGGCAAACTTGATATTCTTGTTAATAATGCCGGGATTACGAAAGATAATTTATTAATGAGAATGAAAGAGGAAGAATGGGATGATGTTATAAACATTAATCTGAAAGGCGTCTTCCTTTGCACAAAAGCTGTAACTCGGCAAATGATGAAACAACGCCAAGGACGGATTATCAATATCGCCTCCATTGTCGGGGTCAACGGAAACCCTGGCCAAGCGAATTATGTAGCAGCTAAAGCTGGAGTCATTGGGTTAACGAAAACGGCAGCAAAAGAACTCGCAAGTCGCAATATTACGGTAAATGCAATTGCTCCAGGGTTCATCACAACCGATATGACGGACAAACTGCCAGAAGAAGTTAAAGCTGAAATGCTAAAGCAGATTCCGCTCTCCCGCTTTGGCGAACCAAAAGATATTGCTAAAGCCGTTTCGTTCCTTGCATCAGACGATGCAGCTTATATGACTGGGCAAACACTGCATATTGACGGCGGAATGGTTATGTAGATTGAAAAGCGCATTCTCAGGGGCGTGAGTCTTGCCGGATTGGCTGTAGACCATCGAGCTCATAGGCGCTGGACAATTTTTATAAATATATGGTGTATTATTTATGAAAATACTCTATAATAGCTTGAGGGGAGGTGAAGTAGCATGGCAGAGGTATTAGAACGCGTTACAAAAATCATCGTTGACCGTTTGGGAGTAGATGAATCTCAAGTTACGCTTGACGCTTCATTTAAAGATGATCTTGGTGCTGATTCCCTTGACGTAGTGGAACTAGTAATGGAATTAGAAGATGAGTTCGACATGGAAATTTCTGACGAAGATGCTGAAAAGATTAGCACAGTTGGTGATGCTGTGAACTACATAAATAGCCACAAGTAATCTCGTTAGATTCATTCAAAGCTCCGTTTTCAAACGGGGCTTTATTCTGTAAAATAGAACTTGGCGGATTTCCATACTGCCAAGTTTCTTTGCGTTTTGATAAATATTTACTTAAACTAACAGTAAAAAGGGGTATATTTTACACAAGGTGGAGAAAGATGATACGAAAAAATGATCGGGAAAAGGAACTTCATAAAATAGAAAATCAATTTAAAGATTTTCAAAAAGCTATTGGAATCAGTTTTGCAAATGTAAAATTATTAAAACAAGCATTTACTCATTCATCCTATGTGAATGAGCATCGGAAGAGAATATTTGAAGATAATGAACGCCTTGAATTTTTAGGGGATGCTGTCTTGGAATTGACAGTATCGCAATTTCTCTTTAAAAAGTATCCGACGATGTCGGAAGGAGAGATGACAAAACTGCGGGCTGCTATTGTCTGTGAACCTTCACTTGTATCATTTGCCAATGAACTTGAATTTGGCAAATTAATTTTATTGGGCAAGGGGGAAGAAATGACGGGCGGGCGGGAACGGCCTGCACTGCTTGCCGATGTATTTGAAGCTTTTATAGGGGCTCTTTATTTGGATCAAGGTTTGGAGACCGTCATCACCTTCCTTCAAACGATCGTATTTCCGAAAATCAATGCCGGTGCTTTTTCTCATGTGATGGATTTTAAAAGTCAATTGCAGGAACTGATCCAACGGGATGGAACAGGTGTGATTGAATACCGTGTTCTCCAGGAAAAAGGCCCAGCCCATAACAAAGAGTTTGTTTCCAAGGTTACACTAAATGGGAAAGAGCTGGGGATTGGTACAGGAAAATCGAAAAAGGAAGCGGAGCAGCATGCTGCACAAATGGCCTTAGAAGTGTTGCAAGGAAAAACAACTTAGAATTGACAAAATGTTAAAGAGGAGAAATCCCGGGCATTTAGGGAGGATAATAGCATGTTTTTAAAACGGTTGGACATAATTGGCTTTAAATCTTTTGCAGATCGCATTAGTGTAGATTTTGTCCCCGGAATTACAGCAGTAGTCGGTCCCAATGGAAGCGGTAAAAGCAACATTACCGATGCGATTCGCTGGGTATTGGGGGAACAATCAGCAAAATCTCTTCGCGGCAGTAAAATGGAAGACATTATCTTTGCCGGCAGTGATTCCCGAAAACCGCTAAATATTGCTGAAGTGACGTTGACATTAGATAATCAGGATCAGGGTCTGGCAATTGATTACAATGAAGTAAGTGTGACAAGAAGAGTCTCCCGCTCGGGTGATAGTGATTTTTTCATTAATAAACAACCATGCAGGCTCAAGGATATAATTGACTTATTTATGGATTCCGGCTTGGGAAGAGAAGCTTTTTCAATTATCAGCCAAGGAAAAGTGGAGGAAATTCTAAATAGTAAAGCAGAGGACCGACGGATGATCTTTGAGGAAGCGGCCGGTGTTCTAAAATACAAAACACGCAAGAAAAAGGCTGAAATGAAATTGGCTGAAACCCAGGATAATCTAAATCGTGTCAACGATATCTTGCATGAATTGGAAAGCCAAGTAGAACCGTTGAAAATTCAAGCTTCAATTGCAAAGGATTATTTAGACCAAAAGGAAGAACTTGAAAAATTTGAAGTCGCTTTAACCGTATTTGAAATTGAAGAACTGAATCAAAAATGGGAGGCGCTTTCCAAACAGTTAGAAGAATATCAGCAGAAGGAACTTAGCCTCTTAGCTGAACTGCAATTGAAAGAGGCAAAAATCGTTGAAACGAGGGACCAAACAGCCGCTTTAGATGAATCGATTACTGATTTGCAAAATGTTTTGCTTCGTGCCAGTGAAGAACTGGAAAAGCTTGAGGGACGGAAGGAAGTTCTAAAAGAACGGAAGAAAAATGCTGCGCAAAATAAAGAACAGTTACAGCAATCCATTATCGAGTTAACCGAGCGCATCGCTCTTCTTAAAAAAAATCGAGATTCACAGGAGGAGGCAATCAGCCGGACCGAGAAGGAAGTAAAAGCATTAAAAACAAAACTAAAGGAAAAAAACGAAAAGCTTCAATTCTTTTCTGAAAATATGGATGAAAAAATTGAAAGCTTAAAAGGGGAGTATATTGAACTCTTAAATGAACAGGCCCGAGCAAAAAATGACTTAAAACATATTGAGGAACAGTTAAAGCAGCAAGACCGGAAAAATTTGCGCCTTAATGAGGAAAATGAAAAATTTCTTCAAGAAAGAAGAAAAGTATTAAATAAAAAAGCGGAAATTCAGGCAGCGTTAGAAGCAATCCAAAATAGGCTGGCTGATCAGGTGGTTATGTTCCGCCAGCAGCAGCGCAAAGCTGAGAACGTAAAAAATCATTATCAAAAACAGGAAAAAACATTATATGAAGCCTATCATCTTCTGCAGCAGGTCAAGTCCAAAAAAGAAATGCTTGAGGAAATGGAAGAAGATTACTCCGGTTTCTTTCAAGGTGTCAAGGAAGTTTTAAAGGCGCGAAAGACAAAGCTAAAGGGAATTGAAGGGGCTGTTGCCGAGCTGGTAAAGGTGCCAAAACAATATGAAACAGCTATTGAAACAGCCTTAGGCGGAGCCCTGCAGCATATTGTAGTCGATACAGAGGAAAACGGCCGGGCAGCCATTCAATATTTGAAACAGCATGGATTTGGACGGGCCACATTTCTTCCTTTAAGCATTATGAAAGGACGTTCGCTCGCTAGCTCTCAAATCTCGGTGGTTGCAGGGCACCCTGCCTTCGTTGGAAGTGCGGTCAGCCTCGTTCTTTTTGACGAAAAATATCTTGAAATCATGAACAATCTTCTTGGCAATGTCATCATCGCCAAAGACTTAAAAGGCGCGAATGAACTAGCTAAAATGTTGCAATACCGTGTTCGTGTCGTAACGCTTGATGGTGATATTGTAAATCCCGGAGGCTCCATGACCGGGGGAGCCGTTAAGCAAAAATCATCCTCATTGTTATCAAGAAAAACGGAGCTCGAAGATTTAAAAAGCAAGCTTTTGATCATGGAGGAGAAAACTGCTGAATTAGAGCGGGCAGTTAAAACGCTGAAAGAAAAAGTTCAAATGGCGGAAAAAGAGCTTGAAGACCTGCGCAAAGAGGGGGAGCAGTTAAGGCTCTCAGAACAAACCATTAAGGGTGATCTTCGTGAAGCCGAGCTTGAAGAAAAAAATATAAATGATCGGCTTGCCATTTACGATTTGGAAAAAGAACAACTTTCCAGTGAGCGAAAAACGTTTATCAATCGAAAAGCAGAAATATCTAGAGCAATGGAAGCCAGCATACTAAAAATTGCCGAGCTTGAACGTCAAATTACAATCTTAACGGAACAGAAAACTAAGGATTTAACTTCGAAGGAAACACTGATTAATGAAATCAACGAACTAAAAGTTGATTTCGCTTCGAAAAATGAACAGCTCTTGCATTTGAAAGAACGATTTACTCTAACACAGCAGGATTTACACGAAAGTGAACAAAAACTTGAGATAATTAAAGAAGATCTCGAGCTTTTATCTGCTGAAATGACCAATAGTCAGACTGGAGAGCTGAACTTAGAAGAAGAAGCCAAACGAAAACAAGAGGATAAAGAGGCGACGATCCAATTAATTACCGAAAGACGTCAGGAACGCCTTTTACTTAATAATGCTCTAGAGGACCTAGAGCTAGAAGCAAAAGAACTGAAACGGCTTCATAAAGGTTTAACAGTTGTCTTAAAGGACGAAGAAGTGAAGCTTAACCGTCTGGATGTAGAGCTAGAAAACCGGCTGGCCCATTTGAGAGAAGAGTATTTATTATCTTTTGAAGGGGCAAAAGAGCAGTATCCATTAACTGTATCGCCCGAAGAAGCCCGCAAAAAGGTCAAGTTAATCAAACTTGCTATTGAGGAACTCGGTAATGTCAATATTGGCGCAATTGAAGAGTATGAACGGGTTTCAGAACGGTATGAGTTTTTAACCGAGCAAAAATCAGATCTACAGGAAGCAAAGGATACCCTTTTTCAAGTAATTGAAGAGATGGATGAGGAAATGAAGCGGCGCTTTGAACAGACTTTTCAAGGGATTCGCACATTTTTTGAACCAGTGTTCCGTGAGCTATTTGGCGGCGGGAGAGCGGATCTGATTTTAACGGCTCCTGATGACCTTTTAAATACTGGTATCGAAATTGTCGCCCAGCCTCCAGGGAAAAAACTGCAAAATCTCGGGCTGCTATCGGGAGGAGAACGTGCCTTAACAGCAATTGCTCTATTATTTGCCATTTTAAAGGTACGCCCTGTTCCGTTCTGTATTCTGGATGAGGTAGAAGCGGCACTTGATGAAGCAAATGTCCACCGCTTCAGCCAATATTTAAAACGCTACAGCTCCGAAACCCAGTTTATTGTGATCACACACCGGAAAGGAACGATGGAGGGAGCAGATGTTCTTTACGGTGTAACAATGCAGGAATCAGGAGTTTCCAAACTCGTATCTGTCCGGCTGGAGGACACAAAGGAACTGGTAGAATCATAATTAAAGGAAGTGAAACGATGAGTTTTTTTAAGAAATTAAAAGAGAAGATTACAAAATCGACAGATTCCGTTACCGAAAAGTTTAAGGAAGGTTTGACGAAAACAAGGGACAGCTTTTCCGGCAAAGTGAATGACTTAATTGCAAGATACCGCAAAGTCGATGAAGATTTTTTTGAAGAATTAGAGGAGATCCTGATTCAGGCAGATGTCGGCTTTGAAACAGTAATGGAATTAATTGATGAATTGAAGATGGAAGTAAAGCGGCGGAACATTCAAGATCCAGAGGAAATGCAAAGTGTCATTTCTGAGAAGTTGGTAAATATCTATAATTCTGCAGGCGAACAATCTTCTGCGCTAAATATTCAGCCGGATGGATTAACAGTCATTTTATTTGTCGGCGTAAATGGTGTCGGTAAAACGACTACAATTGGCAAGCTTGCTTATAGATTTAAAACGGAAGGTAAGAAAGTGCTGCTGGCTGCAGGAGATACGTTCCGGGCCGGTGCGATCGAACAGCTTGAGGTTTGGGGAGAACGGGTCGGCGTTGAAACGATTAAACATGGTGAGGGTTCTGACCCGGCAGCAGTGATGTACGATGCCATTCAAGCGGCTAAATCCCGTAAAGCAGATATATTGCTTTGTGACACAGCGGGAAGACTGCAAAATAAAGTAAACTTGATGAAGGAATTGGAGAAGGTAAAACGGGTCATTGAGCGGGAAATTCCCGGGGCACCGCATGAGGTGCTGCTTGTTCTTGATGCGACAACAGGCCAGAATGCCCTGATTCAGGCGAAAACCTTTAAAGAAGCGACAAATGTCAGCGGTATCGTTTTATCAAAGTTGGACGGAACCGCCAAAGGAGGTATCGTCCTGGCGATACGAAATGAATTAGAAATTCCTGTTAAATTTGTTGGGCTGGGAGAAAAAATGGATGACTTGCAGGAATTTGATGCAGAAAAGTATGTCTACGGGTTATTTGCAGAGCAAGTAGAAAAAGCTGAAGAATGATGATGAGCTTTTCTTGACAGGGAATGGCAAGCTGTGTAAACTTCATTGTAAAGGCTTTTCACTTTACAACAGGGAGGAGACCTATGTTGCTTGAAAAGACAACACGAATGAATTTTCTCTATGATTTTTATAATTCGTTGTTAACACCAAAGCAGCAAAGCTATATGTCTCTCTATTATTTGGATGATTACTCACTTGGGGAAATTGCCGAAGAATATGAGATCAGCAGACAGGCTGTGTATGATAATATAAAGCGTACCGAAGCAATGCTCGAGGAGTATGAGGAAAAGCTGCGTTTATTTGAAAAATTCCAAGAGCGTACGAACCTTTTAAACCAACTCAAAGACTTGCTTGAAGAAGTGCATCCATCAAAACAGGTAATGTTAGACACTATTGCCAAGATTGAAAACTTAGATTAGGAGGCGGCACAAATGGCGTTTGAAGGATTAGCCGACCGACTGCAGAGTACCATTCAGAAAATCCGCGGCAAGGGGAAAGTTTCTGAAGCAGATGTAAAAGAAATGATGCGGGAAGTTCGCCTTGCATTATTAGAAGCGGACGTAAACTTTAAAGTTGTCAAAGATTTTGTCAAAAAAGTAAGTGAACGGGCTGTCGGACAGGAAGTTTTAAAGAGCCTGACCCCTGGGCAGCAAATTATCAAAATCGTTAATGAAGAATTAACAGCTTTAATGGGCGGAGAGCAAAGCAAGATTGCTGTCGCAAGCAGGCCTCCTACCGTTATTATGATGGTCGGTCTGCAAGGGGCAGGGAAAACCACAACAACCGGGAAATTGGCGAACTTGCTTCGCAAGAAATATAATCGAAAACCTCTGTTAGTGGCTGCTGATATCTATCGTCCCGCTGCCATTAAGCAGTTGGAGACGCTGGGGAAACAACTCAATATGCCGGTGTTTTCTCTTGGTGATCAAGTCAGTCCGGTGGAAATAGCGAAACAGGCAATTGCCAAGGCAAAAGAAGAACATCATGATTATGTGTTAATTGATACAGCCGGCCGCCTTCATGTAGATGAAGCATTGATGAACGAGCTGAAAGATATAAAAGAACTGGTCAAACCTGATGAAATTTTTCTTGTTGTCGATGCCATGACAGGCCAGGATGCCGTTAATGTTGCGCAAAGCTTTAATGACACTCTCGGGTTAACCGGAGTTGTGTTAACGAAGCTTGACGGCGACACAAGAGGCGGGGCAGCTCTCTCCATCCGCGCTGTAACGCAAACTCCGATTAAATTTGTCGGTCTCGGAGAAAAAATGGATGCTTTGGAGCCGTTTCACCCTGAACGGATGGCCTCCAGGATTTTAGGGATGGGTGATGTGCTGACCCTTATTGAAAAAGCGCAGGCATCTGTTGATGAAGAAAAAGCTAAAGAATTAGAGCAGAAGATGCGCACGGCCACATTTACTCTTGATGATTTCCTGGAGCAGCTTGGCCAGGTCCGCAAACTGGGTCCACTTGATGAACTGCTTAAGATGCTTCCTGGGGCAAACAAAATTAAAGGAATAAACAATATACAAATTGAAGAGAAACAGATTGCCCATGTAGAGGCGATCATTAGATCTATGACAAAAGAAGAAAAGCTTCATCCCGAAATTCTGAATTCAAGCCGTAAACGCAGGATAGCCAAGGGTAGCGGCCGTACTGTCCCGGAAGTAAACCGCCTGCTGAAGCAGTTTGAGGATATGAAAAGAATGATGAAGCAAATGACGGGCATGCAACAAAAGATCAAGAAAAAAGGCGGGTTTAAATTTCCATTTAATCCGTTTTGATTATTGGATTATTAGTTTTATTAGCGTGAAATATTGGAAATACTGTGTGTAAAGAAAAAACACTTTACAAATTATAAAAGACTTGATATTATACTATCTTGTGTGAAACTAATCGGAGGTGCTTTATTAAAATGGCAGTAAAAATTCGTTTAAAACGTATGGGAGCTAAAAAATCCCCTTTCTATCGTATTGTAGTAGCAGATTCTCGTTCTCCACGTGACGGACGTTTCATCGAAACAGTTGGTACTTACAATCCAGTCGCTAATCCAGCATTAGTAGAAATTAACGAAGAATTAGCGCTAAAATGGCTGCAAAATGGTGCAAAGCCATCTGATACAGTACGTAACTTGTTCTCTAAACAAGGCATCATGGAAAAATTTCATAATGCAAAATTAAGCAAATAATTTTTTGGCAGGCCCATGAAGGAATTAATCGAAACGATTGTAAAACCGCTTGTCGATGTTCCCGATGAAGTTCGTGTTGAAACATTTGAAGAAGACGCAAAAGTCGTTTATCGTCTTTACGTTCACAAGACCGATATGGGAAAAGTAATTGGCAAGCAAGGGCGTGTTGCAAAGGCCATTAGAACTGTTGTTTATGCAGCAGGATCATCACAACATAAGAAAATTTTTCTTGAAATTGGTGAATAGCTTTTTGCATCAGAGAAAGGGAGGAACAATAATCCTCCCTTTTTTGTATAAAAAGCCTATAGGGGGAAATAATATGCAGATTATTCAAACTGTTGTGGTGAAGCAGGTTTTAACAGAGAAAAGCAAGGCAAAACTCTTTGAAACCTATCATGCGCGAAAACTTCAACTGCAGAAAGAGTGCGACCAACTTCATTTTGAAATGAAGCGATTGGAAAACACCAAAACCTTTTCACCAGGTTCCTTGAAAGTACAATTTGAAAAAGAAATTAGCTTGCGCCGTGAAAAAGTAAAGCTGATTGATTTTCAAATCGAACAATTACATATTCTTCCGATTGGAAGTGAGTTAAAAGAAACTGAAATGCAAGCTCTAGTAGATATAAAAGTTGGAGATCATTGGGATGCTATAAGCGGGCAGCCTGTTATTATAATCAAAGATGGCATCATTGAGGAAATAAGAAGGTGAACAAAAGATGGAAAAATGGTTTAATGTCGGAAAGATTGTCAACACCCATGGCATACATGGTGAAGTCCGGGTTATCTCAAAGACAGATTTTGCAGAGGAACGCTATAAAACAGGAAATCATTTGTTTTTATTTATGCCAAAATCCGCAACTCCCATTGAGTTAGTGGTTAAGAAGCACCGTAAACATAAAAATTTTGATTTGCTTCTGTTTGAAGGCTATGAAAACATTAACGAGGTTGAGAAATTTCGTGATGGTATTTTGAAAATACCGGAATCACAATTAAGCGAGCTTGCCGAAGATGAATATTATTTTCATGAAATCATCGGCTGCATGGTGGTGACCACAGACGGGGAGGAAATTGGCAAAATCATCGAAATCCTGACTCCTGGAGCGAATGATGTATGGGTAGTAAAAGATAAAAACGGAAAAGAACAATTGATTCCTTATATTCACGACGTGGTCAAAAAAGTGGATGTGCAAGAAAAAGTAGTTGTCATTGAACCGATGGAAGGGCTGCTGTCATGATGCTAATTGATATCCTTACATTGTTTCCAGAGATGTTTACCGGGGTGTTGGGTCACTCCATTTTACATAAAGCAGTTGAAAAAAAGGTAGTTCAATACAATGTTATCAATTTTCGCGAATATGCTGATAACAAACATGCCTCAGTAGATGATTACCCATATGGAGGCGGAGCCGGCATGGTATTAACTCCACAGCCGATTTTTGATGCAGTTTCCGCTTTGAAAGAAAACGCGGGAAAAACAAATCCAAGGGTAATTCTTCTTTGCCCTCAGGGAAGGCGCTATGAGCAATGTATCGCGGAGGAACTGGCCAAAGAGGAGCATCTCATTTTTATTTGCGGCCATTATGAGGGGTATGATGAACGAATCCGCCAATATGTTGTCACTGATGAAATTTCAATTGGCGATTATGTACTGACTGGAGGTGAGCTGGGAGCGATGGTGGTTATTGACAGTGTTGTCCGGCTGCTTCCGGAAGTATTGGGAAATCAGGAATCACATATGAAAGATTCTTTCAGCACCGGACTTTTAGAGCATCCGCATTATACAAGACCGGCAGATTTTCGAGGAATGAAGGTGCCAGAGGTACTGCTGTCAGGCAATCATAAGCTGATCGAAGAATGGCGCAATAAAGAAGCATTGAGACGGACACTGTCAAGAAGACCTGATCTATTAGATAAAATAGAACTGACAGAACAACAAGAAAAATGGTTGAGAGAAATAAAAAAAGAATTGGAGTAGTATTGCGATTGCCGAGCAATTATGTTATTATACTTCTTGTGACTTAAGCTGACCGTTGTCAGATTTGGTCTTAAAACGATGTTCCGCTGCATGTTAGAGAGTCTTTGCATGAGCATCTGTTGGAAGGAGTTGAAAACGATGCATAAACTAATTGAAGAAATCACAAAGGAACAACTACGTTCTGACCTTCCTCAGTTTCGCCCTGGTGACACTGTACGTGTACATGTGAAAGTTATCGAAGGATCCCGCGAGCGTATTCAGTTGTTCGAAGGTGTTGTGATTAAGCGTCGTGGTGGTGGAATCAGTGAAACTTTCACTGTTCGTAAAGTTTCCTATGGGGTAGGCGTTGAGCGTACGTTCCCGCTGCATACACCAAAAATTGCGAAGCTTGAAGTAGTACGCCGCGGTAAAGTCCGTCGTGCGAAACTTTACTACTTGCGTAACCTTCGTGGTAAAAAAGCTCGTATTAAAGAAATTCGTTAATTTGCACAAAAAAGAGCTTGCGATGCAAGCTCTTTTTTTATACATCTGAATATAGTCTCTTAAATGCTTTTTTTATTAAAGTTTTATTAAAACGACTTTCCCATTGTGTTAAATGACCTCAAGTTATGTACAATAACCCTATAGGATATTTTTATGCAAAGATTGGTGGGACTATGGATGGCGAAAAAAAAGAAAAATGAACTTTGGGAATGGACGAAAGCTCTAGTGATTGCTGTGATCCTGGCAGGCTTAATCCGCTGGTTTCTATTTGCACCGATTGTAGTTGACGGTCTTTCAATGATGCCGACATTAAAGAATCAAGACAGAATGATTGTGAATAAGCTTGCTTATAAAATCGGCGAACCGCATCGTTTTGACATCATCGTCTTTCATGCCCCTGAAGGCAAAGATTACATAAAGCGAGTTATTGGACTTCCAGGAGACAGACTAGAGTATAAAAAAGATACTTTGTATATAAATGGAAAAGCATATAAAGAGCCCTATTTGGATGAGTATAAAAAACAAGTGACAGACGGTCCTTTGACTGAGCCGTTTACATTAAAGGAGAAAATTGGCCGAGATACAGTACCGCGGGGTGAATTATTTGTCATGGGGGATAACCGCCGTTTCAGCAAAGATAGCCGTCATATTGGTGCTATTCCAATGAGCAAAGTCATTGGTAAGGCAAGTATTGTTTATTGGCCGCCAAAAGATGCACATATTGTAACGGCAGAATAGTTTTTTAAAGCTTACGCTTTTAAAGGAGGTGGCACTTTGACGATTCAATGGTTTCCCGGCCATATGGCCAAGGCCCGCAGAGAAGTCACGGAAAAATTAAAATTAGTGGATATTATTTTTGAATTGATCGATGCCAGAATTCCGTATTCATCAAGAAATCCGATGATTGATGAAATTATCCATCACAAGCCGAGGCTTGTTTTATTAAATAAGGCTGATATGGCTGATCAAGAGGTGACGAAGGAATGGATTTCCTTTTTTGCTGGACAAGGATTCAGATCGTTGGCTGTAAATGCTCAAGCTGGGGAAGGGCTAAAGGAAATTGTGCAAGTGTCAAAGGAAATTTTGCAGGAAAAATTTGACCGGTTAAAAGCTAAAGGAGTAAAACCGAGAGCGATTCGGGCAATGATTGTTGGAATTCCTAATTCGGGTAAATCAACGCTGATCAACCGCTTGGTGAAAAGAAACATCGCTAAAACTGGAAATACTCCGGGTGTAACCAGATCACAACAATGGATTAAAGTTGGCAAGGAAATGGAGTTACTTGATACTCCGGGGATATTGTGGCCGAAATTTGAAGATCAGGAAGTTGGAATGAAACTGGCCATTACTGGAGCGATTAAAGACACGCTTTTGAATTTACAAGATTTAGCCGTTTATGCATTGAAATTTTTGGAACGGGAGTATCCCGAGCGTTTAAAGGAAAGATACAAGTTTTCTGAAATACCGGATGATTTAGTAGCTTTATTCGACCATATCGGGACATTAAGGGGCTGTTTAACTGGCGGTGCGATGGTTGACTACGATAAAGTAGCAGAATTGGTGATAAGAGAAATACGTTCACAAAAATTTGGACGGCTTTCCTTTGAAAGGCCAATAGACCTACAAACGAAGGAAATGAATCGATAAGAAAATAAGGCTCCCCTTTTAAGGGAGCTTTTATAATGTGGGTGGAGGAGTATGAAACAATTAGCGATATCCCAAATTGCCGAGCTGCTTGCAAGGGAGGAAGAAGCCGGCTCCCTTATTCACGAGTTGGAACAAGATAAGCGAAAAGGTGTGCAGGCATTGCTTGTCAAGTGGAAAAAACAAAAGGAACAAGAAAAGCTTTTAAAGGATAAATTTCTGGCGATGACAAAATATGAACAAAATTTGCGGTATCAGGGGTTCAAGTTGATCGCAGGAGTAGATGAAGTAGGAAGAGGTCCACTTGCCGGTCCTGTTGTCGCCGCTGCTGTTATTCTGCCAGAAACATTTTTCTTGGCAGGAATTGACGATTCGAAAAAACTTACAGAAAAAAAACGTGAAGAATATGATGAAGTGATCAGAAGAGATGCATTGGCAGTCAGTATTGCAGTTATCGATGCAGATGAAATTGATAAAATCAATATTTATCAGGCGACAAAAAAAGCAATGAAAACTGCTATTGCTTCACTAGATCCAAAACCGGAAGCCGTACTAATTGATGCAGTTGAATTGGAAATCCCCTTTCGATCGGAATCGATTATAAAAGGTGACGCCAAAAGTGTTTCCATTGCAGCTGCCTCAATCGTGGCCAAAGTTGCCAGAGATCGATTCATGAAAGAAATTGCTCAAGAGTATCCTGAATATGGATTCCAAAAAAATATGGGATATGGCACGAAGGACCATCTGCGTGCTCTTGAGAAATATGGCGTTACCCCTTTTCACAGAAAAACTTTTTCTCCGGTTAAAGAATTACTGTAGCCAAACCTCTTTCAAAAAAATAGTTAAGCAGGCATTATTTGCCTGCTTAACTATTTTTTCTATAAAGTAATTTTCAGCTGCTTACGATAGCATAGTATCATTTTTACCGCTGTTTTATTTTACCAAACTGAAAAATAATATAATTAATTACTAATTGGTGGACAAGGTTTGCGACATTATATACAATGTAAACGGAGTCAAATTTGCAAACAGTATGATTTAGGAGGATGGAACATGAATATCCATGAGTACCAGGGGAAAGAAATCCTCAGAAAATATGGGGTAACAGTGCCAAATGGAAAAGTAGCCTTCACAGTTGAAGAGGCTGTTGAAGCTGCAAAAGAATTAGGCACACAAGTATGTGTGGTCAAAGCACAAATTCATGCAGGCGGTAGAGGAAAAGCCGGCGGTGTTAAGGTTGCTAAAAACCTTGATGAGGTTCGTACATATGCAAGCGAAATCCTTGGGAAAACGTTGGTTACACACCAGACAGGTCCTGAAGGTAAAGAAGTAAAACGCCTCTTGATCGAAGAAGGCTGTGATATTAAGAAAGAATATTATGTCGGTTTAGTTTTGGACCGTTCTACTTCTCGCGTTGTGCTAATGGGTTCTGAAGAAGGCGGTACTGAAATCGAAGAAGTTGCAGCGAAAACACCTGAGAAAATTTTCAAAGAAGAGATCGACCCTGTACTCGGGTTAATGCCATACCAAGCTCGCAGACTTGCCTTTAATATCAATATCCCGAAAGAACTAGTCAATCAAGCAGTTAAATTTATGACTGGCCTTTACAATGCGTTCGTTGATAAGGATTGCTCAATTGCTGAAATTAACCCGTTAGTTGTTACCGGAGACGGTAAAGTAATGGCTTTGGATGCAAAATTAAACTTTGACTCCAATGCACTATATCGTCAAAAAGATGTATTAGAATATCGTGACCTTGAAGAGGAAGATCCAAAGGAAATCGAAGCATCTAAATATGATTTAAGTTATATTGCTTTAGATGGTAATATCGGCTGTATGGTAAACGGTGCCGGCTTGGCAATGGCTACGATGGATATCGTTAAATACTACGGCGGAGAACCGGCAAACTTCCTTGATGTCGGCGGCGGTGCGACAGCTGAAAAAGTAACAGAAGCATTTAAAATTATCCTTTCTGATCCAAACGTAAAAGGTATCTTTGTCAATATCTTTGGCGGAATCATGAAGTGTGATGTTATTGCTGAGGGTGTAGTAGAAGCAGCTAAACAAGTTGGACTTTCCATTCCGTTAGTAGTCCGCTTAGAAGGCACAAATGTTGACTTAGGAAAGAAAATTCTTTCTGAGTCAGGTCTGAACATTACTGCTGCTGAATCTATGGCAGACGGCGCCCAAAAAATCGTTTCATTGGTGAAATAGGATCGAAGAAAGGGGAATTATTGTGAGCGTATTTATTAATAAGGATACAAAAGTTATTGTGCAAGGGATTACAGGCGGAACTGCCCGTTTCCATACAAAGCAAATGCTTGAATATGGTACAAAAATTGTCGGAGGGACTTCTCCTGGTAAAGGCGGTCAAGAAGTAGAGGGTGTTCCTGTTTTTAATACAGTGAAAGAGGCTGTTGAAGCAACTGGTGCAAC
Source organism: Neobacillus fumarioli NBRC 102428 (assembly GCF_001591485.1). Classification (GTDB taxonomy): domain Bacteria; phylum Bacillota; class Bacilli; order Bacillales; family Cytobacillaceae; genus Neobacillus; species Neobacillus fumarioli. Next base: position 54,856 of record NZ_BCUZ01000001.1, on the reverse strand, counting down.
AGCATCGGTTATCTATGTACCGGCACCGTTTGCTGCGGATTCCATTATTGAAGCTGTAGATGCAGAATTAGATCTTGTGATCTGCATAACTGAACATATTCCGGTTCTAGATATGGTGAAGGTTAAACGTTACATGGAAGGCAAGAAGACTCGTCTTGTCGGCCCTAACTGCCCTGGAGTTATTACAGCAGATGAATGTAAAATCGGTATTATGCCTGGCTACATTCATACAAAAGGCCATGTTGGTGTTGTTTCCCGCTCTGGTACATTAACATATGAGGCTGTTCATCAATTAACCCAAGCTGGTATTGGTCAGACAACGGCTGTTGGGATTGGTGGCGACCCTGTTAACGGAACAAACTTTATCGATGTATTAAAAGCATTTAATGAAGATCCTGAAACATATGCTGTCATTATGATCGGTGAAATCGGAGGAACAGCTGAAGAAGAAGCAGCAAGATGGGTAAAAGAAAACATGACCAAGCCTGTCGTCGGCTTTATCGGCGGACGTACTGCACCTCCAGGGAAACGTATGGGCCATGCAGGAGCGATTATCTCCGGTGGTAAAGGTACAGCTGATGAAAAAATCCGCGTGATGAACGAATGCGGAATTAAAGTTGCAGATACACCGTCTGTTATGGGTGAAACATTAATCGAAGTGCTTAAAGAAAAAGGTCTATACGAAAAATGCAAAACCCATTAATTTAACATAATCTTCAAGATGGTAGCAGATAGTCCCTCGATAAAATGAGGGGCTATTTCATTATCATTATAATTTATTACCGGGAGGTTTTACATTGAATGGATGCATTTAGAGAAAAGTTAATTGCTCTGTTGCATGAGCCAAATTATTCATGGAATACAATTTTTCAAATCTTAAAAAGAGACCCAATGCTCGAATATTTTTACTCGTTTAGCTCCCTTAGTAATCCCCAACAAGAGTTTTTCCAATCCTTCGCCCAAAACACTTCTGGAAAAGCATTTAATCCCGAAAAAATTCGCAAGAAAATCCAAGAATATGATAAGAATGGTATTGCTGTCATTACGATCTTTGATAAAGTATATCCCCAGTACTTAAAGGAAATTTATCAGCCGCCATGGGTGCTATTTGCGAAAGGGGATGTATCCCTGCTTGAGGTGGAACCGAAACTGGCTGTAGTTGGTTCGCGGCAAGCCACTCAATATGGAAAAAATGCAATTCGGATGTTGTTTCCCGAGTTAATTAAAAGCGGTGTTCTTATTGTCAGCGGTCTGGCAAAAGGAATTGATGCCCTCGCTCATGAATATGCGATGAAAAATGGTGGCAAAACCATTGCAGTAATTGCCGGAGGATTGTATCATATTTATCCGAAAGAAAATTTGAAGCTAGCATTAGAAATGATGAAAAGCGGGCTGATTCTTTCAGAATACCCTCCTGATACTAAACCCCTAAAATGGCATTTTCCAGCTCGGAATCGAATTATCAGCGGTATGAGCCGTGGAACTTTGATCGTAGAAGCAAAAAGAAAAAGCGGCTCCCTCATTACGGCAAATTATGCTGTACATGAAGGAAGAGAAGTTTTTTCGCTGCCGGGAAGCATCTTTAATCCGTATTCTATTGGAGCAAATGAATTAATTCAACAGGGTGCAAAATTAGTAATTAGTGCCGAGGATATTTTAGAAGAGATTATGGATAAGATTTATTTAAAAACATAAAAAACCATTAAAATTTTCAAATTTGAAGGTTTTTTTGGTATAAATGAAGAAAAAATAGCATAAAAAGGTTGAAATTATTTCTAATCTGTTATACATTTTCCAACAGATGTTTAAAAAAGAATTAACTTGAGTAATTTTAAACGGCAATGAACATATAAATTTGGGATGTGCGGTTTTGCAGAAGTATTTTATCCGATTCTTATGAAGCGGGATGTAAGAAAATTTTTTCGAATGGCAAGCATCTATGAATGGCTTTTGCCGGATTCTTGAGACTACACTTTCCCTCTAAGGAGGATATTGATTAATGGCAGATTTTCTTGTAATCGTAGAATCGCCAGCAAAAGCGAAAACGATCGAACGATATCTGGGAAAAAAATATAAAGTAAAAGCATCAATGGGCCATGTCCGTGATTTGCCGCGTAGTCAAATGGGGGTTGATGTTGAACATAATTTTGAACCAAAGTATATTACCATCCGGGGCAAGGGACCTGTATTGAAAGAATTAAAAACAGCAGCCAAAAAAGCAAAACAAGTATATCTCGCAGCCGACCCTGACCGTGAGGGAGAAGCTATTGCCTGGCATTTGGCTCACAGTTTGGAAATCGATATCCATTCAGACTGCCGAGTTGTATTTAATGAAATCACCAAGGATGCAATTAAGGAATCTTTTAAGCATCCTCGTCCCATCAATATGGATTTGGTTGACGCCCAGCAGGCACGAAGGATTTTGGACCGTCTTGTCGGATATAATATCAGTCCACTTCTATGGAAAAAAGTAAAAAAGGGCCTTAGCGCAGGGCGTGTTCAGTCCGTAGCGGTCAAGCTGATTATTGACCGGGAAAAAGAGATCAAAGCTTTTATCCCGGAAGAATATTGGACAATTGAAGGAGAGTTCCTAAAGGGAAAAGACCAATTCAGCGCAGATTTTTATACTTTAGAGGGCAAGGATAAAACTGAGTTGAAATCCGAACAAGATGTCAATAATGTTTTGCAAGGATTGGATGGAAATAAATTTACGGTAACTGCGGTCACGAAAAGAGAGAGAAAACGAAACCCGGCACCACCGTTTATTACGTCTTCTCTGCAGCAGGAAGCTGCAAGAAAATTAAATTTCCGTGCCAAGAAGACGATGATGCTGGCTCAGCAGCTTTATGAAGGTATTGAACTTGGCAAAGAGGGGACGGTCGGTCTTATTACATATATGAGAACGGATTCAACTCGTATATCGGAGATCGCACAAAAGGAAGCGGCAGATTATATCAGACAGGAATTCGGCGAAAATTATTTAAAGGAAGAGACTCGTAAAGAGAAGAAACAGACAAATACCCAAGATGCCCATGAAGCAATCCGTCCGACAAGTACATTTCGAACTCCTGAAAGTATGAAGGAATTTCTTTCAAGAGACCAATTTAGACTATATAAATTAATTTGGGACCGTTTTTTAGCAAGCCAAATGGCGCAGGCAGTAATGGATACCATGAGTGTTGATTTACAAAATGGCAATGTTCTGTTTCGTGCCACAGGTTCGAAGATTAAATTTCCGGGATTTATGAAAATTTATGTAGAAGGTTCCGATGACCAGACAGAAGAGAAGAAAGATAAATTGCTTCCAGAGTTAAAGGTTGGCGATGAGGTATTTAAGAAGGATATTGAACCGAAACAGCATTTTACCCAGCCGCCTCCAAGGTATACAGAGGCAAGACTCGTCAGAACATTAGAAGAACTTGGAATCGGCCGACCGTCCACATATGCACCGACTTTGGATACTATCCAAAACCGCGGTTATGTTGCGCTTGATAATAAACGTTTCGTTCCTACTGAACTTGGTGAAATTATCAATGACCTGATCCTTGAATTTTTTCCAGATATTCTTGATGTGGAATTTACCGCAAAAATGGAACAGGACTTGGATAATATTGAAGAAGGAAAGATTCCTTGGGTTCAAGTTATTGACGAATTTTATAAAGAGTTTGAAACTCACTTAAAAAAAGCAGAAGAAGAAATGCAATCAATTGAGATAAAAGATGAACCTGCTGGGGAGGACTGTGACCTTTGCGGCAGCCCAATGGTATTTAAAATGGGCCGATATGGAAAGTTTATGGCTTGCAGTAATTTTCCAGATTGCCGCAATACAAAACCAATTGTTAAAGAAATTGGCGTCACCTGTCCGAAATGTAAAGAAGGAACCATTGTTGAGAGAAAGAGCAAGAAAAAACGCTTATTTTACGGGTGTAGCCGTTTCCCTGAATGTGACTTTATTTCTTGGGATAAACCGCTTCCAAGAAGCTGTCCTAAATGTGAAGGACTCCTCGTAGAGAAAAAATTGAAAAAAGGAGTTCAGGTACAATGTACCAATTGTGACTACAAAGAAGAACCGCAAAGCTAAGAGTGGGGATTTCTCCACTCTTTCATTTATGTTTTTAGCTTGTAACTTCAAAAAAGACTAAAAACTTTTTTCTTTTTGCTTCATGTAGTACAATGCAAGATGGACTTTTAGCGAGGGAAAGCTAAATTCAACTGTCTTTTCAAATTATATTCTTGTTGTGATAGATTTTATAAGGAAGCGTCAGGAGGCCGAATATGGATATGATGACAATAAATGTGGTGGGGGCTGGTCTTGCAGGAAGTGAAGCTGCTTGGCAGATCGCTAGGCGCGGTGTGAAGGTGAAACTTTATGAGATGCGTCCTGTCAAACAAACACCAGCCCACCATACAGATAAATTTGCTGAGCTTGTTTGCAGTAATTCTCTTCGGGCAAATACTTTAACAAATGCAGTTGGTGTATTAAAGGAAGAAATGAGAAAACTGGATTCTGTTATTATTGCTGCTGCGGATGCCTGTTCAGTACCTGCTGGTGGGGCGCTTGCGGTTGATCGCCATGAGTTTGCCGCCAAAGTAACCAAAATGGTGAAGAATCATGAAAATGTAACAGTGATACACGAAGAGGTAACGGAAATTCCCGAAGGTCCTACTGTTATTGCGACCGGCCCGTTGACTAGTCCGGAGCTTTCAGCAAAATTAAAAAATTTAACAGGCGAGGAATATCTTTATTTTTATGATGCTGCAGCCCCAATTATTGAAAAAGACAGCATTAACATGGAAAAAGTATATTTAAAATCCCGCTATGATAAGGGAGAGGCAGCCTACTTAAACTGCCCTATGACTGAGGAGGAGTTTAATCGTTTTTACGATGCACTTATCTCGGCAGAAACAGCTCCATTGAAAGAATTTGAAAAAGAAATATTTTTTGAAGGTTGTATGCCGATTGAAGTTATGGCGGCAAGAGGTAAAAAAACGATGCTATTCGGTCCATTAAAACCTGTAGGTTTAGAGGATCCAAGAACGGGAAAACGTCCCTTTGCTGTTGTTCAGCTTCGTCAGGATGATGCGGCAGGAAAACTTTTTAATATGGTGGGATTCCAGACACATTTAAAGTGGGGTGCTCAAAAGGAAGTTTTTCGAATGATTCCAGGACTTGAAAATGCTGAAATTGTGCGGTATGGTGTGATGCATCGCAATACGTTTATTAATTCGCCGAAGGTTCTTAAAGCTACCTATCAATTCCGAGGACGTGAAGATTTATTTTTTGCTGGTCAGATGACTGGCGTAGAAGGCTATGTAGAATCCGCTGCAAGCGGCCTGATTGCCGGAATTAATGCTGCCCGTCTTGTTCGAGGACAGCAGCCTGTTGAATTTCCTCAAGAAACAGCAATAGGAAGTATGGCTCGGTATATTACGACAACAAGCCCAGACCATTTCCAGCCCATGAATGCGAATTTTGGGCTGTTTCCTGAGCTGCCTACAAGAATTAAAGGAAAACAGGAAAGAAATTTACAATATGCTGAGCGGGCATTGCAAACAATTCAGAACTTTGTGAAGGTTTTGTGAATATGTTGCAAGGGTATAAGAAGTGTGATACGATTTAGTAGCCCTTGCAGATGAAATCAATTTAAATATTTTCTTAAATTTAAATAAAAGGGTATTTACAAAAGCCGCCCATTTTATGCACAATATAAAGCTGGAGTCTTGTTCATTTCGAAAATAAGACATTTCTTTTTTAAACATCTTTATACATCCGGCATATTTTCGTTGCTCACGACATATATAGAGAAGTCAGAATGAAGGAATTGTATATCGGATATTTGAAGAGTAATTAGAAATGGTTTTAGTAACGGAAACTTCCTCGTTACATACAGTAATCCAGGCCTTTAATCATGAGAATACTCCAAAAGGAGGAGAGCCAATTGAATCAATTTCATGCAACAACAATATTTGCTGTTCAACATAAAGGTGAATGCGCAATGGCGGGTGACGGCCAAGTAACATTTGGCAATGCGGTTGTCATGAAGCACACGGCAAGAAAAGTAAGAAAGATCTTTAATGGGAAAGTATTAGCTGGTTTTGCTGGATCTGTTGCAGATGCATTTACACTTTTTGAATTGTTCGAGGGAAAGCTTGAAGAATTCAACGGAAATCTGCAAAGAGCTGCTGTTGAACTTGCAAAAGAATGGCGCAGCGATAAAGTTTTACGTAAGCTGGAGGCCATGCTAATTGTAATGGATAAAGAAAATTTATTGCTTGTTTCGGGTACCGGTGAAGTAATCGAACCGGATGATGGAATTCTTGCAATTGGTTCAGGTGGAAATTATGCTTTGGCGGCTGGCCGCTCCTTAAAGCGATACGCGGGAGACCACCTAACTGCAAATGAAATTGCGAAAGCTTCTTTGGAAATGGCTGCAGAAATTTGTGTCTACACGAACCACAATATTATTGTGGAAGAGCTATAACGGGAAGGAGAATAGAAATGGGCAAAACAACCAATTTAACTCCCCGGCAAATTGTGGAGAAACTTGACCAGTATATTATCGGCCAAAAGGATGCTAAGAAAGCTGTTGCAGTTGCTCTCAGGAATCGCTACCGCAGAGGCCTGTTAAATGAAAAAATGAGGGACGAAATTATCCCTAAAAATATTTTGATGATCGGTCCAACCGGAGTAGGGAAAACAGAAATTGCCAGAAGAATTGCCAAACTTGTTGGTGCGCCTTTTGTAAAAGTCGAAGCGACAAAGTTTACAGAAGTAGGCTATGTCGGCCGCGATGTTGAATCAATGGTTCGCGATCTTGCTGAAACAGCGGTGCGTTTAGTAAAAGAAGAGCGGATGCAAAGTGTAAAGGAACGGGCAGAAGAGAATGCCAACAGCAGGATTGTTGAGCTGTTAGTTCCATCAGCCAAAAAAAATACAAATTATAAAAATCCATTAGAAATGTTATTTGGCGGCGGAACCGCCTCTTCAGAACAAGAGACGCACCAAGAAGACTGTTCTGTTCAGGAAAAGCGCAAGATTGTCAAAGAAAAGCTGGCTCTTGGCCAATTAGAAGATGAAATTGTAACGGTAGAAGTTGAGGAACAAACTCCGTCCATGTTTGATTTGCTTCAAGGTTCCGGCATAGAGCAAATGGGAATGAACATGCAGGATGCTCTTAATAGCTTGATCCCGAAAAAGCGGAAAAAAAGAAAATTAACGGTCCGTGAAGCAAGAAAAGTATTAACAAATGAAGAAGCATCAAAATTGATTGATATGGATGAAGTGACATCTGAAGCAATTTTTCGTGCTGAGCAAACCGGGATTATTTTTATTGATGAAATCGATAAGATTGCAAGCCGTAATTCCGGTGGTTCATCTGCTGATGTATCAAGGGAAGGGGTCCAAAGGGATATTTTGCCTGTTGTGGAAGGATCGACCGTTGTAACCAAATATGGCCCGATCAAAACCGATCATATACTATTTATTGCTGCCGGTGCATTTCATATGGCAAAACCATCAGATTTAATTCCGGAACTTCAAGGGCGCTTCCCAATTCGTGTTGAGTTATCTAAACTGACTGTTGACGATTTTCTAAAAATCTTAATTGAACCTAATAATGCTTTAATAAAACAATATCAAGCATTATTAGAAACAGAAGGTATAGAAATTGAATTTTCTGACGATGCTATTCGTAGAATTGCAGAAATAGCGTTCGAGGTGAATCAAAATACAGATAATATTGGAGCAAGACGGTTGCATACGATATTGGAAAAGCTATTAGAAGATCTTTCGTTTGAAGCGCCAGATATTTCTATGGGAAAAGTGACTATTACTCCACAATATGTGGATGAAAAACTTGGTGCCATTTCGAAAAATAAAGACTTAAGTCAATATATTTTATAAAAAAAGAATCGGTGATTTTTCCCCGTTTCACTTATCTAATTTTCATAAAGATTATGGTAATAAAAAAACTTAATAATGGTAGTAGTTTTAGGAGGAAGAACAAATGGACTTACTTACAAAAACAAGAAGAATTAATGTTTTATTGCAAAAGGCAGCTGGAAGGCCGGTAAATTTCAAAGAAATGGCGGATACATTAAGCGAAACGATTGAAGCCAATATATATATCGTAAGTCGCCGCGGGAAATTGCTTGGTTTTTCCATATATCAACAGATTGAAAATGAAAGAATGAAGAAGATGTTTGAGGAACGCCGATTTCCGGAAGAATACACCGAAAGCTTATTCAACATTCGGGAAACTTCATCAAATCTTGATATCGAAAGTGAGTATACAGCTTTCCCTGTAGAAAATAGAGACTTATTCCGTGAAGGACTAACCACGATTGTTCCAATTATTGGCGGAGGGGAACGCTTGGGAACCTTAATTCTGGCAAGACTGCATGAAAAGTTTCATGATGACGATCTAATCCTTGCCGAATATGGGGCGACCGTAGTCGGCATGGAGATTTTACGTGAAAAATCAGAAGAAATTGAAGAAGAGGCTAGAAGCAAAGCCGTTGTCCAAATGGCAATCAGTTCATTATCCTATAGTGAACTTGAGGCAATTGAGCATATTTTTGAAGAGCTTAATGGACATGAAGGTTTATTAGTCGCTTCAAAGATTGCCGACCGTGTTGGAATCACCCGCTCTGTTATTGTGAATGCTTTAAGGAAATTGGAAAGTGCCGGTGTTATTGAGTCCAGATCCCTTGGGATGAAAGGGACCTATATTAAAGTTCTAAACGATAAATTTTTAGTTGAACTTGAAAAACTAAAGACAAGTTAATTTAATGTGACAATTCCCAGCACATGCTGGGGATTTTTTTCTGAAATGAAATCTTGATTTCTTAAGTAGTGATATGCTATATTAATTCATGGTGTTAATACACACGTTCATGGATTTGAACAGATGGTGCTTAAGATTAAGTCTCTGTTTAAAAATGAAATGGACGGAGGAAAATAAAACCATTTAGGAGGATCATTATGTCAGTTATTTCAATGAAACAATTGCTTGAAGCTGGTGTACATTTTGGACACCAAACACGCCGCTGGAATCCTAAGATGAAGAAATATATCTTCACTGAGCGTAACGGCATTTACATTATCGACCTTCAAAAAACAGTGAAGAAGGTAGAAGAAGCTTACAATTGGGTAAAAGATCTTGCTGCAAACGGCGGTACGATCCTATTTGTCGGCACAAAAAAACAAGCTCAAGATTCTGTTAAAGAAGAAGCAATCCGTTCCGGCATGTATTATGTTAACCATCGTTGGTTAGGCGGAACATTAACAAACTTTGAAACCATTCAAAAGCGTATTGCACGTTTAAAGGAAATTGAAAAAATGGCTGAAGACGGTACTTTTGATGTCCTGCCGAAAAAAGAAGTTGTTCAAATTAAGAAAGAACAAGAACGTCTTGAAAAATTCCTTGGCGGAATCAAAGACATGAAGCAGCTTCCAGATGCTTTATTTATTATCGACCCTCGTAAAGAGCGCATTGCAGTTGCTGAAGCTAAAAAGTTAAATATTCCGATCGTAGGTATTGTTGATACAAACTGTGACCCGGATGAAATTGATGTTGTGATTCCTGCAAATGACGATGCAATTCGTGCGGTTAAGCTGCTAACTGGCAAAATGGCAGATGCTATCCTTGAAGCAAAACAAGGTGAAGAAGCTGCAGTTGTAGAAGCTTAATTGATATGATGTACTAATAAAAAGGTGATAAGAGGGAGCACCCTTTATCACCTTTTTTTAAAGACAACTTGCTAAACTCTCTAAACACAAAGAAGGTTTATTAAAGCTTGCAATGGCTAAGCTAGAAATACATAGTATTTTAAGGAGGATCTTATAATGGCAATTACTGCTCAAATGGTAAAAGAACTTCGCGAAAAAACAGGCGCAGGGATGATGGATTGCAAAAAAGCATTAACTGAAACAAATGGTGATATGGAAAAAGCAATTGACTTTTTACGTGAAAAAGGCATTGCTAAAGCAGCAAAAAAAGCAGACCGGATTGCAGCAGAAGGTTTAACTTCCATTTTAACAAATGGGAACGATGCTGTTATTCTTGAAGTTAACTCTGAAACAGACTTCGTTGCAAAAAATGAAGGCTTCCAAACCCTTGTTAAAGAACTTGGCGAACATCTTCTGAAAAACAAACCAGTAACAGTTGAAGATGCTTTGAAACAAACAATGGACAATGGAGCAACTGTTGAGGACCATATTAATGCTGCAATTGCTAAAATAGGTGAAAAACTGACCCTTCGCCGCTTCAAAGTAGTATCCAAGACTGACAATGATGCATTTGGTGCTTACCTGCATATGGGTGGACGCATTTCTGTATTAACAGTTCTTGAAGGTACAACAGATGCTGATGCAGCAAAAGATGTAGCAATGCATATCGCTGCTTTAAATCCGAAATATGTTTCCCGCGACCAAGTTTCTCAAGAAGAAGTGGAGCATGAGCGCCAAATCCTAACTCAGCAGGCTCTTAACGAAGGTAAGCCGGAAAATATCGTTCAAAAAATGGTGGAAGGCCGTCTTGGCAAATACTTTGAAGAAGTATGTGTACTTGATCAGGCATTCGTTAAGAACCCTGACCAAAAGGTTCGCCAATTTGTTGAATCTAAAGGTGCCAAAATCCGTGAATTTATCCGTTACGAAGTAGGAGAAGGCATTGAAAAGCGTGAAGATAACTTCGCAGAAGAAGTTATGAATCAAATCAATAAAAAATAGTAAACCATTCCAGTTAAACACAGGTAACGGGATGCTAGTAAAGCATATTGAATAGGGGACACGTTGTGTTCCCTATTTTTAAAGGTCAAAGTTATAATTATGGAGGTTTATATGAGCAATCCTAAGTATAAACGCGTTGTTTTGAAATTGAGCGGAGAGGCACTTGCCGGGGATTCCGACTTTGGCATTAAACCTTCTGTTATTAAATCCATTGCCGTTCAAGTAAAGGAAATTGCCGATTTGGGCGTTGAGGTAGCTGTTGTCGTAGGCGGCGGAAATATTTGGCGCGGGAAAATCGGCAGTGAAATGGGAATGGACCGTGCAACTGCCGATTATATGGGGATGCTTGCCACAGTTATGAATTCCCTAGCACTGCAAGACAGCCTTGAACAATTAGGGATTGAATCACGTGTTCAAACTTCAATTGAAATGCGTCAGGTTGCTGAACCATACATCAGACGCAGGGCAATTAGGCATTTAGAAAAGAAACGTGTTGTCATTTTTGCTGCTGGAACAGGAAATCCGTACTTCTCGACAGATACGACTGCTGCCTTAAGAGCAGCCGAAATAGACGCAGAAGTGATTCTTATGGCGAAGAACAATGTCGATGGTGTATATTCAGCAGACCCTAGGGTAGATGCTTCTGCAACAAAATATGAAGATTTATCATTCCTTGATGTGTTGAAAGAAGGATTAGCAGTCATGGATTCCACTGCATCTTCATTATGTATGGACAATGATATTCCGTTAATTGTGTTCTCCATCATGGAACAAGGAAACATTAAAAAAGCTATCATGGGTGAAAAAATCGGAACAATCGTAAGGGGGAAAAACTAATGCCACAACAAGTCATTAATTCGGCCAAGGAAAGAATGACAAAAGCGATTCAAGCCTTTACAAGGGAACTTGCCAGCATTCGTGCTGGGAGAGCGAATGCGTCCATGCTGGACAGAATTACAGTAGATTACTATGGTGCACCAACTCCAGTTAACCAGCTTGCCGGAATTACAACACCGGAACCAAGACTGTTAGTTATTCAGCCATATGACAAATCTATTCTTGGAGAAATTGAAAAAGCGATTCTAAAGTCGGATCTCGGCCTAAATCCATCAAACGATGGTTCCATTATCCGGATCGCCATCCCGCAATTGACAGAAGAGCGCCGTCGTGAACTTGTTAAGGTTGTTAAGAAAGAATCAGAGGAAGCAAAAGTTGCCGTTCGCAACATTCGCCGTGATGCGAACGATGAACTAAAGAAGCTGGAAAAGAACGGCGAAATCACGGAGGATGCACTACGCGGTTATTCTGATGACATTCAAAAAATCACAGATGATCATATCAATAAAATTGATCAAATTACAAAAGACAAAGAAAAAGAAATTATGGAAGTCTAAATGTACAGACCCTCTTTTTAGGGGGTTTTTTCACTATATTAGGACTATAAATTGGCAGGAAAAACAGTTTTTCGTGTACATAGTTTATGAATAGAGATATCTTGCCGTTTTTTTGGTATGATAAAAACATGTTTTTACGCTATTATTTTTCTTTACATATTAGTACAATAGATTTACTGGGCTAATTTCATTTCGGAGGAAATGATAATTTGGATGGAGGAGAGTGTATGTTAAATAAAATACGGCTTTGGAAGAACCAAAATAACTCTTCCACACTCCGAGATAAGATAGAAAAAATAAAAGAATTGCCTGTACCTGATCATGTTGCGATTATTATGGATGGAAATGGCCGATGGGCAAAGAAACGGGCTTTACCCCGTATCGCTGGTCATCATGAAGGCATGAAGGTTGTCCGCAAGACAACCATGCTGGCTAATGACCTCGGTATTAAAAATTTAACATTGTATGCTTTTTCGACTGAAAACTGGAAACGGCCGAAGAATGAAGTAGAATATATCATGAAACTGCCAGAGGAATTTCTAGGAACGTTTCTCCCAGAGTTAATTGAAAATAATGTCCAAGTTAAGATGATAGGGTATAAAGATCAACTGCCTTTACATACGTTAAAGGCCATCGAAAAGGCCATTGAACAAACAAAAAATAATAATGGTTTAATATTAAACTTTGCATTAAATTACGGAAGCAGGGCAGAAATTATTGATGCTGTTAAGAAGGTCTTAAATGATTATCAGCGTGGTATACTTAAAGAAGAAGATCTTGATGAAGAAAGATTTTCCTCCTATTTAATGACATCAAGTCTGCCAGACCCTGATTTATTAATTCGAACGAGCGGCGAGATTCGCCTTAGTAATTTTATGCTGTGGCAGCTTGCTTATTCGGAGTTTTGGTTTACAGATGTTTTATGGCCTGATTTTGATGAAGAACATTTTCTGAAAGCAATTGAAGCGTTTCAAAAACGTCAGCGGAGGTTCGGAGGACTTTAATGCTGGATATTCCGTTTAATCTTAAAACCATGTCTTCCTGATTGACAACAAAAAAGGATGTTGAACTTTAAATGAAGCAAAGGATCATAACTGCTGTTGCTGCAGCGGCATTATTTTTGCCAATCGTCTTTTACGGCGGACTTCCATTTGTTATATTAACGTATTTATTAGCCAGTATTGGCTTATATGAATTATTAAAAATGAAGAATCTGAATATCTTTTCTATAAATGGCTTTCTTTCCTTATTATTTCTCTGGGTCGTTATTTTTCCAGAAAAATACGAACGGGCGGCGAACTTTTTTTATTCTAAGACGGAGCTGGCAATTGCCTTTATTTTATTGCTGCTTACCTTTACGGTGATCACTAAAAATCGCTTTAATTTTGAAGATGCAGCTTTTTCTATTTTTTCCGCTCTTTATGTTGGAATTGGCTTTTACTTCTTTATCGAAACTCGTGATGCAGGACTGGTTTATATCTTTTATTCTTTATTTATGATTTGGGCGACCGACTCCGGTGCATATTTTATTGGCAAGACAATGGGAAAGAAAAAGCTATGGCCGGACATCAGCCCGAATAAAACCGTTGAAGGATCTATTGGCGGTGTTATTTGTGCCATTATAGTTGGTGTGTTATTTGCCTTATTTACGGATATACATGCAGCGATAGTCACAATAATAGGTATCACTGCCGTTTTGTCTGTTTTTGGACAAATTGGCGATCTTGTCCAATCCGCCTTTAAGCGACACTTTAATGTGAAAGATTCTGGGAATATTTTGCCTGGTCATGGAGGAATACTTGATCGCTTTGATAGTCTTTTGTTTGTGCTGCCTTTATTGCATTTTTTTCATCTTTGGTAATAAGCGTTTTGTTTAGGAGTTGACATGATTGAAAACAATAAGTTTAATGGGAGCAACAGGCTCGATCGGAACCCAAACATTGGCAATTATTCGCGAGCATCCGGAAGAATTTAAATTAGCCGCCTTTTCTGCCGGTAAAAATATTGATATAGCCCGCAAAATCATTGTGGAATTTCAACCAGAGCTAGTTTCTGTACAAAATAAAGAGGATTGTAATACATTAAAGGCAGAGTTTCCTCATATAAAGTTCACTTATGGCGATGCTGGATTAATAGAAATTGCTGTTTTTCAAAAGGCAGATCTTCTAGTCAACGCTGTTCTGGGGAGTGTAGGTTTAGACCCGACACTTCAGGCGATTGAAAGTGGAAAAACAATTGCACTTGCTAATAAAGAAACATTGGTGACCGCCGGACATTTAGTCATGGAGGCGGCCAGAAGAAATCAAGTTGCCCTCTTGCCGGTGGACAGTGAACATTCTGCAATATTTCAAGCACTTCAGGGTGAACAGGAAAAGAATATTGAACGCATTATATTAACAGCATCCGGCGGCAGTTTCCGTGACCGTACCCGAGAAGAATTGGAAAATGTGACGGTTGAAGAAGCACTTCATCATCCAAATTGGTCAATGGGTGCAAAAATTACGATTGACTCTGCAACGATGATGAATAAAGGGCTGGAAGTCATTGAAGCTCACTGGTTGTTTAATATGCCTTATGAAAAAATTAATGTGCTGCTCCATCGAGAAAGCATCATACACTCAATGGTTGAATTTCATGATTCGAGTATTATTGCACAATTAGGAACGCCAGACATGAGAGTGCCAATTCAATATGCACTTGCCTACCCTGACCGGCTCCCGCTTCCTTCAGCGAACCGCTTGAACTTGGCGAAAGTTGGAGAGCTTCATTTTCAGGAAATGGATTTTGAGAGGTTCCGTTGTTTGGAATATGCCTATACAGCAGGAAAGATCGGCGGCACAATGCCGACAGTATTGAATGCTGCAAATGAAACAGCAGTTGCTCTTTTCCTGGAAGGGAAAATTCGGTTTTTGCAGATTGAAGATTTAATTGAAAAGGCATTAAGCTCCCATAAAGCAATTGATCACCCGAGTTTAAAAGTAATTCAAGAGGCGGACAAGGAAACAAGAGAATATGTACGTTCACTTTTATAAAAAAAGGTGGTTTTATTTTTGACAACAGTTATTGCCTTTATTGTGATTTTTGGCGCTCTCGTCTTCTTTCATGAGTTTGGTCATTTCATTTTTGCCAAAAGGGCAGGTGTCCTCTGCCGAGAATTCGCAATAGGAATGGGTCCGAAGGTCTTCTCCTATAAAAGAGATGAAACAACCTATACCATAAGATTATTACCGATTGGGGGCTTTGTCCGCATGGCAGGCGAAGACCCGGAAATGGTAGAAATCAAGCCGGGCTATCGGGTTGGACTCTTATTTAATCAAGATGAAAAAGTAACCAAAATTATTTTAAATAAAAAAGAGAAATTCCCGAACAGTCGTATCGTTGAAGTAGAATATGCGGATATTGAAAAGGAATTAATTCTTAAAGGATACCCGGATGATGATGCGGAAAGCCTAAAAACTTTTTCTATTCATCCGCAGGCAGTTCTTGTGGAAAATGGGGTGGAAACACAAATTGCCCCAATTGATCGCCAATTTGGTTCTAAAACCTTGGGTCAAAGATTTATGGCTATTTTTGCCGGTCCCATGATGAATTTCGTCCTCGCTTTTATTTTGTTTGTAGTCATTGCACTCTTGCAAGGAGTGCCAACCAATGAGCCCAAATTAGGTGAGTTAACACCTGATGGTGCAGCCAAAGCAGCAGGACTGAAACAAGGAGATATAATCCAAAGTATTAATGGATTAGAAATTTCCAGTTGGTCTGATGTTGTAGAGATCATTCGCAAAAATCCGAATAAAAAACTTGACTTTTTGATTGTACGCGACGGAAAAGAAAAAGATATTGAAGTAACACCGAAAGAAAATGTGGTAGATGGGCAGAAAATAGGGATTATTGGAGTTTATAGCCCAGTAGAAAAATCACCGGTTCAAGCTGTAGCAAGCGGAGCAAAGGATACTTATTTTTGGACAACGCAAATTTTTAGCATGCTGGGGAAACTTGTAACAGGACAATTTTCCATTAATGCTCTTTCAGGGCCGGTAGGCATTTATGTGTCTACGGATGAAGTAGCCAAATCCGGTATTTATTATTTAATGAAATGGGCAGGTATTTTAAGCATCAACTTAGGGATCATGAATTTGCTTCCAATCCCTGCACTTGATGGCGGCCGGCTGATGTTCTTTGTTGTTGAAGCATTAAGAGGCAAACCAATTGACAGGCAGAAGGAAGGAATGGTTCATTTCATCGGATTTGCACTTCTCATGCTGTTAATGCTCGTCGTAACGTGGAATGATATTCAAAGATTTTTCTTGAAATAAGCGAGTGAGGAATCGCCAAATAGCGGTTCCTCATTTTTCTTAAATGGATAAAGCTTTATGTCGTAGATGCGCGAAACAGTTCGAATCCTATGATATAATTTTTAGGTATAAATAGAGATTTTTTTTTGAGGGGAGAGAAAAGCTTTGAGCGAACGTGCTTTAAGCAAAAAAGAGCGATTTCAACTCTTGCTCCAGCAGTTGAATTTGACAGAGGATGCGGTGGTTGCACACTTTCGCAATGCTCAGATTGAAAAGTTATTAGTTGAGAAAAAAGCGAAGAGCTGGCATTTTTATTTTTCACTTGAAAAAATCCTCCCTTTCGATGTTTATCTTCGATTGATCACTCAACTGGAAAGAACCTTTTCGAATATTGCTGCTGTTAGAGTGGACATTAATGCCATGGATCAAACATTTACGCCGGAATTGATTCAAGATTATTGGCGATATTGTATTCAGCAAATAGATGGTATATCCCCGCCTCTCTTAAAACTATTAAATGAGCAAATTCCAGAAATCAGCGGCTCGAGACTCAAAGTGACAGTAAGAAACGAGGCACAAGGACTGACACTTAAACGAAAATATGGGTCCATTCTTGAACGAATTTATCAATCTTTCGGTTTCCCGATTGTTTCGATTGAAACAGAGATGAAAAGCGAAGAAAAGAATGAAGAGTATGAGCAATTTTTACTCGCTAAACAAAAGGAAGATGAAGAACGTGCCTTTTTGGCGATGTCAGAAATGCAGAAACAGGAAGCTGAAAAGGAACAAATCCCTCAAGATGCCCCATCTGGTCCACTTACGATTGGTCTCACGATAAAAGATGATAGTGAGCTTCGCAGTTTAAGTGAAATAGTGGATGAAGAAAGAAGAGTTGTTGTTCAAGGGTATATTTTTGATGCGGACATTCGAGAATTGAGGAGCGGCCGTTCCCTATTAACCATTAAGATTACCGATTATACAAGCTCCATTATGGTGAAAATGTTTTCCCGTGATAAAGAGGATGCTGCTAATTTCCATCATGTGAAAAAAGGAATGTGGGTAAAAGTAAGAGGAAGCATTCAAAACGATACCTTTGTCCGTGATTTAGTGATGATTTGTAATGATATAAATGAAGTAAAGCCAGTCGAGCGAAAAGACACAGCACCGGAAAATGAAAAGCGTGTTGAGCTCCATCTTCATACCCCGATGAGCCAAATGGATGCAGTGACGCCGGTAAGCACTCTTATTGCCCAAGCAAAGAAATGGGGCCATAAAGCTATTGCGGTCACAGACCACGCTGTTGCCCAGTCATTCCCGGAAGCATTCAGTGCCGGCAAAAAGCATGATATTAAAATTATTTACGGTGTAGAAGCAAATTTAATTGATGACGGTGTACCAATTGCTTATAATGATGCTCACCGTTTACTTGCTGAAGATACTTTTGTTGTTTTTGACGTTGAAACAACAGGGCTTTCAGCTGTATATGACACGATCATTGAACTTGCAGCTGTTAAGATTAGAGGCGGCGAAATTGTCGACCGGTTTGAGTCATTTGCCAACCCGCACCATCGGCTGTCAGCAACGACTATTAACTTGACAGGCATTACAGATGATATGGTACAAAATGCTCCGGATGATGTTGACGTTTTAAGACAGTTTCATGGTTGGATTGAAGATAGTGTCTTAGTTGCACATAACGCTTCCTTTGATATGGGGTTTCTCAATGTCGGATTTAAAAAAGCTGGTTTGGAAAAAGCAAATAACCCGGTAATTGATACATTAGAATTGGGACGGTTTCTCTATCCTGAGTTGAAAAACCACCGTTTAAATACATTGGCGAAAAAATTTGATATCGAGCTAACCCAGCACCATCGTGCGATTTATGATGCAGAAGCAACCGGGTATCTGCTAATGAAAATGTTAAAAGATGCCAATGAAAAAGGAATTGAATATCATGACCAATTAAACGATTATTCAGGAAAAGGAAATGCTTATCAAAGGGCGCGCCCCTTTCACTGTACATTGTTAGCCCAGACGGAAACTGGGTTAAAGAACTTATTTAAGCTTATTTCGTTTGCGCATATTGATTATTTTTATCGTGTGCCGCGAATCCCAAGGTCTATTTTGCAAAAATATCGGGAAGGAATTCTTGTCGGCTCTGCCTGCGATAAAGGCGAAGTATTTGAAGGAATGATGCAAAAATCTCCTGAAGAAGTAGAGTCAGCGGCAAGGTTTTACGACTATTTGGAAGTAATGCCGAAACCGGTGTATGCTCCGTTAATTGAAATGGAACTGATCCGAAATGAGAAAGACCTGGAAGATATTATTAGTAAAATAGTGAAGCTTGGTGATAAATTAGGAATTCCAGTTGTGGCAACAGGAAATGTACATTATTTAAATGAAAATGATAAAATTTACCGAAAAATCCTAATTAGTTCACAGGGAGGGGCAAATCCGCTTAACCGCCATGAACTTCCTGATGTTCATTTTCGGACAACAAATGAAATGCTTGATGCTTTTCGTTTTCTGGGGGAAGAAAAAGCAAAAGAAATTGTTGTCACGAATACGAATAAAATTGCGGATATGATTGAAGCCATTAAGCCAATTAAAGATGATTTGTATACACCAAAGATTGAAGGTGCAGAAGAAGAAATGAGGCAAATGAGCTATACGATGGCTCATAAAATTTACGGTGAGCCTCTGCCGGAGATTGTCGAGGCCAGGCTTGAGAAAGAGCTGAAAAGCATCATCGGCCACGGATTTGCCGTTATTTACCTAATTGCACACAAACTTGTAAAAAAATCGCTTAATGATGGGTATCTCGTCGGTTCACGGGGTTCTGTCGGTTCATCACTGGTAGCAACAATGACGGAAATAACCGAGGTGAATCCATTGCCGCCACATTATGTCTGTCCTGATTGTAAGCATTCGGAGTTTTTTAATGACGGATCGGTTGGCTCTGGGTTTGATTTGCCTGATAAAGACTGTCCGAATTGCGGTGCCAAATATCGCAAGGATGGTCACGATATCCCATTTGAAACATTTCTTGGTTTTAAAGGGGATAAGGTACCTGATATCGATTTAAACTTCTCTGGCGAATATCAGCCGCGTGCACACGACTATACAAAGGTTTTGTTTGGCGAAGATAATGTCTATCGAGCAGGAACAATCGGTACAGTCGCTGACAAAACAGCATTTGGTTATGTAAGGGCCTATCAGCAGGAAAATAATCTGCACATACGAAATGCCGAAGTGGAAAGACTTGCTTCCGGCTGTACCGGGGTAAAACGGACTACAGGTCAGCACCCGGGAGGAATCATTGTTATTCCGGATTATATGGATGTGTTTGATTTTACACCGATCCAGTTTCCGGCCGATGATAGGACATCCGAATGGCGGACGACGCATTTTGATTTCCATTCCATCCACGATAATGTCCTAAAACTCGACATTCTCGGACATGATGATCCGACTGTTATAAGAATGCTGCAGGACTTGAGCGGTATTGATCCGAAAACGATCCCTACTGATGATCCTGAAGTGATGAAAATTTTTAGCAGTACAGAATCTCTCGGAGTAACAGAAGAGCAGATTATGTGTAAGACGGGAACTTTGGGTATACCAGAATTTGGAACTCGGTTTGTCAGACAGATGCTTGAAGATACGAAACCGACGACTTTTTCTGAACTAGTACAAATTTCAGGTCTGTCTCATGGCACAGATGTATGGCTTGGCAATGCTCAAGAATTGATTCAAAATCAAATCTGTACATTGAGTGAGGTAATTGGCTGCCGGGATGACATCATGGTTTATCTGATCTATCAGGGCCTTGAACCTTCATTTGCATTCAAAATTATGGAGTCAGTTCGAAAAGGGAAGGGACTAACTGAAGAAATGGAAGAGGAAATGCGGAAAAATGAAGTCCCGGAATGGTATATTGAATCCTGTAAAAAGATTAAATACATGTTCCCAAAAGCTCATGCTGCTGCTTACGTATTAATGGCGGTAAGGATTGCTTACTTTAAAGTCCATTTGCCGCTGTTATATTATTGTGCTTATTTTACGGTTCGGGCGGAAGATTTTGATATTGAAACGATGACACGTGGTTCTGAAGCCATTCGTGCTAAAATAGAAGAGATCAATGCAAAAGGATTAGATGCTTCGAATAAAGAAAAAAACTTATTGACTGTTCTGGAGCTCGCACTTGAAATGACTCAGCGAGGTTTCTCTTTCCAAAATTATGATCTATACAAATCGGCTGCAACAGAGTTTATTATTGACGGAAATACATTAATTCCTCCATTTAACTCGATTCCGGGTCTCGGAACGAATGCGGCGATTAATATTGTAAAAGCGAGAGAGGAAGGCGAATTTTTATCGAAAGAAGATCTTCAGCAGCGTGGTAAAGTATCAAAAACCATTCTCGAATATTTAGACAAGCAAGGCTGCTTGAAAGCTCTGCCGGAACAAAATCAACTTTCATTATTTTAAATTTAAACACCAGAACGTACCGATGTTCGGCTTTAGGAGAACTATGGAATTTGCATAAAAAACATGGTTATGGTATAGTTTTATTGGAAATACTAAAGATTACTCTCAAGTTCAAGAGTGGGGCCTTTCCCACTCTTTCGTCTTGTAATGGATTAGCTTAGCCAGATAACCGACTTTGACTACATAGAATATAGGTAAAAGTGATTGGGAAAAGGGGGTATAGCATGAGCAAGGTAACAGAAGTAGTAAGTGAACTTGCTGGACCAATTTTGCAGGAGCTCGGTTTGGAGTTAGTTGATATAGAGTATGTAAAAGAAGGAAAAAGCTGGTTTCTTCGTGTGTATATCGATAAAGAATCTGGCGTGGATATTGAGGATTGCGGTTTAGTAAGTGAGCGTCTCAGTGAAAAGCTTGATGAGGTGGACCCGATTCCACATAGCTATTTTCTTGAAGTATCTTCACCGGGTGCTGAACGTCCTCTTAAGAAAGCAAAGGATTTCGAAATGGCCATTGGCAAAAATGTGTTACTCAAAACCTATGAACCGATAGACGGTGAAAAGATCTTTGAGGGAGTCTTGTCGGCATTTGATGGCCAGACCATTGGTCTAGATGTGAAAGTAAAAGGGCGCAAGAAGAACATAGAAATTCCTTACGAAAAAGTGGCAAATGCAAGATTGGCTGTTACGTTTTCCTAAATGTACACAGATTTAGAAATTTTAAAAAAGATTAGGGGGATACAACTAAATGAGCAGCGAATTATTGGATGCTCTTACATTATTGGAAAAAGAAAAAGGTATTTCCAAGGATATTATTATTGATGCAATCGAAGCAGCGCTGATATCAGCGTATCGTCGTAATTTTAATCAAGCGCAAAATGTTCGAATTGATTTCAATTTGGAAACAGGTTCGATGCGGGTATTTGCCCGCAAAGAAGTAGTGGATGAAGTATTTGATCCTCGTTTAGAAATTTCTCTTGAAGATGCAAGACGCATTAATCCAAACTATCAAGTTGAAGATGTTGTAGAATTGGAAGTAACTCCGAAAGATTTTGGCAGAATCGCTGCTCAAACGGCTAAGCAAGTTGTTACTCAAAGAGTAAGAGAAGCAGAGCGGGGAATCATTTACTCGGAATTTATTGATCGAGAAGAAGATATCATGACTGGGATCGTGCAGCGTCTAGATTCGAAATTTATTTATGTAAGTCTTGGAAAAATCGAAGCATTGCTTCCTCAAAGTGAACAAATGCCAAATGAAAGATACCAGCCCCACGATCGAATTAAAGTTTTTATCACAAAAGTAGAAAAAACAACAAAGGGGCCGCAAATTTTTGTTTCCCGAACCCATCCAGGGCTTTTAAAACGTTTATTTGAAATCGAGGTCCCAGAAATTTATGATGGAACAGTTGAAATAAAATCCGTTGCCCGGGAAGCAGGGGATAGATCCAAAATATCTGTACACTCTGATAACCCTGAAGTAGATCCAGTAGGAGCCTGTGTCGGACCGAAGGGGGCCAGAGTTCAAGCGGTTGTTAACGAACTTAAGGGAGAAAAAATCGATATCGTCAAATGGTCGAATGATCCCGTTGTTTTTGTTGCAAATGCCCTTAGCCCTTCCAAAGTTCTCGATGTTTTGGTAAATGAGCAAGAAAAGGCTACGACTGTTATTGTTCCTGACTATCAACTGTCACTTGCGATCGGCAAACGCGGACAAAATGCCCGGTTGGCTGCTAAGTTGACAGGCTGGAAAATCGATATCAAGTCAGAAACAGAAGCACGTGATTTAGGAATCTATCCGCGCGAAGAAAATATTCGGCTTTTTGATAATCAGGATGAACATGAACCTGAATATGATGAAGAGATCGAATAAGGAGAGGTGAATGATGATGAACAGACCAAGAAAAGTTCCTATGCGTAAATGTGTAGCAACAGGGGAAATGAGGCCGAAAAAAGAACTCGTTCGCATCGTTCGCACGAAAGAAGGAGAAGTATCAATTGATTTGACGGGGAAGAAGTCAGGAAGGGGCGCATACCTTTCAAAAAATAAAGAAGCTATTTTACAGGCCAAGAAAAAAAATATACTAGCTAGCCATTTAGAAGTGAATATAAATGACTCGTTATATGATGAATTACTTGAACTAATTGAGAAGGAGAACTGACCATCCAATGTCAGATCATCAATGGATGTCATTGCTTGGCATAGCCAATCGAGCAGGGAAAGTCATTTCGGGTGAGGAGTTGACCGTAAAGCAAATCCGCCGCGGAAATGTAAAACTCATTTTATTATCCGCAGATGCATCTCGAAATACGGCAAAAAAAATTACAGATAAATGTAATTCGTATGAGGTTCCATTGAAAATTGTGGAAAACCGTCATCTTCTTGGTCAAGCGATTGGTAAAGAAGCCCGCGTTGTTGCAGCTGTTATGGATGATGGATTTGCTAATAAACTGGTAACGTTGCTCGATTAAATCTAGCGGGGGTGAAAACAATGAGTAAAATACGTGTTTATGAGTATGCAAAAAAACACAATATTTCAAGTAAAGAAATTATCACGAAATTAAAAGAAATGAATATAGAGGTTTCTAACCATATGGCAACATTAGAAGAAGGAGACATCAAGAAACTTGATGCTGCTTACAATCATCAAGAAGCAAACGCGGGAAAACAAAAGCAGATAAATCATTCACAGGAGAAAAAAGCGGGGCAAACCCAGCAAAAAAGACAGCAAAAGCAGGGGAAAAATCCGCAGCAAAAACAAGGAAACAACCCTCATGCTAAACGTCAAAATGTCACTTCAGAACAGCAACAACAGCATAAAAAACCGAATGTACAGCCGAAAATGGTAGCAAAAGCTTTTGAGGATGATGATGATCATATTGTTGTTCCAACTAAGGTAAAAGTGCCAGTACCGCCCAAGAATAAAGAGGGTAAGAAGCACGATCAGGAATACCAATCGAAAGAAAATAAAGCTTTTCAATCCGGAAAAGGGAAAAATAAATCTTTTTCAAATCAAAATCGCAATCAAAACAAGAAGAAAAATCAGCAGCATACTCATCAGCAAGCGCCGCAAAAGAAAAAAGAAAAAGAATTGCCGGCAAAAATTACTTTTAGTGAGTCTTTAACGGTTGCTGAACTTGCAAAAAAATTGCACCGTGAACCTTCTGAAATCATTAAGAAGCTATTTCTACTCGGTGTTATGGCAACGATTAATCAAGTAATCGATAAAGATGCCATTGAACTCATTGCTAGCGAATATGGTGTTGAAGTTGAGGAAGAAATCAAGGTTGATACAACAGATTTAGAGATTTACTTTACAGAAGATGCTCCGGAAGATTTAGTAGAGCGTCCTGCTGTTGTAACTATTATGGGTCACGTTGACCATGGGAAAACGACATTGCTTGATTCCATTCGGAATACAAAAGTTACCGAAGGAGAAGCAGGCGGGATTACCCAGCATATTGGAGCTTATCAGGTAATTGAAAACGGAAAGAAAATTACATTCCTTGATACACCGGGACATGCCGCGTTTACAACAATGCGTGCCCGTGGTGCACAAATCACCGATATTACAGTTCTTGTTGTTGCGGCAGATGACGGTGTTATGCCACAAACCATTGAGGCTATTAACCATGCTAAAGCAGCAAAAGTTCCGATTATTGTTGCCGTTAATAAAATTGATAAACCTGCAGCAAATCCGGATCGCGTTATGCAGGAATTGACAGAACACGGTCTTGTAGCAGAGGCTTGGGGCGGCGACACCATCTTTGTGAATCTTTCTGCAAAAACTGGTGAAGGCATAGACAATCTATTAGAAATGATTTTGTTAGTAAGTGAAGTAGAAGAATATAAAGCAAATCCTAATCGAAATGCTGTTGGAACAGTAATAGAGGCAAGATTGGATAAAGGCAGAGGTTCTGTCGCTACTTTACTTGTTCAAAATGGTACATTAAAAATCGGCGATCCGATTGTAGTAGGCAATACCTACGGCCGCGTCCGCGCAATGGTAAATGATAATGGCCGGCGTGTAAAGGAAGCAGGTCCATCAACACCTGTTGAAATTACCGGTTTAAATGAAGTTCCTCAGGCAGGCGATCGATTTGTCGTATTTGATGATGAAAAAACAGCACGTCAAATTGGTGAAGCCCGTGCTCAGCATGCACTTGCAGCACACCGTGGTGAAAAATCGCGTGTAAGTCTTGATAATCTTTTTGAACAATTGAAGCAAGGAGAAATGAAAGACTTAAATATTATCATTAAAGCCGATGTTCAAGGCTCAGCTGAGGCCCTTGCTGCTTCATTGCAGAAAATCGATGTTGAGGGTGTGAACATTAAAATTATTCACAGTGGTACAGGTGCGATTAATGAATCGGATATCACACTTGCTTCTGCATCCAATGCCATCGTAATTGGCTTTAATGTCCGTCCGGATGCAAACGCCAAACGTGCTGCCGAAGCAGAAAATGTAGATGTCCGTCTGCATCGTATTATTTATAAAGTCATTGAAGAAATGGAAGCGGCTATGAAAGGATTACTTGATCCGGAATTTCAAGAGAAAATTATCGGTCAAGCTGAAGTTCGCCAGACTTTTAAAGTTTCCAAGGTTGGAACGATTGCCGGTTCCTATGTAACGGATGGTAAAATTACACGTGATAGCGGTATTCGTGTCATTCGTAACGGTGTTGTCATTTTTGAAGGTGAAATTGATGCCTTAAAACGATTTAAAGATGATGCCAAAGAAGTTTCTCAAGGCTATGAATGCGGGATCACCATTAAGAACTTTAATGATATTAAAGAAGGCGACATCATTGAAGCGTATGTAATGGAAGAAGTGGAGCGCAAGTGATCATCGGCGCTGCCGTAGTTGAATGCATCATTTATGATGCTCATTCTTTAAAAGAAAAACGGGCTGTCCTTCAGCGGATTATAACCCGTTTAAAACAAAAGTTTAATGTTTCTGTAGCTGAGGTGGGCTATTTGGATGTATGGCAGCGTACTAGTATTGCCATTGCAGCCGTGACTGCTGCACGATCAGCCACAGAACAGGAGTTGCAAAACGCGTTAAAATTTATTGATTCGTTCCCGGAAATTGAAAGAACGATCACCGAGATTGAATGGCTTTAACGTATGGGGTGAATGTAATGAGCCTAAGAGCAAATCGTGTTGGAGAACAAATGAAAAAAGAATTAAGTGACATAATTGGCCGTAAATTGAAAGACCCCCGGATTGGCTTTGTAACTGTAACCGATGTACAAGTAACCGGCGATCTTCAGCAAGCAAAAGTATTCATCTCTGTACTAGGTGACGATGAACAAAAAGAAAATACGTTAAAAGGGCTTGCAAAAGCGAAAGGGTTTATCAGAACAGAAATTGGCCATCGCATTCGACTGCGAAAAACACCGGAAATTATTTTTGAATTCGATGAATCTATCGATTATGGAAACCGAATTGAAACACTGCTGCACCAGCTTCATACGGATGAAAATGAATCACCAGAAGAATGAGCCAATAGCAGAATAGATTATGATGGATAGACAATTTGTCTATCCATTTTTGTTCGGGCAAGCCTAGAAGGACCAAAGGAAAGGAATGGAGAGTTTTAAGTGGAAGGAATTTTACCATTATATAAGCCTGCAGGGTTAACAAGCCATGATTGTGTTTTTAAGCTTAGAAAAATTTTAAAAACGAAAAAAATCGGCCATACTGGAACACTTGATCCTGATGTTACAGGAGTTCTTCCTATTTGTATTGGAAAAGCGACAAAGGTGGCAGAATACATTACAGATGCAGGAAAAGCCTATGAAGGAGAAGTGACGATTGGATTTTCCACAACAACAGATGATGCTTCTGGAGAGATAGTGGAGAAAAAAGCGGTAAAGCGGGTCATTTCAAGGGACGAAATTCAACATGTGCTGGATTCATTAACTGGTGAAATTGTCCAAATTCCGCCGATGTATTCAGCTGTGAAAGTAGGTGGCATCCGTTTGTATGAATATGCCCGAAAGGGAATCGAAGTAGAGCGCCCCTCACGAAAGGTGAAAATTTATTCGATTGACTTGATGGATGACCGAAACGAATTTTCTGGAGAGACGTTTTCATTTCGTTTTAGAGTCAGCTGCAGCAAAGGAACTTATATTCGTACCTTAGCAGTCATGATTGGGGAACATTTAGGGTATCCAGCTCATATGTCACAATTAACACGCATCCAATCTGCCTCCTTTACATTAAAAGACTGTTTGACATTTGAAGAAGTTCAAAGCCTTATGGACGAAGGAATACTGGAGAAGTATTTAAAACCATTGGAAGAAGCCCTTTCCCATTTGCCGAAATGGAAGATAAGTGATAAAGTAGCAGAGAAAGTGAAAAATGGTGCATTACTGAAAATACCTGACCATTTAAAATGCAGTGACGAACCAATTGTGATTAAAAATACGGATGGGCTGGCTCTTGCCATCTATGTAAAACATCCAAAGAACCCGGAACTTCTTAAGCCTGCCAAGGTATTAAGAAATGATGTGAATTAAACTCGAGAATTAGAAAAGGTGAGTTTCAATTGGAAGTAAGAAGGCTGACATTTCCATTAAACATAGAGAAAGATGAATTTCCTCCATTAGCAATGGCTCTCGGTTATTTTGACGGGGTACATCGAGGACATGCCGAAGTCATTGCAAAAGCAAAAAGTGAGGCAGCGGAAAAGGGACTGCAAAGTGCGGTCATGACATTTCATCCCCATCCATCAGTAGTTTTGGGAAGAAAAGAACAGCATATTCAATATATTACTCCTCTGCCTGATAAGATTGAAATTTTAAAAGCAGAAGGTATTGATTATCTGTTTATTGTTCATTTTACAACCGATTTCGCTAATCTATTGCCACAGGAATTTGTTGATCAATTTATTATTGGTCTAAATGTCAAACATGTTGTTGCTGGTTTTGACTTTACATATGGCAGAATGGGAAAAGGAACAATGGAAACTTTGCCATTCCATTCAAGAGAAAAGTTTACGTACTCTGTTGTTCCAAAATTAACGAAAGGCAATGAAAAGATTAGCTCAACAAGAATCCGCAGTCTGATTAAATCTGGAAGAACAGCAGAACTTCCAGATTTACTTGGCCGGTTTTATACGACGGCAGGAGTTGTCATTCATGGAGACAAGCGCGGCAGAACGATAGGGTTTCCAACAGCAAATGTTAGTTTAAATGATGACTATATCATTCCACTGACAGGTGTTTATGCTGTAAGAATGAAGGTACACCAAAGATGGTATAATGGGGTTTGTAATGTGGGATATAAACCAACTTTTCATAAGGACGCTTCGGAGTTGTCCATTGAAGTTCATTTATTTGACTTTTCCCAAGATATTTATGACGAAAAGGTTGTGATTGAATGGCATCAATTTATACGAAAGGAACAAAAGTTTTCCGGAATACAAGAACTGGTCACACAGATCGAAAAGGACAAAGAGACAGCTATTCAATATTTTTCAGATAAACAGCAAACATTCCGATGACAATAGATCCAAATTTATTTACTTTATACATGTTTTAACTTGCATTTTGAGTTAAAACATTGTATTCTTAAATACGTATTAAAAATAACCTTTGCTTGGCATGTCGAATCACCGGCGCTTGCTCGGCAACAGGGGATTTGTATAATAGGAGGTGAACATGGATGGCACTATCACAAGAACGTAAAAACGAAATCATCAATGAGTTTAAAACGCATGAAAACGACACAGGATCTGCAGAAGTTCAAATTGCTGTCCTTACTGAACAAATCAACATTTTGAATGATCACTTACGCATTCACAAAAAGGATCATCACTCACGCCGCGGTCTTTTGAAAATGGTTGGTAAGCGTCGTAATCTTTTAACTTACCTTCGTAATAAAGACGTTCAACGTTACCGTGAGTTAATCAATAAGCTTGGTTTACGTCGTTAGTTACAGAAGCGGGATTTTTCCCGCTTTTTTGTTAGTTTAAAATTAATAAGCTGAAGTTAAACAAAAATAAAGAATTTTTTATACATATTTTAACTTAAGGCTATTTGGTGCATACTATAATTAATTTGGATGAAATAATGAGCTTTTTAAAGCTTTTTTTATATGATTTTTCTTTAGAATGATGATACAAGCGAAACCATTTTCGCATCATCCTCCAGAGTGATTGAAATAGAGAGGGGTAAAAATATGGAGCAACAGAAACATGTGTATTCCATGGATTGGGCTGGACGCAAGTTAACAGTTGAAATCGGCCAGCTGGCAAAACAGGCCAATGGCGCCGTCCTGGTTCGTTACGGTGACTCAGCCGTTTTAAGCACAGCAACCGCTTCTAAGGAACCAAAAAATCTGGATTTTTTTCCTTTAACGGTTAATTATGAGGAACGCCTTTATGCAGTTGGGAAAATTCCCGGAGGTTTTATTAAACGTGAAGGACGCCCTAGTGAAAAAGCTATTTTAGCAAGCAGATTAATTGACCGTCCAATACGGCCGATGTTTGCAGAGGGATTTCGCAATGACGTTCAAGTTATCAGCATCGTAATGAGTGTGGATCAGGATTGTTCAACAGAAATGGCTGCCATGTTCGGGTCATCTTTGGCACTTTCTTATTCTGATATTCCGTTTGAAGGACCAATTGCCGGAGTCATTGTAGGACGTGTAAATAATGAGTTTGTGATCAACCCGACCGTAGACCAAGCTGAAAAGAGCGATATCCATTTAACTGTGGCGGGAACAAAAGACGCGATTAACATGGTAGAAGCCGGTGCAAATGAAGTTCCGGAAGAAGTAATGCTTGAAGCTATCATGTTTGGCCATGAAGAAATTAAAAAGCTGATTGCTTTTCAGGAGAAAATTGTTGCTGAAATCGGCAAAGAGAAAATGCAGGTCACTTTATACGAAATTGACCCGGAACTTGAGGCTGAGGTAAGAGAACTATGTGAAGCTGACATGGTGAAAGCAATCCAAGTTCAAGAAAAGCATGCTCGTGAGGATGCAATTAACGCAGTAAAAAATCAAGTTTTGGCAAAATATGAGGAACAAGAAGCTACAGAGGAAGACCTGAAGCAGGTTAAAGAAATTTTGGACAAGATTGTCAAAGGTGAAGTCCGTCGTTTAATTACCGTTGAAAAGATCCGTCCGGACGGCCGCAAAATTGATGAAATTCGTCCGTTATCCTCTCAAGTAGGGATTCTGCCGCGTACACATGGATCCGGGTTGTTTACTCGCGGACAGACGCAGGCGTTATCGATCTGTACGCTTGGTGCACTGGGTGATGTGCAAATTCTTGATGGTCTTGGAATTGAAGAAGAGAAGCGCTTTATGCATCATTATAACTTTCCTTCCTTTAGTGTCGGAGAAACGGGTCCAATTCGAGGGCCTGGCCGCCGCGAAATTGGACATGGTGCACTTGGTGAACGGGCATTGGAGCCTGTTGTCCCATCTGAGAAAGAATTTCCTTATACGATTCGTCTTGTTTCTGAAGTGCTTGAATCTAATGGCTCCACTTCACAGGCAAGTATTTGCGCCAGCACATTAGCGATGATGGATGCAGGGGTTCCGATTAAAGCGCCGGTTGCAGGTATTGCAATGGGGCTTGTAAAATCAGGTGAACATTATACGGTCCTTACCGATATTCAAGGAATGGAAGACCACCTTGGAGACATGGATTTCAAGGTTGCCGGGACAGCAAAAGGGGTTACCGCGCTGCAAATGGATATTAAAATTAAAGGGCTCTCTCGTGAGATTCTTGAAGAGGCTCTTCAACAGGCAAAAGTGGGAAGAATGCAAATCTTGGAATCAATGCTTGCCACTCTTGCTGCTCCAAGACCACAGCTGTCTAAATTTGCTCCTAAAATTTTGACGATGACCATTAACCCGGATAAAATTCGTGATGTCATCGGTCCTAGTGGAAAACAAATCAATAAGATCATCGAAGAAACCGGGGTTAAAATAGATATTGAGCAAGATGGTACCATTTTTATCGCATCAGCCGATCCAGAAATGAACCAGAAAGCGAAGAAAATTATCGAAGACATCGTCCGTGAGGTAGAAGTAGGACAATATTATCTTGGCAAAGTAAAACGTATTGAAAAGTTTGGTGCATTTGTGGAACTATTCCCTGGCAAAGATGGACTTGTCCATATTTCCGAACTTGCCGAAGAGCGTGTAGGAAAAGTAGAAGATGTTGTGAAAATCGGCGATGAACTTTTAGTAAAAGTAACGGAAATTGATAAGCAAGGACGTGTGAATCTTTCTCGTAAAGTTGTATTAAAAGAGAACCGGGAAAAGGCAGAAGAAGCGCGTTCGTAAGTTAAGGCTTAAAAAGCTAATCAGATAACGCAAGTCAGGGCCAATACCCTGACTTTTTCCATGACCACATCGCCAAGTTGCGTTCTACCTTGTCCTCCTCCTTCATAATCTGTATAGAAGGGGGAAAGAAAGAATGAAAAAGGCCAGTATTTTTATTTTTCTTAGTTTGGCAGGATTTCTCTTGGTGTTCAACCCAACCGTAAGTAATTATGTAGATTTGTTAATAGTGAATAACCTTTCTGTAAGTAAACAGACAGATTCTTTATATCAAAGCATCTTGAATCATAAGGATTCCTATGAAAAACCGCCTATTGATGCGAAGGTGGATCCAATATGGAAGGCAATTCCGGGCTATAATGGCCTGAAAGTTGATATAAATGCATCCTATAAAAACATGAAAACAAAAGGTGTTTTTGACAGTACGAAATTAGTTTATAAGCAAATCAAGCCAAAAGTGCATTTGAATGATTTGCCCCCATCCCCCATTTACCGGGGCAATCCTGATAAACCAATGGTCTCGTTTATTATTAATGTTGCCTGGGGGAATGAATATCTGTCTGATATACTTGCTACTTTGAAAAAACATCATATAAAGGCGAGTTTCTTTTTAGAAGGGAATTGGGTGAAAAAAAATCCCGAACTGGCAAAAATGATTGTAAGTGCCGGTCATGAGGTAGGCAATCATTCCTATTCCCATCCTGATATGGCACGGCTTCCTGCCGCGGAAGCAAGGGAGCAATTAATAAAAACAAATGAAGTAATTGAGGCGGCAACAGGGAAAGAATGTACATTGTTCGCACCGCCAAGCGGAAGCTTTCGTGATGAAACTGTAAAAGTTGCTTATGAACTTCATATGAAGACGATTATGTGGACGGTTGACACAATCGACTGGCAAAAGCCTTCACCGGAAACACTCATTAACCGTGTGATCAGCAAAATTGATAATGGTTCAATGGTATTGATGCATCCTACAGAAGCAACAGCAAAATCACTTGATCGATTAATTACCTTAATCGAACAAAAGCATTTAAAAATAGGTCCGGTTTCTGAATTATTAAATGAAGAAAGAATATTAAATTAATCTCTCTAAAAGTTGGAGAAAATAGACCTAACAATTATAATTAGACATTGGAATAGTATCGGGTGATAAGAGACAGGAGGAAGTCAATGATCAATAAATATATATGTCAAAATGGCGTAAGAATTATATTAGAACAAATACCCACCGTCAGGTCAGTTGCCATCGGCATTTGGATTGGGACTGGATCGAGAAATGAAAATCCGAAGACAAATGGCATCTCCCATTTTTTGGAGCATATGTTTTTCAAAGGGACAACAACGAGAAGTGCTAAAGATATTGCTGAATCCTTTGACAGTATTGGCGGACAGGTAAATGCATTCACTTCTAAAGAATATACTTGCTATTATGCAAAGGTTCTTGATACTCATTCCCAATTTGCATTGGATGTTCTAGCGGATATGTTCTTTAATTCCACTTTTGTAGAGGAAGAATTAAAGAAAGAAAAAAATGTCGTTTTAGAAGAGATCAAAATGTATGAAGATACACCGGACGATATTGTCCATGATTTACTCAGCAGAGCGGTTTATGAAGACCATCCGCTAGGATACCCGATTCTTGGAACAGAGGAAACATTGAATACTTTTACAGGTGCTTCGCTCAAACAATATATTAATGAAAGATATAATCCGGAAAGTGTTGTCATTTCAATTGCCGGGAATGTCCCGGAAACCTTTATCCATGAAGTGGAAAAATATTTTGGTTTCTACCAAGGTGAAAATAGAGAAATTCAGGAAGATTCTCCTGTTTTTCATGCAAATCGGATTTCACGGAAAAAGGAAACAGAACAGGCTCACCTATGTATTGGTTTTGAAGGATTAAAAGTAGGACATGATGATATTTACAGCTTAGTCACACTAAATAATATTTTGGGCGGCAGCATGAGCTCAAGGTTGTTCCAGGAGGTTCGAGAGCAGAGGGGTTTAGCTTACTCTGTATTTTCATACCATTCTGCTTATCAGGACTCAGGAATTGTCACTATCTACGGTGGAACAGGTGCAAAGCAACTGAATGTATTATACGAAACGATACAAGAAACATTAGATAAATTAAAACAAAATGGAATTACAGAAAAAGAGTTAACGAACAGCAAAGAGCAGCTGAAAGGAAGTTTGATGTTAAGTTTAGAGAGCACCAATAGCCGCATGAGCCGTAACGGAAAAAACGAACTCCTTCTAAAGCGGCACCGTACCCTTGATGAAATCATTGAACAAATTGATGCAGTGACAAAACAAAGTGTTGATGAAATGGCACGTTCGATCTTTACGAATCAATTTTCCGTTTCATTAATAAGCCCTGATGGAGAATTGCCTGATAAATTAAGCTAAAAAACAGTTCATAAATTGAACTGTTTTTTTATTATTCTATTTATTAAAGCACCTCTATAAAATATTAGAAACAATGAAAAGAGGGGAGTATAAATGAGGCTTAGCGAATTAAGCGGTAAGGAAATCGTGGATGTAAAAAAAGCTGAACGGATGGGAGTGCTGGGTCAAACCGACTTGGAAATTAATGAAACAAACGGACAAATACAAGCACTGTTAATCCCTTCATTAAAATGGTTTGGCCTTAGAAAACAAGGACAGGAAATCAGAGTCCCATGGCAGCACATTAAGAAAATCGGTTCCGATATGATTATCATTGATATTAATGATGAGGAAAGCCCAAGCAAATGAATGTTTGCTTGGGCTTTTTATCGTTTAACTAATAAGAAAAGCGCAAGGATCCCGCCTAGCGGAGGGAAGCACAAGACGAACCAGCGAGAAGGCGCACCTTTAGCCTTCTTGACGAATCGGCTTGTGACCTGGAGCTGGACAATTTTCGAAGTCAAAATTGCTTTCTTTACTTTTAAGAAAGCATTCAACTACCCCAAGAATCGTTCGATCGGCGAGTTTTCATTTATCAAAGTTGGAAAACTCACAGATTCTCTTGTTCCTACATAAGATGGTGAAGTGATAAAGGCAATGAATTTCCTAGTTGGATTTTAAAAAAAGAAGGTGAATGATTTCATGCTGACAGGGATGCAGATAGCCGTGATTGGCGGTGATGCCAGACAGCTGGAAATTATCCGAAAGTTAACCGAATTAGATGCCAAAATATCTTTAATTGGTTTTGAACAGCTTGATCATGCCTTTACAGGAGCAGTCAAGGAAAAATTGGAAGAGGTTGACTTTACGAATATAGATTCCATTATTTTGCCAGTTACGGGTGCTAATTTAGAAGGGCAAGTAGAGACCATTTTCTCTAATGAAAAAGTCATCCTGTCAGAGGATATTCTCTTTAAAACGCCTGAACATTGCATCATTTATTCTGGAATTAGCAACCCATATTTAAATCATATTGTGAAACAGTCTAAACGTACGCTTGTTCAACTGTTTTCTAGAGACGATGTAGCCATCTATAATTCGATCCCTACTGTTGAAGGAACCATCATGATGGCGATTCAGCATACAGATTTTACAATTCACGGCTCTAATATTACTGTTCTCGGTTTGGGCAGGTGCGGAATGAGCACTGCTAGAGCTTTTCACGCTCTTGGTGCAAAGGTCAAAGTGGGCGCAAGAAAAAGTGAGCATCTAGCACGAATTACAGAAATGGGTGTAACTCCGTTTCATCTGGACGATATCGAAAAGGCAGTTGCAGGAACAGACATTTTAATCAATACAATTCCCCACTTAATCGTCAGTGCGGCTGTCATCGCCAAGCTTCCCTCTCACACCCTTATTATTGATATCGCATCAAAGCCGGGGGGAACCGACTTCCGTTACGCTGAGAAAAGGGGAATCAAAGCATTGCTTGCTCCCAGCTTGCCCGGAATTGTCGCGCCAAAAACCGCCGGTCAAATTCTGGCTAATGTCCTTTCACAATTGCTGCAGGAGTCTTATAAAAATCGAAAGGAGACAGAAAAATGAGTTTAAAAAGTAAACGAATTGGTTTTGGCTTAACTGGTTCACATTGCACCTATGATGTTGTTTTTCCAGAAATTGAAAAGTTAGTTCAAGCAGGCGCTGAAGTAATTCCAGTAGTATCTTATACGGTAAAAAGTACAGACACCCGATTTGGCAAAGGGGAGGATTGGGTAGCCAGAATTGAGGATTTAACGGGTAATAAAGTCATTGACACGATTGTTGATGCAGAGCCGCTCGGACCGAAAATGCCGCTTGACTGCATGGTGATCGCTCCGCTTACAGGAGTATCGATGAGTAAATTCGCCAATGCCATCAATGACAGTCCAGTCCTAATGGCTGCCAAAGCCACTTTAAGAAATTTAAAACCTGTTGTGCTTGGAATCTCTACCAATGATGCTCTTGGCTTAAATGGCGTTAACTTAATGAAACTGATGGCGACGAAAAATATTTATTTTATCCCTTACGGCCAGGATGACCCAATAAAGAAACCTAATTCTTTAGTTGCGAGAATGTCCATGTTAAGCGAAACAGTCGAGGCAGCACTTACCGGAAAACAGTTGCAGCCCGTTCTTGTTGAAAGATTCAAAGATGAGGAATAAGACAAAAAAAGGATGAACTTTCCGCGAAGTTTATACTTTCTTCTTAGCAAAAATGGTTATTTCTTTTTAGGAATATGTTAAAATAAATTAATCATTCAGCAGTACTTTGTTTTATACTAATGATAAGGCAAAATTTAAATACAGATGCTGGAAATGATCATCTAAACTGAAATAACCAGCTTGTGAATCGGAAAGGAGAACTGCAATGTATCAGCAAAATGGATTTCACGTTGCTGTTGTAGGAGCAACAGGGGCGGTTGGCCAACAAATGATCAATACTTTAGTAAAAGAGAAATTTCCTATTAAAAAACTAACTCTACTATCATCAGCACGTTCTGCTGGGACGAAAGTAAATTTTGGCGGTGAAGAAGTTACGGTTCAAGAAGCAAAACCTGAAAGCTTTGAAGGGGTAGATATTGCTTTATTCAGTGCGGGCGGCAGTGTCTCAAAAGAACTTGCCCCCGAAGCTGTTAAGCGCGGTGCGATTGTTGTAGATAATACAAGTGCATTCAGAATGGATCCTGACACACCACTCGTCGTTCCAGAGGTGAACGAAGATGACTTAACTAAGCATAATGGGATAATTGCCAATCCGAACTGCTCAACCATTCAAATGGTAGTGGCACTAGAGCCAATCCGCCAAAAGTACGGTCTAAGAAAAGTCATTGTTTCAACTTATCAAGCTGTTTCCGGTGCAGGTGCAGCCGCAATAGAAGAATTAAAGGAACAAACAAAGGCTGTTTTAAATGGGGAACCAGTTAAAGCAAATATTTTGCCAGTGAAATCTGATAAAAATCATTATCAAATCGCGTTTAATGCCATTCCACAAATTGATAAATTTCAAGAAAATGGCTATACATTTGAAGAAATGAAAATGATCAATGAGACGAAAAAAATTATGCATTTGCCAGAGCTCCATATTTCGGCAACTTGTGTACGGTTGCCTGTTGCTGTGGGACATTCCGAATCTGTTTATTTCGAAATCGAATCTGACGGTGTAAGTGCAAACGACATTAAAGCATTGCTGAAAGATGCGCCTGGCGTTATTTTGCAGGATGATCCTGAAAATCAAGTCTACCCGATGCCAGCAAACTGTGTAGGGAAAAATGAAGTGTTTGTCGGACGCATCCGTAATGATATCGATGAGCCCCGCGGTTTTCATATGTGGGTAGTTTCGGATAACCTTCTAAAAGGCGCCGCCTGGAACTCAGTCCAAATTGCTGAAAGTTTAGTTCGATTAGGTCTTGTAAAATAAGTAACAGCAAAAGGCAGGTAATGGTATCACCATGAAAATAATTGTTCAGAAATTTGGCGGTACATCTGTAAAGGATGAAAACGGCAGAAAGTGTGCCCAAGGACATATTGAAAAAGCATTAGCGAAAGGCTATAAGGTTATAGTAGTAGTCTCAGCAATGGGGCGCAAAGGGGATCCTTATGCTACAGATACACTGTTATCGTTAATAGGCGGCAATTTAAGCAAAGTTTCAAAGCGGGAACAAGATCTATTATTATCCTGCGGAGAAGTCATTTCCAGTGTTGTTTTTACGAATATGCTGCTGGAAAGCGGAATTCATGCCGTTGCATTAACCGGAGCCCAAGCAGGTTTTAAAACCAATAATGATCATACAAATGCAAAAATCTATGAAATGAAATGTGATAGGTTGCTAAGAGAATTAGAAACGCATGATGTTGTCGTTGTTGCCGGATTTCAGGGTGCAGCAAAAAATGGCGATGTAACGACGATTGGCCGTGGAGGTAGTGATACTTCTGCGGCCGCTCTTGGTGCGGCTTTAAATGCTGAGTATATTGATATCTTTACCGATGTAGAAGGAATTATGACAGCAGACCCGCGCATTGCAGAAAATGCTCGCCCACTTTCTATCGTAACTTATACGGAAGTATGCAATATGGCATACCAAGGAGCAAAAGTAATTCATCCAAGAGCGGTTGAAATTGCTATGCAGGCAAAAGTACCGATTCGGATTCGATCCACATATTCTGATTCGCTTGGAACTTTGGTAACATCGCTAAATAGAAATAACCGGGGAAGCGATATTAAGGAGCGGCTTGTAACAGGAATTGCCCATGTTTCCAATGTGACCCAGATTAAAGTTTTTGCCAAAAAGGATCATTATAATCTTCAAGCAGAAGTATTTAAAACAATGGCGAATGAAAAAATCAGTGTTGATTTTATTAATATTTCGCTAAATGGTGTTGTTTATACCGTTACCGACGAAATGACAGATCGTGCAGTAGAGCTTTTGAAAGGACTTGGTTATGACCCAGTTGTCGAGCGGCATTGTGCCAAAGTGTCCGTCGTCGGGGCAGGGATTGCTGGTGTCCCAGGGGTGACGTCTAAAATCGTTACGGCTCTTTCCGATCAAGGTATACGTATTTTGCAGTCTGCGGATAGTCATACAACTATTTGGGTTTTAGTTAAGCAAGAGGACTTAGTTAAATCAGTCAATGCTTTGCATGACGCCTTTCAGTTGGAACAAGAATCTCTTGAATTTAAAAGTGCGGATCTATAAAAGTGATAACTTTCGTATAAGAAAACAACTTAGAGATGCATGCATAAGGGCTTTTCATTAGCGAAAGGAGTATGAATATGGTTCAGTTCGGACGGATATCCACCGCAATGGTAACCCCTTTTGATAAGAAAGGGCATATTGATTTTGCGAAGACCACAAAATTAGTGAACTATTTGATAGAAAATGGAACGGAATCGCTTGTTGTGGCTGGTACAACAGGAGAGTCTCCAACATTATCGAAAGAAGAAAAGCTAGCATTATTCGATCATGTTGTCAAAGTGGTGAAAAAAAGAATTCCAGTAATTGCCGGTACAGGCAGCAATAATACTTACGCCTCAATCGATTTAACAAAAAAGGCAGAACAGCTGGGTGTAGATGGTATTTTGGTCGTTGCACCGTACTATAATAAGCCCAATCAAGAAGGGTTGTACCAGCATTTTAAAGCTGTTGCAGAAGCCACTGAATTACCGGTTATGATCTATAACATTCCGGGAAGGTCGGTTGTGAACATTCATCCTGAAACAGTGATACGCCTTTCTGAGATTCCGAATATTACAGCGATCAAGGAAGCAAGCGGTGATTTAAATGCAATGGCACAAATCATTGCTAATACCGATGACGATTTTGTTTTATATAGCGGTGATGACAGTTTAACCCTTCCTGTCCTTGCTATTGGCGGGGCTGGTATAGTGTCTGT
This sequence comes from Neobacillus fumarioli NBRC 102428, assembly GCF_001591485.1. Classification (GTDB taxonomy): domain Bacteria; phylum Bacillota; class Bacilli; order Bacillales; family Cytobacillaceae; genus Neobacillus; species Neobacillus fumarioli. The sequence continues at coordinate 15,831 of NZ_BCUZ01000001.1, read as the reverse complement.
TGCTTCGCATGTGATTGGAAACGAAATGCAGGAAATGATCAAAGCATTTTTTGACGGTGAAATTCATAAGGCAGCAAAATGGCATCAAGAGCTATTGCCTATCATGCAAGGGCTGTTTGCTGCGCCAAGTCCGGCTCCTGTGAAAACGGCGTTGCAGTTAAAAGGTCTTGATGTCGGCTCAGTAAGGTTGCCGCTTGTAGGATTAACCGAACAGGAACGTTTGGCATTAAGTTCTCTTTTGATTAAATAGTAACCGAATGACGAGCCAATCGGAGACGGTTGGCTTGTCTTTTTTTTGACTTGCTCCAGACGTTCACGGCTCGAGGGAAACTATTTCTGGCTTCGCTCCACTTGTCAGTCAATAGTTCCCCCAGTATCCCCCCATTCGAGCGCATTGCGCTTTTCTTGTTGTAAAGCCTTTCAAGTTTCAAGTATAATAATCATAACTGATTTCGGTCGGGTCAAGCTCAAGCATAGGAGGAAATCAAAACGTGATAAAGAAAAAAAATAAATCCATTAAGTTTATAACGCTTGGTGGAATAGGAGAAATCGGAAAAAATATGTATCTTGTTGAAGTAGATGATTGTATATTGATTATAGATGCCGGGCTTATGTTCCCCGAGGAAGAAATGCTTGGCATCGATATGGTCATTCCCGACTTTTCCTATATAATCGAAAATAAGGACCGGGTTAAAGCAATTTTTCTTTCACATGGACATGAAGATCACATCGGAGCGTTATCATATGTATTAAGAAATTTGGATGTCCCGGTATACGGTACTAAATTAACCCTTGCCCTTGCCAGCGCTATCCTTAAGGAGCAAAATTTTAACAGGAAACCAAACTTTGTTGAAATAACTTCGGATACAATCGTTGAATTAGACTCTGTAAATGTCAGTTTTTTTAGAACGAATCACAGTATTCCGGATTCTGTTGGCATCTGCGTACATACATCTGAAGGAATCATTGTCTATACAGGGGACTTTAAATTTGATCAGGCTGCAACAAAGCTTTATAAACCGGAAATCGGAAAAATGACTGCAATCGGTGAAGAAGGTGTATTATGTCTGCTGTCAGATAGTACAGAAGCGGAAAAACCAGGTTATACAACATCTGAAGCAATCGTTGCACGGGAATTATCAAATGCTTTTTACAATTCTCCTGGCAGAATTATTGCAGCTTGTTTTGCATCTGACCTTAGCAGAATCCAGCATATATTTGATGCCGCATATGAAAATAATCGCAAAGTGGCTGTTGTCGGAAGAAGTCTTGAACGAATTTATCATATTGCTCTTGATTTAGGATATCTGGAAGTAAAGGATGATTTAATTATTTCTGTAAACGAAATACAAGAATATCAAGATAATGAACTTGTTGTGCTTGCGACTGGAAGCCAGGGTGAACCAATTGAGGCATTGCAAAAAATGGCCAAGCAAACACATAAGCTTGTAAATATACAGCCTGGCGATACAGTATTGATTGCAGCATCACCGCTTCGCGGAAGTGAATTATTTCTGTCAAAAACTGTCGATATGTTGTTAAAGTCCGGAGCCAATGTTGTTTCTGGCAAACGGACGATTCATGGTACAAGCCATGGCAGCCAGGAAGAATTAAAATTCATGATCAATTTAATGCAGCCCAAGTTTTTCATTCCTGTACATGGTGAGTACAGAATGTTAAAAGCACACCGAAAGCTTGCACTTGAATGTGGTCTAACTGATGAGCAGATTTTAATTCCGGATCTTGGCGATGTTGTAGAATGGAAGGATGAAAAAATATCAATAAGCGGTAAAGTGCCATCAGGTAATGTCCTGATCGACGGCATTGGTGTTGGGGATGTCGGAAATATTGTATTACGGGATCGGAAATTATTATCACAGGACGGGATTCTAATTGTTGTCGTAACATTAAGAAGGCAAGAAAAGAAAATTGCCGCCGGACCGGAAATTATCTCAAGAGGCTTTGTTTATGTACGCGAGTCAGAAAAATTAATGGACGATTCAACAAAATTAGTCAGGGATATAATTGAAAGAAATATCGCTAAGGATACATTAGAATGGTCAAGTTTAAAACAGGAAGTTAGAGATGAATTAAACCGATACTTATTTGAAAAAACGAAAAGAAGGCCAATGATTCTTCCGATTATTATGGAAGTATAACTTAAATTATAGAAAAAGTACTGGATCGTAAAACCAGTACTTTTCTTTTATTGTCAGCTCCTGCGCCTAGTCGTTATGTGCTCCTGCGCCATAGCTTACTCGAAGAGGCTTATGTTCAGCTCGTCGCATCCTACAAGGAGGATTAATCGAAAGAAGCAGGCAGGCTGACCAAGACGCTTGCTCTTTTCTTAGCATGTTTTTTTTTCCAATGTAAATACTATTTTATATCATGTTTGAAGGGAGAATGGCAATGGAGTACAATTTATTAAGCGATGAATCCGAAAATCAAGAAGGCAGCGAACCGCAGAAAGAGGAAAAGCCTTCTTCTAATTTGATAGACAAAATTCAGCAGCTTGGCCAGACAAATGTCCCACAAATGGCAGCCGATTCACGAATTCATTGTTTAACAATTGTCGGCCAGATTGAAGGGCATATGGCACTGCCCCCGCAAAATAAGACGACAAAATATGAACATATTATCCCTCAACTCGTTGCAATTGAACAGAACCCCAAAATTGAAGGTGTTCTCATTATATTAAACACGGTTGGTGGTGATGTCGAAGCGGGTCTTGCGATTTCAGAAATGCTTGCAACCTTGTCAAAGCCGACAGTTTCGATTGTTTTAGGAGGCGGACACTCTATCGGTGTGCCGATTGCTGTTTCTTGTGATTATTCTTTTATTACGGAAACGGCAACAATGACCATTCATCCAATCAGGCTCACCGGATTAGTTATTGGTGTCCCACAAACCTTTGAATATTTGGATAAAATGCAGGAGCGGGTTGTTAATTTTGTTACGAAGCATTCGAAAATTCCTGAAGAAACATTTAAAGAATTAATGTTTGCTAAAGGTAATTTAACAAGGGACATTGGTACCAATGTCGTTGGTGCCGATGCAGTCAAATATGGCTTAATTGATGAAGTTGGCGGGATTGGACAGGCAATGAAAAAATTAAATGAAATGATTGAAATACAAAAGGGAAATAATGAGGGGCTGATTCAATGATATTATACACAATGATGCCCCATGAACTTATTTTTCCATATGATGAAGACTGTTACGGGAAACAAAAGATGGTCACCTATCAAGGCATTCCTCTTCTTGTAGAAGTTGTGGATGAGGAAAATTTTCATGTGCTCCGAATTTTAAGCAGCGACCCGCAGCATTACCTTCATGACCAAATTTATCCTGGTGCGAAAATTTCTTTGATGAATCAGGATGGAATGTCCTCATTCTAAAGTGAACTATGGTATAATCAGGATAACAGACAAGAGCAGCCAATCAGGCTGCTTTCTTCCTTTATCCCGTTTTTGACAACAAGACAACTTTTAAAATGCAAGGTGATCAGATGACGAAAAAAAAGCGAAGAAAACCGAAACGAAAAGATAATCAATTAAAACGAACAGTCAAATATGAATTATCGGCGTTAGCCATTTTAGCACTTTCGATTATTTCTATAGCAAAACTGGGAGCTGTTGGCAATGCGTCCGTCTTCTTTTTTCGTTTTTGGATGGGCGAATGGTATATGATCAGTTTACTAGGGTTAGTGATATTGAGCATTTATTTAATCTGGATGCGTGAAATGCCTTTTTTCTTTCATAGCAGATTACTGGGGATTTATTCGATCGTTGGATCCATTCTTTTGTATAATCATATTTTATTATTTCATTCCCTTTCAAAAAATGGACAATTTAAATCGTCCAGTGTGATTGGCAGCACATTCAATTTATTTAAAGACGAATTATTCAATCGGACAAGCACAACGGATTTAGGCGGAGGAATGATTGGGGCTGTTTTATTTGCAGTAACCAATTTTTTATTTTCTGAAGCCGGTGCTAAAATTATTGCCTTTATTTTTATTTTAATTGGCATCATCTTAATTTCCGGAAAATCTTTTGGTGATTTTGTTGGTAAAATTATTATAACAATTTTTGATTTTATAAAGGACCAATGGGAGGCCTTCAAGAATGATCTAACCAGCTGGAGGGGAAAGCAGCAGCAAAAGAAATTACAAAAACGTGCAACACGGGAAAGCTCGTCTGAAAATGAACTGCCCGTTGTCAATAACCAGCAACATCCAGAGGCGGAGGAAACTCGTTTTCATGAGCCGATTATTTCCAGTTTTACAGATAGAGTTTACGAAGAAGAAAAACATCCAGAAAGCCAACAGTCAGAACAAACCAAAGATCATAAGTCCAATGATAAAGAAGAGGAGGATGATCAATCACCACCAATTACTTTTACAGAAGTAGAAAACGTCGATTATGAATTACCTCCGCTAAAATTATTAAAACTGCCTAGGAAAACAGACCAAAGCAGCGAATATGAACTCATTCATGCCAATGCAGCAAAGCTTGAGCGAACTTTTCAAAGTTTTGGTGTAAAAGCTCGGGTTACGCAAGTCCACTTAGGGCCTGCGGTAACAAAATATGAAGTTCACCCTGATGTTGGTGTTAAAGTAAGTAAAATTGTCAGCCTTAGTGATGATATTGCACTGGCACTTGCTGCGAAAGGGATCCGTATTGAAGCACCGATCCCCGGTAAATCAGCTATCGGAATTGAAGTACCGAATTCTGAGGTAGCAATGGTTTCACTTAGAGAAGTGCTGGAAGCTACACAAAGTGATCAGCCTGATGCGAAACTATTGATTGGATTGGGTAGAGATATAACCGGGGAAGCTGTTGTGGCCGAATTAAATAAAATGCCCCATCTTCTTGTTGCCGGCGCAACAGGGAGCGGTAAAAGTGTATGCATTAATGGGATTATTATCAGCCTTTTGATGAGGGCAAAACCTCATGAAGTAAAATTAATGATGATAGACCCCAAAATGGTTGAATTAAATATCTATAACGGCATTCCGCATTTGCTTGCACCTGTTGTAACGGATGCAAAGAAAGCTTCTCAAGCACTAAAGAAAGTTGTTAATGAAATGGAAAGAAGGTACGAATTATTCTCTCATACTGGAACACGTAATATTGAAGGCTATAATGAGTATATAAAAAAACTTAATCTTGAGGAAAATGAAAAGCAGCCATTGCTGCCGTATATCGTTGTCATTGTCGACGAACTTGCTGATTTGATGATGGTAGCCTCTTCAGATGTGGAGGATTCGATTACCCGCCTGGCACAAATGGCCCGAGCAGCAGGAATTCATTTAATTCTTGCGACGCAAAGACCTTCTGTTGACGTTATTACAGGTGTCATAAAGGCAAATATTCCGTCAAGGATTGCTTTCGCTGTTTCCAGTGCCACTGACTCGCGAACGATTTTAGATATGGGCGGTGCCGAAAAACTGCTGGGCAGGGGGGATATGCTCTTTTTGCCTGTTGGTGCATCCAAGCCTGTTCGTGTACAGGGAGCGTTTCTGTCAGATCAAGAAGTCGAGGATACAGTTGAATTTGTCATATCCCAGCAGAAGGCACAATATCAGGCGGAAATGATTCCTGATGATACCCCGGAAGTCACGGGGGCTGTGGATGACGAATTATACGAGGAAGCTGTTGCCTTAATTGTTGAAATGCAGACAGCGTCTGTATCCATGCTTCAGCGTCGCTTTCGGATCGGCTATACAAGAGCAGCAAGGCTGATTGATGAAATGGAAGCACGCGGAGTAGTAGGCCCTTATGAAGGCAGCAAACCGAGGGCTGTGTTAATAACAAAACCGCAAGAAGAAAAGAGTTCTTAACAAATAAAAAAGAGCCGACGGGCTCTTTTTTTGTATATAATTGTATGTTTATCAATCGAAATATGATCGATGCCAATCCTTTTTATTTTGGTTTGCTGAAAGAAACAGGTTCCATTCTAGTGAAATTAGTTTCAGCGAAAATCTCCATATCTATGGGTACTTTTATCCTTAGGTCTTTTTTCGACAAAAATCAAGAATTACTATTTATTTATCAAGTAAAACATGTTAAGATTATTTCGATTAGCAGGAATGATATCAGAGGTCTGATGTCTTAGGGAAAAGGCTGGAGGAAGCAGCATGTCAATTAAGTCAGATAACCGGCATTTATATTTACAAGTAATTGATCGTCTGAAGCAAGATATTGAACAGGGGGTGTATAAACAGAAAGAAAAATTGCCTTCCGAATTCGATCTTGCCAAACAACTTGGTGTGAGCAGGGCAACCCTGCGTGAGGCTCTCCGAATTTTAGAGGAAGAGAATGTCATTATTCGCCGACATGGTGTTGGAACTTTCGTGAATGCCAAACCATTGTTTACCTCAGGTATCGAGCAATTAAAAAGTGTCACTGACATGATTATACAAGCCGGGATGAAACCTGGAACCATTTTCCTAAGGTCATCAATTCAAAGACCAACCGAAGAGGATATTCGCCGGTTTTCATGCTCCGCAAACGAGGAAATTATTGTGATAGAACGGGTAAGAACCGCAAATGGAGAACCTGTTGTTTTCTGTATTGACAAAATGCCTAAACAACTTTTGCCTGAAACCTTCACACATAAAGGTGAATCTCTATTTAACATCTTGGATCAAGAGGCAAATCGTCGTATTACATATGCGGTTGCTCAAATTGAGCCAATCGGCTATCATGAAAAGATTTCCCCGATTTTGGAATGTGACCCGGAAACAGCGTTGTTAGTGTTAAAACAAATGCATTACGATGAAATGGATAAATCAATCCTCTATTCGGTAAACTATTTTAAGGCGGATAAATTCAGTTTTCATGTTTTAAGGAAACGTGTATAACGTTCCTTGTTACTAATGAAACCGATACCAATCCCAATCCTTTTCTTAACACATTTCTGCTAGATCAAACAAACCAAATAGGGGGTCAAACCATGAAAAAACGTAAAATGGGATTAGCATTATCATTTGTCCTTGCTGCGGGAACACTTCTAGGTGCTTGTGGAAAGACAAATGATAACGCAGCTCCAAAAAATAAGGACAATAAAAAAGCGTTTTCTGTTGGTATGGTAACAGACGTTGGCGGTATTGATGACAAATCCTTTAACCAATCTGCTTGGAAAGGACTTCAAGAATTTGGTAAAGAGCACAATATGAAAAAAGGCACAGGCGGATATGATTATCTTCAATCTCAATCAGACGCTGACTATGCCACAAACTTAAATAATTTAGCTCACCAAGGTTTTAATCTTGTGTTTGGTATTGGTTTTATGATGTCAAAAGACGTTGATAAAATTGCCAAACAAATCCCTAACACTAAATTCGCAATCGTTGACGATGAAGTAAAAGAACCGAATGTTGCAAGCATTCTTTTCAAAGAAAATGAAGGTTCCTTCTTGGCAGGGGTAGCTGCAGGTTTAACAACGAAATCAAATAAAATAGGCTTTATTGGCGGTATGCAAAGTGCAGTAATTGAGCGCTTTGAATCAGGATTTGTTGCTGGTGTAAAAGCCTCCAATCCAAAAGCTACAGTTGACATTCAATATGCATCGAGCTTCACTGATGCAGCAAAAGGTCAGGCGATTGCTTCTAGAATGTATTCATCCGGTGATGATGTAATCTTTGCTGCTGCCGGTGCCACTGGTAATGGTCTATTTAAAGAAGCCCGTGACCGCAAAGCGAAAAATCCGAACCAGCAAATCTGGGCTATTGGCGTAGACTCTGACCAAAGCGCAGAAGGGGTTGTTACTGCGGGCGGTAAACAAACAAACGTAATCATTACCTCGGCAATGAAACGCGTAGATAACGCTGTAAAAGACCTTTCAACCAAAACAATGAACGGTCAGTTCCCTGGCGGTAAAACAACAGTTTATGGTCTGGCTGAAGATGGTGTTGGACTTGCACCAATTAATCCGGATGATCCAGCAAAAGCCGCAATTGAAAAAGCAGTTAGTGACTGGACAGCTAAAATTAAGTCTGGTGCTGTAAAAGTTCCAGCAACACGTGCAGAATTACAGAAATTCAATCCAAAACAATAGTACTGTTTTGAATGAGGAGGGGGGCAGCTTCTGCCCTATCCTCAGTTTAAAACTAAAACCTTAATTGAAAAGCAGAAGATTTTCTGTTTTTCACTTAGGGTTTTAGAAATTGTTTTTTTTTTTAAAATTTATAAAGGTCTGACCTCTTACTACTGATTTGCTTGCTTTTTATACCTTTAAAAGGAAGTGAGAAAATGGAATATGTAATCGAAATGCTGAATATTCGCAAGGAATTTGGCAACTTTGTAGCAAATGATAATATTACTCTCCAAGTTAGAAAAGGAGAAATCCATGCTTTGCTTGGGGAAAATGGCGCAGGAAAATCTACCTTAATGAATGTATTGTTTGGGTTATATCAGCCAGAACAAGGGGAAATTCGCGTAAATGGGAAACCTGTGAAAATTTCCAACCCCAATATTGCTAATGATCTTGGGATTGGAATGGTTCATCAGCACTTTATGTTAGTGGAAAAGTTTACTGTAACGGAGAATATTATCCTTGGTAGAGAAATTACCTCGGGTGGACGGATTAATCTGAAAAAAGCTGAACAAGCAGTTCGGGAAATTTCCGAGCGATACGGTCTGGCAGTCGATCCTCAGGCGAAAATTTCTGATATTTCCGTCGGTATGCAGCAGCGGGTTGAAATTTTAAAAACATTGTATCGTGGTGCAGAAATTTTAATTTTCGATGAACCGACGGCTGTGTTAACCCCGCAAGAAATTGAAGAATTAATGCAAATCTTGAAAACGCTTATTCAAGAAGGAAAGTCCATTATTCTAATTACTCATAAATTGAGAGAAATTATGGAAGTGGCAGATCGCTGCACTGTTATTCGCAAAGGGAAAGGTATCGGTACAGTTAACGTCAGTGAAACCAATCCAAATGAGCTTGCGAGCCTTATGGTTGGACGTGAAGTAGTATTTAAGACGGAAAAAAGGAAAGCCGATCCCAAACAGCCTGTACTAGAAGTGAAAGATTTGGTGGTGAAAGATTCCCGAGGGGTAACTGCCGTAAATGGATTGAATTTGACGATCCGATCCGGCGAAATTGTCGGGATTGCCGGGGTTGATGGCAATGGCCAGTCAGAATTTATTGAAGCCATAACTGGTTTGAGAAAGGCGACAAGCGGCAGCATTAAAGTAAACGGCAAAGAATTAACCGGTCTCACGCCGCGGAAAATTACAGAATCTGGCGTCGGTCATATTCCGCAAGACAGACATAAGCATGGGTTAGTATTGAACTATCCAATCGGGGAAAATATGGTGCTGCAAACTTATTACAAAAAACCGTTTTCGAAAAATGGTATTTTAAATTTCAAGGAGATTTATAGTAAAGCGAAAAAGTTAATTGCTGAATACGATGTACGGACACCGAGCGAATATACATTGGCCCGTGCCCTTTCCGGAGGAAACCAGCAAAAAGCGATTATCGGGCGAGAAGTAGATCGTGATCCTGATCTGTTAATTGCTGCACAGCCGACACGCGGTTTGGATGTTGGGGCGATTGAATTTATTCACAAGCGGCTGATTGAACAGCGCGACCGCGGAAAAGCAGTTTTGCTTGTTTCTTTTGAATTAGACGAAATCATGAATGTCAGCGATCGAATTGCGGTTATTTATGAAGGAAAAATCGTAGCGATTGTGGATCCGAAAGAAACAAATGAGCAAGAATTAGGTTTGTTAATGGCAGGATCGAGTCGCAAAGAAGCGGGGGAAGAAACACATGTCTAAACGCTTGAAAAATATATTAACACCAATTATTGCGTTATTGCTGGGAATAATAGTAGGAACCATTATCATGATTGTGACCGGCTATAATCCCCTTGATGCTTATGCGGCATTATGGGAAGGAGCATTGGGTAATCCATATTATTTAGGTGAAACAATCAGGCAGATCACTCCATATATTTTAGCTGGTCTTGCTGTCGCCTTTGCTTTTCGTGTCGGCTTATTTAATATCGGTGTCGAGGGCCAATTTCTTGTCGGCTGGCTCGCTTCCGTTTGGGTTGGACTAGCTTTCCACCTTCCGAAATTTATTCACCTGCCGCTTGCCATCATCTCTGCGATGGTTGCGGGTGCACTGTGGGCCTTTATTCCAGGCCTTTTAAAAGCCCGTTTTCGGGTTCATGAAGTGATTGTCACAATCATGATGAACTATATTGCACTTTATGTATGCAATTATGTTATTCAAAACGTCCTGACAAATGGGAAAGAGAGGACAGGCAATGTTCCGGATTCTGCATCGCTTGCCTCTCCTTGGCTGCAAAGTTTAACTCAGAATTCCCGGCTTCACTGGGGGATTGTGATTGCCATTATTTGCTGTTTTATTATGTGGTTTTTGTTGGAGAAAACAACAAGAGGGTTTGAACTGCGAGCAGTTGGCTTTAACCAGGATGCAGCGCATTATGCCGGAATGAGTGTTAATAAAAATATTATTTTGTCTATGGTTATTTCTGGAATTTTTGCAGGGTTAGCAGGAGCAATGGAAGGTTTGGGCACCTTTGGCTATATTGCAATGAAAAGCTCGTTTACCGGAGTCGGTTTTAATGGAATTGCAGTTGCTCTATTAGGTGGTAATACGGCGTTAGGCGTATTTTTCGCAGCATGTCTATTTGGAGCATTAGAAGTTGGAGCGTTAAATATGCCTCTTGCGGCAGGTGTGCCAAATGAGCTTGTGGATATTATCATCGCCCTAATTGTATTCTTCGTTGCAGCAAGTTATATCATCAGAGTATTTCTTGAACGGATTAGTAAAAAGGAGGCGAAGTAAATGAGCTTCATGCAGATATTAATGATCATCGTTCCTTCTACATTGCTTTGGGCTGCTCCGCTTGTTTTTACTGCTTTAGGCGGAGTTTTCTCAGAACGATCCGGGGTTATCAATATTGGTCTTGAAGGTTTGATGTGGGTTGGTGCATTTACTTCCATTGTTTTTAATCTGACATTTGTTCATGTATTTGGAAATGCCACACCATGGATTGCTTTGCTTGTAGCGATGCTGGCCGGGGCAGTATTTTCACTTCTTCATGCCGTTGCTGCTATTACTTTCAGAGCGGATCATACTGTATCAGGTGTAGCGATTAACTTATTAGCAACGGGATTAACACTATTTTTAGTAAAATTCATCTACAATAAAGGTGAAACTGATATTATTCAAAAAGGCTTTAATAAAATTGATATCCCAGTCTTAAAAGATATACCAATTATCGGAAAGATCTTTTTTCAAAACACTTATTGGGTTTCCTTTCTAGCGATTATCGTAGCAATAATTGCTTGGTATATTATTTATAAAACCCCATTTGGTTTAAGGCTTCGTTCTGTTGGTGAACATCCGATGGCAGCAGATACGATGGGAATTAATGTTACAAAAATGCGTTATATTGGTGTTATTTTATCAGGAGCATTAGGCGGAATCGGCGGCGGTGTATATGCAGAAGCGATCTCTTCTAACTTCAGCCATGCCACCATCAGTGGACAAGGTTTTATGGCGCTAGCCGCGATGATCTTCGGGAAGTGGCATCCGCTTGGCGCCATGGGAGCGGCGATTTTCTTTGGTTTTGCTCAAAGTTTGAGTATCATTGGCTCAAGTCTGCCGTTCTTAAAGTCTATTCCAAGCGTATATTTGCTAATTGCACCATATGTATTGACCATATTGGCACTAGCGGGATTTATTGGCCGCGCCGAAGCACCGAAGGCAGATGGTGTTCATTATATTAAGGGAAGCCGTTAAACAGCGGAAGAACTCTCAAAGAAAATTTGGGGGTTCTTTTTTTCTTGATTTATAACTGCAAGGAAAATTATAGTAATAAGTATAGGTTTATTTTAGAAAGGAAAAAAATAAATAGAAAATTACTTACATATGATAAGAAAAGGTCTTTTTATTAAGGAGGAACGATAATGACCGCTCCAGAGGAAAAAATTACACAAATGCAAGGGTATAAACTCCATTTGGTGGAAACGGATAAATACAAAACGAACCAAATTGTTTGGAGAATGAAAGCACCATTAACGAAAGAGGATGTTACCAAAAGAGCACTGCTTCCTCATGTACTTCAGGCAAGTTCAGCAGCCCATCCAACGACAACGGCACTCCGCTCTTACTTGGATGATCTCTATGGTGCAACTTTATATGTTGATTTAGCGAAAAAAGGCGAATATCATATTATGAGCTTTTTACTCGAAATTGCGAATGAAAAGTTTTTAAATGACCCAAGTCCATTGTTGAAAAAAGGATTTGAACTATTAGCGGAAATTTTAACAAAACCAAATGTATCGAAAAATGCATTTGATCAAGAAACAGTTGAGAAAGAGAAACGGACACAAAAGCAGAGAATTCAGTCTATTTATGATGACAAAATGCGTTATTCCAATGTCCGCTTAATCGAAGAAATGTGTAAAGGCGAGCCTTATGCCTTGCAGGTAAACGGCGTGGCAACGGAAGTTGATCAGATTACACCTCAGAATTTATATGAGTATTATCAAAAGGCTTTTCGAGAAGATGAAATGGACCTTTACGTGGTTGGTGATGTAAACGAAGAAGAGGTAAAAAAACTTGCGCATGACTTACTTCATTTTAACGCTCGAACACCGAAAAAGGCTGAAACAGTCGATGTGCAAAAAAGATCAAATGTCAATGAAGTAAAAGAAGAACAGGATATTAAACAAGGAAAATTAAATATCGGCTACAGAACAAATGTCTGTTATGGAGATGCTGATTATTTTACATTACAAGTGTTCAATGGCATATTTGGAGGTTTCTCCCATTCCAAGCTGTTCATTAGTGTTCGAGAAAAAGCAAGTCTTGCATATTATGCAGCCAGCCGGCTTGAAAGCCATAAAGGTCTAATGATGGTAATGTCAGGAATAGACAGCAAAAATTATGACAAAGCTGTTGGAATTATTCATGAACAAATGGAGGCAATGAAAAAAGGGGATTTTACCGAACAGGAATTGGAGCAAACCAAAGCGGTCATTCAAAATCAAATTCTCGAAACACTTGATACGGCGAAAGGACTAATTGAACTTCTTTATCATAATGTCGTGGCGCATACAGATGTTAAATTGGAAACCTGGCTGACGGCAATGCAAAAAGCAACAAAAGAAGAAATTGTCGACGTTGCCAAAAAAATAGAACTGGATACGATTTATTTCTTAACGGGAATGGAGGCGGGCAAATAATGGAGAGAATTCTTTTTGACCAACTTCAAGAAGAACTTTATCATGAAAAACTCCCCAATGGACTTAATGTCTATATTTTACCGAAAAAGGGCTTTAATAAAACATATGCCACGTTTACGACGAAATATGGTTCGGTCGATAATACCTTTGTTCCACTTGGAAAAAACGAATATGTTAAAGTGCCGGATGGCATTGCTCACTTTTTGGAGCATAAATTATTTGAGAAAGAAGACGGAGATGTCTTTCAGCAGTTCTCTAGGCAAGGAGCTTCTGCAAACGCCTTTACTTCGTTTACCAGAACAGCTTATTTGTTTTCAAGTACTTCAGATGTAGAGAAAAATCTCGAAACATTGATTGACTTTGTTCAAGATCCTTATTTTTCCGAAAAAACAGTGGAAAAAGAAAAAGGGATTATTGGCCAGGAAATTACAATGTACGATGATAATCCTGATTGGCGGCTTTATTTCGGCTTAATTCAAAATTTATATCAAAATCATCCAGTTAAAATTGATATCGCCGGAACAATCGAGTCCATCTCGCATATTACAAAGGATTTACTTTATGAGTGTTACCATACCTTCTATCATCCGAGCAATATGCTGCTGTTTATTGTCGGCCCTGTTGACCCTGAAAAAATCATGAGTCAAGTCAAGGAAAACCAAGCAAAAAAAGACTACAAAGATATGCCGGAAATAAAACGGCAATTTGCTGATGAACCGTCTCATGCAGCTAAAAAGAAACAGGTGCTGCAAATGAACGTTCAAACATCCAAATGTCTGTTTGGCATAAAAGCCCTTCATGTAGATCAAACAGGAGAGGAAATGCTAAAAAATGAATTATCAATGAATGTTCTTTTGGATTTATTGTTTGGCAGAAGTTCGAAAAACTATGACGAACTATATAATGCCGGCTTGGTGGATGAAACCTTTTCCTTTGACTATACACAGGAGCAGGGTTTTGGCTTTGCAATGATCGGCGGTGACACGAACGACCCTGACCAGTTGGCAGAAAGGCTTCTAAAGATGCTTATGGTGGCTAAAAATGGAAATGTCTTTACAGAAGAACAATTAAATCGAGCGAAGAAGAAGAAAATTGGTGCCTTTTTGCGAGCGATAAATTCTCCGGAATATATTGCAAACCAATTTACCCGTTATGCATTTAATGAAATGAGTTTGTTTGATGTCGTCCCTATGCTTGAGAAGCTCACGTTAACGGATGTACAAACATTGGCAAAAGAAGTGATCTCAGAAGAGCGCTTTTCTGTTTGTCAAGTAGTTCCTAAAAAGTAATAATAAAGAAGATAAATGCGCCGCAGAAAATCGGCGCTTTTTACCATTTTTTTAGAAAGAGTGAAGATATGGAGAAATTTATCTTAATAACGGGAGCAAGCGGCGGAATCGGGCAAGCGGTGGCGTGTTACCTGGCGGAAAAAGGATATTCTTTATATTTACATTACAATAAAAATGAACAATCTATTCAAAAATTAATGCAAACACTTATGCCTTTTGGCGGAGAGTACATACCAATCAAAGCCGACTTGGCACAGCCAGAAGGGTATAAAACAATCAGTACACAAATTTTATCACTAGACGCACTTGTTTATGCAAGTGGAAATAGTCAATATGGTTTGTTAATGGATCTTAAACAAGAAGAAGCAGAAGAATTAATGCAGCTTCATGTATTAAGTCCTTTAATGCTGACAAAAGAGCTGCTGCCTAAATTTTTTGCTAAGAAATCAGGTAATATTATAATCATTTCATCCATTTGGGGACAAACCGGTGCTGCCTGCGAAGTTGCATACTCGGCTGCCAAAGGTGCGCAAATTGCCTTTGTAAAAGCTCTCAGCAAAGAAGTGGCGCTAAATGGAATCCGGGTTAATGCGATTGCCCCCGGTGCAGTCGAAACGAGGATGATGGAGGGGTTTACCAAGGAAGAAATAGCTCAGATTGCTTATGAAATTCCTATGGGCAGACTGGCGATGCCTGAAGAAATCGCCAAGGCTGCTGCCTTTTTATTATCTGATGATTCCAGCTATATTACTGGACAAGTACTGGCTGTAAATGGCGGTTGGTACACCTAAAAAATTCATAAGTCTTTGTATAATTCCTGTGCTTTCATCGCAAAATAATTCATGTACAATTCTAAAGGAGGTAATCATATGTCTGTTTTAGATAATTGGCATCAATGGCAAGATTTCTTGGGGGATCGTCTCCAGCATGCACAAAGTCAAGGCATGAGTGAAGGTGCGATCAACAGCCTTGCAGTTCAAATTGGCGACTATTTAGCTAAAAACGTCGATCCTAAAAATGAGCAGGAGCGCGTACTTGCTGACATGTGGTCAGTTGCATCACCACAGGAGCAACAGGCCATTGCCAGTATAATGGTAAAGCTTGTAAAACAATAATAAGCAAAGAGAGGAGGCTTTTCTCCTCTCTTTTTTCGTATATAATAATAGGTATTTAATTCCAAAATCGCTATTACATTAACAATAAATGTTTTTCCGTGTTTTTTCTTTCATCTTCCGCAAAAATCATTTATGATAAATTTTAGAAATAAAACTGTAAAAAAATTGTCGAAACTTCGGTAGTGT